>NZ_JBGJZO010000006.1:0-227818 GCF_042610485.1 Paenibacillus oryziterrae | reverse complement strand
CGTTGTTCAGTTTTCAAAGATCAATGTCTCTTTTTCGTGACCGCCGCTTGTCAGCAGCGACCTTTATAATATATCACGGCGTCCTCGTTTTAGTCAACAACTTTTTATTTTAATTTTATCAGTTGTCTTTCTTACGTTCCGGAGCCATGCAGCTCTTCGGAGGGACGAGTTATAATTTATCACATGAACCATGTGTGAGTCAACCATAAATTTTATCGCTCCTTTACTTAAAAACCAAACAAAAAAAGAGAGTACATAAGTCTCTCCCATACATGCATGTATTTTATCTTATATTATATAGTATAACGAATCTCGTGTCCGTCACTCGTTCCTTTATCTGCCCATGAGGTAATCTCTCTAATCAATGATCGGGAACTGAGCTTTCGCAATGTCAGCGGAAGTTCAGCGGCCAAATGGCTTAACCCGGACTGTTTCAACAATTCTTCTACACTCCACGCCTCTTTGCGGCTACCCAGTATGGACAAAAGAAATGAAGAGCAGTCGTTCATCTTTGACATAAGCGAAAATTCACATGCCAGCAGTATTAGCTCCACTCTCTGTTCCAACGTCTCCGTACTGATGGTAAGCTCCTCATACAACTTGTAGACCGATGTATTCTGGCTTCTCAGTTGTTCCCAGACTGCAGGTTCCGGAAACCGTCCTCCTTCGCTCACTTCAATACGCGCCCAATGATAGAGAGCTATCAGAACACAGTTATACGCATCCATTACACAACCTGCCCCGAGATAACGTTTAGCTTTCACATACATATGCAGAAAGCGTGCAAACTCCATAAACATCACACGTTCCCGAAGCGGGTTCTCAAACTTAATAATGGTATTACGAAGACTCCCCATGATTCCCAGAGGGTCCCAAATCACTTCACCTGAGATCAGGCTTGTAATCAGTTCGTTGTTGTCGCCAGCCGTTACTGCCCGCTGCAGGGTTGGAAGATCAACATGCAAAGTCTGAGTTCTAACCTCACCCGTTATGGAGTGGCTGATATTCTTGCCCCTCTCCACGTCATCATGCAGCATCATTACAATCATATCGTAATCGTGAAGAAGTGCACTTTGGAAAGAAGTACTGCTCTGCTGCCGCAAAGCGACTACTCCAAGGACACTCTCATCAAATGTTTCTCCACTTAATAATGTCAAATTGGATAGTTCCATGCTTCCCTCCATTAAATATGGCGATTGTGCGTCTGTTAAGCTATAATTCATTTATAATATTATTCTACATATTCACCACAGTTCCTTCTGTATGCCCGAACTATATTTAGTAAGGAGCAGATACTCATGAAGTTTAAATCAGCTAAAATCAATGCTTTCCGCACATGGGGTCTACTGCTCACTATGCTCGGAATGGGGCTAATGATTCTGGGAACGGCGGGTATCGTGTTTTGGGGACATGCAGGAAAAATCATTGCCGCTATAGGCCTGGTTATTGGATTGATCTCCATGGTTGCCAGCCTAGCCATCTATTTCTGGGCCGGAATGCTCTCAACAAGTGCTGTTCAGGTGGATTGTCCGGAATGCGGTAAGATGACCAAGATGCTCGGAAAAACAGACCGCTGCATGTTCTGCCATACCATACTAACTATGGACCCGGAACAGGCAACCATTACAGCAGAACACCTTGAACATCACCAAGCGAAATTGTAACCAAATCTCTGAGTTAAAAGAAAGCTTTAATATGCATAAAAGCAAGGGTCCCGTTGAGCCCTTGCTTTTTTTATGCTATTTGAAAATATCCTAAGAACGTATTAGTTCACTACTGAAAAATTTCTTTTAAAGCTGCCCACGCCTCCTGATTGCCAAAGCTGCGGTTCCAGGATGCGATGCCTCCAAGCGAAAAGGACTTGGCAAGCTCCACCCTTGCTTTAAGGGACACCTTGTCCTCAATCCATATTTTGCGGGGGACTCCTTCATCTTTGTATTCAATATAGTTCTGGCCCGTTGCCTGATCTAATTTCGGCTTAAGCTTCTTTGTACTTATAATTTCAGCTGCCGCATTCATACTCACTGCCTTGGAACTTACTTTAATCTCTCCATCCTTCTTCGTTTCCGACCAAATACGAGTATATAAAGGGACTCCAAGGATTATCTTCTCCGGCGGTACATCGTCTTCATCAATAATACGAGTAATAGAATTACCAACCCACGGCAATGAAGCTACTGATCCAGCAACAGGACTGGCTGCCCAGTGTTCGTCGTATGCCATCACGATAATGAAATCTGCGATTGTTCCAAGAGCCCGCCGGTCAAGGAATAGAGACCACATCTCACTGTTCGATTTGGGAGTCACATCTATGGATACGATCAGATTCTTGGCTTGTGCCATGGGCTTCAGTTCCCGCATAAACTGCGTAACATTCTCCCCATCCTTCGTATACACATTCTCAAAATCAATATTGATGCCGTCCAGGTTATACAAATCGGAATATTCCAGCATCTGTACGATGATCCGCATCCGCTTTTCATAGGTTGATAGGGCTACCGTGGTCATATCAGCCTCAAAGCTGTTGCTCAGCAGACCCCATACCTCCATTCCCTGCTTGTGGGCCCATTGGACGTACCCATTATCAGCCTGACTGCGTACATTGCCTTCCCCATCCACAATCCGGAACCAGGTGGGGCTGACGACATTGATGCCTGGTAGTTTACCAATGGACTCTGGATTCGGTTTACGTTCATAAACAGCTTCCCATACCAGGTTAATCGGCTTCCCTTTCCAGCTCCGCTCGGCTCTGGTAGGCTCGGAAGGCTGTGGCTCAACCGTTTTATCTCCATCCAAAAGGATACTCTTGCTTTGAACAAACCCTGTATAGCCGCTATCCATCTGAACATAGAGCCATTCCTCTGCCTTATCCCAGACCTTAACGATGCTTCCCGGAGGCATGTCAGCCGCAATGGGTGCGTGAATGGTGGGTTCCTGGCGTAGAGCAATGCTCTTTCCGCCCTCTTTACCTTTAACTTTACCCAGTGGTACGGTTTCTCCGGCAACCATCACCTGAACAGCTCCTGTGGACTTGTCCTCCTGAACCTCAAATCCATATAGCTCTTTCAGCGTTTCCGCGGGAAGGTAGGTGAGATCCCCTTTCTCCTCCGGAGCCAGGCGCAGTTGAAGCGGTTTATTGTTCAAGCTTGCTGCGGTGGTATCAGCCTGCATGTATAAAAGCTCGCTATCTGTAGATAAAATAACCGACTTACTCTCGGCTTCATACCGGATGGATGAATCAACATACTCCTGCAGAAAAGGCAATGGCAGCAGCAGTCCATCCCCGGACCCTGAAGCAGAAAACTCGGTAAGCTCCCCCTTGACGAAAATAGGCTTGTCTATATTTTTCCAGTCAGGATCGATATGTTGGCGGTTTGGCATCACATAGAATATGACCCAATATGCGGCAGCAGCAATTATAATAAGGCTCAGAAAGCGGCTAAAAAGACTTCTGCCTCTGCTTCCGCGCCTCTGTTTTTGTCTTCTGTCCAATTTAAGTCCTCCGTATATAGATGATTTTGAATGATACATGACATGCATAATCGGCACAGCCGACCTCTATGATACGTTTGAAAGAGCCTTTGGTTTCTGTAAAATTTTTCCAAAAAAATATAACGTGATTCATCCGGGTTACGGAATCAGCACGTTATTGATACTTCATGTTCTTAAATTTATTAATGCTGCTCTCCACAGCCTTGGCAAACCCCGTATAACTCCATGCGTAATCCATTGATTTTGAAGCCGGTAGCCTCTTCTGCCCGATGCTCCACCTCGTGAAGAGACGGATAACTGAAATCCTCTATTTTACCGCAATCCTGGCAGATTACATGATAGTGGTCTGATACATTAGCATCGAAACGGCTGGAATTATCACCGTAAGTGAGTTCGCGTACCATTCCTGCTTCCATAAACATTTTAAGATTATTATATACCGTCGCCACACTCATACTTGGAAATTTCGGTTCAAGCGCTCTATAAATATCATCGGCAGTTGGGTGATTCATCGCTTCCATCAAATAAGTTAAAATCGCATGACGCTGGGGTGTAATACGGACACCTGTTGTCTTCAATTGTTCCAATGCATGCTGTACGCCACTACCCATCCATGTCACCGCCCTTTACGGAAAGCAAATTAGCAAATCTACATGTAATTGTAAGACTGGCCCTTGAATATTGTCAACGCGGCTTCTACATTATATTTATTATTATATAATAAAAATTACTTATTTCAATATTTCCTCACATTTAAGTTGCTGTTTCCTTCAACATGCAGCTTAAATTCACCATTTCCTATTTCTCCGGAGATCGTCTTCTTGTCAACGGGAAGCTGCGGGAACTCCGAAATGATATCTCCATATCCGCTGGAGCCATCCATACTGAAATTGGCCTCTTCAGGCAAATACAAATTGAGGTCACCAACCGCGCTGTATATATCCCACTCCCCGCCCACAGCAGATGAACGGATATCGATATTCCCGTTAAGAGACTCCGCATGCAGTTTTGCTCTGGCTTCCGAAACTGTAAGATTACCGTTTTTACTGGCGACATGAATTGCATCCCCGCTGTTGATTGCGCCGATATCCCCTACCGCAGTAGTAAGCTTTAACGATCCTGCAATATCCCAGGCATTCATAGCCCCACCACCAGTCGAAATCTCAACACTCCCTTGAACGGAACGGACGCGAACCTCTCCATTCAACGTTTTACCTGTTACATTCCCAAATACACGATTCAAAATCACAGGCCCGTTGCCTGTTTCAAGAGAGATATTCTCGATAGCTTCTACATTCTGGAGTGTGATTCCACCATTCATTGTCCGAACCTCCAGATTGAACCGGCGGTCCTCTGGCAGATAAATATCCATGTCCATACGCGGCTGACGCTTGCCGGAATCACCGTAGGCCTTGCCTTTAGGTGTCAGTTTAATTGTCGGACCCTCTGAGACCTCAATAAACGACTGATCGGATATGGCTTCAGCCATAACTCCCTCCAGTTGGTCCACCCATACGGTAGTGACGATCTCAATATCCTCCACAGGTGCTTTGTGTAGCAGAATGTCTCCATTGATAGCGTTAATAGAAATTTTGGCAGAATTCAGTTCTACGGGTACTATAAGCGGCTGTTTCTGAAACTTGCTGCCTGATGCCTCACTGTAATCCACTGCTGCTGCAGTCAAATTAAGATTGACCCTGTTCCATAAATGCAGATAATGTTCTTGCTCAGCTACTACAAAAACGCAAGCCGCTGCCACCAGTGAAAGTACAAGGCCACGCAAATCAAGCCTGAGCCTATGCTCTGCCAAAGCTGCTCCTGAGATAGGACGATTTCCGAACCAAAACATGAGCAGATACTCCAGACCCCAGAATACAGGGACAGCCGGCCACCATTTCAGAAGAAGCAACAGAGCGTCAGGGTTTCCTTTCCAATCGAGAAGCAGCAGTATACTAACACCCACAAGCAGTGCGGCAGCCGTATATCTTCCAACTCTGCGTCTACTGTTCCCCTTACGCCGCTGACGAGCTGTACCCCGGTATATCTCACGTATTCCTAATGTAAGGCTGCTGCCCAGAAGGATCATTGCAATGGTCAAACCTGAGTAATTCTCAATAAACAGCTGAAGCCAAGGAGGTTTTTGACGGAAAAGAAAAAGCAGCGCCCCGCCAAACAATAGCAGGAGGCCAAAGGAAAGCCCAGGTTCAGTGATAAACACGGTACGTTTCGATATAGGTTCAACGGAATTGTCTGGAGATTCCATACCCTGTTCAAGCGCATGCTGAGGATAGGTGTTCGCCGTTCTAAGATTGTAGAGAATCCGGTCAGAGGCCTGCAGGACATTATAGATGTTATAGAAATAAACTACAGGTATGAACAGCGCTAGAAGGATAAGCAGCGGGACATTAATCTGCATGCCGATTGAAGAGAAATATAACAACGAGGCAATATCTACAAGAATCAGAAATATCAGAGAAATCCCAGTTCGGAAAAGCCCCAAATACAAATGCCCGGCCCCAGGCAGGAAGACAGCAAGCAACCCGGCTAGAAATTTATGTTTCCGGGGTGGGCGGCGTTTGGGGCGTGGAGGGATGATTGCCCTCTCCTCAGCCGGTACAGTAGTATCACGATCGGCGGTGTTCCCGAGTTCCTCGGATGAGGGTGGCATTCCGGTTGCATTTGTCATTTAGGGATTCTCCTTTCCTATCAGAATGTATATATTGATCCATAACTTAGTCCTTACCGCTTCGGTGGAATTCAACAAGTTCAACACCCGGTGCAACTTCTTCTACTCCTACCGGTATGAAACCATGTTTCTTATACAAGGATACCGCCGGACCGTTCAGCTTGCCTGTAGACACGATGAACTGCTCCATTTCTCCATAATAGTTGAATACATAGTTCAAGAGGCTGCTGGCGATTCCCCGGCCGAAATAAACCGGGTCTACCATCATCCGTGTGATTGTCAGCTTACCGGGCGATTCCTCCTCTACAGCCACTGCCCCCAACAATTCACCGTCTACACCTATATTTCCATAAAAAATCTCCACACTGCGGCGCAGCATGTCCATGGTTTCCATGAGAGGCGGAATCTCCTTAAATCCTATGAGCTCCGCTTCAAGCCTGTAAGCCTTGTGCTGCAGGCCCCATAATTCGCTGACTGTCAGATCATCCCTCAGGTTCAGCTTGATGATTTCACTCATTCTTTCGATCTCCTTATATATCGCGAAGAGCTTGCCGCTGCCCGGCAAGCTCTTTCATTAGGCTGCTTATATCATTACCCGAACCAAAGACTAAGCGTTCAGCACTTCTACCAGAAGCTTATTGGCCAAGCCTGGATTCGCTTTTCCTTTGCTCTCTTTCATAACCTGTCCTACAAGGAAGCCGATAGCCTTTTCTTTGCCAGCCTTGTAATCCTCAACCGACTGCGGATTCGCCGCTACAACGGCCTCGACAATCCCTTTAATTGCGCCTTCATCGCTAATCTGCACAAGACCCTTCTCCTCAACGATTACCGCAGGGAGCTTGCCGCTCTCCAGCATTTCCTTGAAGACGGTTTTAGCAATCTTACTGCTGATGGTTCCAGCGGAGATAAGTCCGATCATTTCACCCATTCCTTGCGGTGTGATCTTCACTTGGGATAACTCCAGATTATTGGCGTTCAAATAGGCAAGAAGATCACCCATTATCCAGTTAGCAACAGACTTGGCGTCCTGCGTAAAGCCAAGCGCCCCTTCAAAGAAGTCAGCCAGCGGCATAGATGAGGTAATTACGCCCGCATCGTATGCGGGAAGTCCATATTCCTCGGAGTAACGGACTTTGCGCGCGTCCGGAAGTTCAGGGATCGAAGCCCGGATCGATTCCTTCCAGGCATCATCAATATGCAGAACAATAAGATCCGGATCCGGGAAATAACGATAGTCATGCGCTTCTTCCTTGCCGCGCATAGACAAGGTCTTACCTCCAGCTTCATCCCAGCGGCGCGTCTCTTGAACGACAACGCCACCATCATCGAGGATTTCAGCTTGGCGGTATTCTTCATATTCCAGGCCGCGGAGTACGCCACGGAAAGAGTTCATATTCTTAAGCTCTGCACGGATACCAAATTCCTCTTGTCCTACAGGACGCAGACTGATATTCGCGTCACAACGCATGGAGCCTTCCTCCATTTTAACGTCGGATACATCACAATACTGCATAATCGCTCGAATCTTCTCCAAATAAGCGCGAGCTTCCTCCGGCGATCTCAAATCCGGTTCGGATACAATTTCAATGAGCGGTGTACCGACGCGGTTAAAGTCAACCAGCGAAGCATAACCTCCATCAACGTGGGTCAGCTTCCCGGCATCCTCCTCCAGGTGGAGGCGGGTAATGCCGATTCTTTTGGTTTCTCCGTTCACTTCGATATCAATCCAGCCGTTCAAGCCGATAGGCTGATCAAACTGCGAGATTTGATACGCTTTAGGTGAATCGGGATAAAAGTAATTCTTGCGGTCGAATTTGCTGACATCACCAATGGTGCAGTTCAGCGCCATCGCCGCTTTCATGGCGTAATCCACCGCCTGACGGTTCAATACCGGCAGTACGCCGGGATGACCGAGACATACGGGGCAGGTATGTGTATTGGGTGGTGCTCCAAATTCCGTGGAGCAGCCGCAGAAGATTTTGGATTTCGTATGAAGCTCTACGTGAACTTCTAGTCCGATGACCGTTTCATATTTAGATGACATGGTGTCCTGTTTACCTCCTTTGAACGTAATTACAGCTGCGGACGCTGTTTATGATGTTCTGTATGTTGTTCATAAGCGTGCGCCACGCGCAGCACCGTACTCTCATCAAATTCTTTGCCGATAATCTGCAGACCTACAGGCAGCCCTTCAGCAAAACCACAAGGAACGCTGATGGCAGGAATGCCCGCAAGACTGACTGGTATGGTCAATATATCGTTCAAGTACATGGTCAGCGGATCCTCTGTTTGAGAGCCAAGCTTGAACGCCGTTGTCGGCGCCGTCGGGCCAATGACTACATCATACTTCTTAAACACTTCGTCAAAATCCTGTTTGATCAAGGTCCGTACTTTTTGCGCCTTCAAGTAGTAAGCATCATAATACCCCGAGCTGAGCGCATAGGTTCCAAGCATAATACGGCGCTTAACCTCCGGTCCGAAACCACGGCTGCGGGACTTGAGGTAAAGGTCAAGCAGGCTTCCGCCTTCCTCCACCCGCATTCCATAACGGACGCCGTCGAAACGTGCCAGATTGGAGGATGCCTCCGAAGAGGATAACAGATAATAGGTAGCCACAGCATATTCCGTGTGCGGCAGCGAAACCTCTTCCCATACCGCACCAAGACCTTCAAGCACATTAAGCGCAGCCAGTACCGATTCACGGACTGCAGCGTCAACACCTTCACCAAGATACTCCTTAGGTACAGCAATGCGAAGCCCGGTGATGTCACCGGTAAGTGCGCTTAAATAATCAGGGATATCCACCTTGGCAGATGTGGAATCCTGTGCATCGTATCCTGCAATAGCCTGTAGTACATATGCCGAATCTTCGACGTTACGTGTAACAGGTCCAATCTGGTCCAGCGAGGACGCAAATGCCACAAGGCCGTAACGGGAAACAAGGCCATACGTTGGCTTCAATCCGACAACACCACAATAGGAAGCCGGCTGGCGGATCGAACCGCCAGTATCGGAGCCAAGAGAGAAGAACACTTCACCCGCAGCCACACTTGCAGCGGAACCGCCACTGGAGCCGCCAGGAACTCTTTCCAGATCCCAAGGATTACGGACCGGACCAAAACTGGAATTCTCATTAGAGCCGCCCATCGCGAACTCGTCCATGTTGAGTTTACCGATTACGACAGCGTCCGCCTGACGGAGCTTAGAGGCAACGGTAGCATCGTAAATCGGCTGGTAGTTAGCCAGAAACTGGCTCGCACAGGTAGTGCGAAGCCCCTGAGTCACGATATTATCCTTAACACCAGCAGGAAGCCCAAATAACAGTCCGCGGGAATCTCCGGCTGAGAGTTTATCATCCAGTGCACGGGCAGTGGCCCGGGCTCCCTCTTCATCCAGGGTCAAAAAGGCATGAAGCTCCTGATCCCGCCGGGCGATGACAGACAAGGATTCTTCGGTCAGTTCGCTGACAGACACCTCTTTGTTATGGAGCATATTATGTAATTCAGGTAGTCGGTAATGAAACAAGCTCAAGATTACATCCCCCTTCTCATATGGTTATACTATTCCAGAACAGCAGGCACCTTAAATTGCCCGTCTTCTTCATCAGGCGCATTAAGCAGAGCCGCCTCTTGGGAAAGACTCTCTTTTACGATATCCTCACGCATGACATTGCTGACCTGCAGCACATGTGTAGTCGGCTTGACGTTCTCCGTATCGAGTTCATTCAATTTCTCTGCATATTGTAAAATAGCATTCATTTGTTCTGTTAAGGTCGCCTCTTCTTCCGGGCTTAACTGCAACCGGGCCAGCTTGGCCACATGGTGCACATCCTTGACCGTGATGCTCATAAGAAATATCCCTCCTAGTGTAAAGGGCTAAAGTGCCCGGATAACGTTTCTAATTATATTGTAGAAGCCTGGACAATTCAATGACGTTGCTTTTGTGTCCTTATATAAGTTGAACCCGAAAAAAAAAGACCGGCTTTCGCCGGCCTTCCTTAAATCCATGCGCGGAGGTTCACCTGTTTGATGAACTCCGCCTGGGACATACTTTCTTGTGAAGTTGTCTCCGGCTCTTCGGTATCGACAGATTCGCCATTCATCAAATGATGGAACAGCTTCTCATTATACGTAGACAAAGCGTAATCTATTAAAGCTTCTCTTGTAGCTCTTTCCGCTTCCTCAACCAGCAGGTCCTCTTCAGCCTCCACGTCTTCCGCAGTGACATAAAAATTACGGTTCGCCTGAGGCACACGAATGACATAATCAAACGCATTATCCGGGTTGCGGTCGTAAGCAATCAAGTAGCCATAATCCCCGATAGGAAGATTCTGCTCAAAAGCATCCGCAATAATAATAACCTTCTCACCTAATCGCAGCATCGCCCTACCTCCTCGAATCAATCTAGCATCGCTTACTTATTTCAACAGTCTACTAAAAAAAGATAGTGATGTCTACTAGATGGGAGGCAGGTTTGAAAAGAGTTTGAAATTTATCATGAAAAAGCAGAAAACAACTACCATAGAGCGATACGGCATGCCTTAATTGCCCAGCTTATTGTTCCCTGCGAGCAGCGTTGTTCCAGTAATGCATAGAACGATAAACATCAGAGAAGAAATCAGTGGTCCGCCCAGGGATACACTGGAACCGCCGCTGCCTTCTGTAAGAAGCGCAGCGGAAAGTCCCGACAAATGCGCCGGTGTCCATTCCGTCCACGATGGAACCAGGCTGTTCACGAGGGATAATCCTGCTGCGGCAGCCAAAGATAAAAATGCGGCAACAGGGGCCTTCAAGAATGCACTAAACAGCAAGGTTATCGAAAGAATACATAATAACCATAGACCATAAAGACCAGTGGCCCCCAGCACATCGTTCCATGCAAGGCTTCCGATCAACTGCTCTGTATAATAGCCTGCCGCTCCTGCCCCGAGTCCAAGTGAGATAACCAGCAGGACAAGAAGTGCAGTCCATTTGGCCAGAACAATGGACAGAGATGAAACCGGTCTTACCTGCACCAATTCCGCTGTTCCGCTAACTCGTTCACCCGCGAGACTGTTCATCCCGGCCAGAACCAATACAAGCAGACCTATAGTTCCGTATTGCCCTATGGCTTGAACCATAGTGGCCGCAGCTCCCGGCATTTCATAAGCTTCCATTATAGCAGGAGGCACATCTCCGGAAGCCTTGAGAATCTCGGGCAGATAATACGTGCTCAAGGGCTGCATGATTCCCAGGATGATGAACACCACCGGAATCCATGCCAGCTTGTAGCTGCGGAGCATCTCAAGCATTTCCTTTTGGAATAAAATCACGCCGTTTCTCATGCTCCCACCACCTTCATAAACAAGTCCTCAAGCGTAGAGGAGCCCGCTTCAAAATTCAGCAGAGGAATGCTCAGATCAGCGGCTTCCTTCATAATAAAGCGGCGCGCTTCTTCCAGATCATTCACATTTAAAAAAGCGTCCTCACCGAACACTCTGCCTTCAAGCACAAAAGCTCTTGAGGAGAGTGAATTCAGCCAATCCAAGGCATCCTTTCGCTTCTCAACCCGAAGGCGAATCACGGGAATACGGTACTTCAACCGGAGCTCGTCAAGCGTTCCTTGCTCGGCGATGGTTCCCTCATTGAGCAAAATAATATCATCGCATATTTCCTCAGCGTCATGAAGCACATGCGTGGAAAAAATAACGGTGGTCTCCTGCCGGATCTCATGCAGCATTTCCATTACTTCGCGTCTGCCAATAGGATCAAGTGCAGAAACGGGCTCATCCAGCAGCAGAAGCCGCGGGCGGTGTACAAGTGCCTGGGCTAGACCCAGTCTCTGCTTCATTCCTCCGGAATAGCCGGCAATCCGGCGTCTGGCTGCGTCCTTCAATCCTGCCTTCTCCAGTGCAGCTGCACCGAGGGAAGAAGCTTCTTTTGCATTTAACCCGCTAAGTCTGGCGGCAAATGACACATACTCTCCTCCGGTCATCCAACCATAAAAAGACGGGGCTTGCGGTAAATACCCCAGCGTTCTGCGGTAATCCGCACCTGGCTTCATTCCTTCAAAAGCAATGCTTCCCGAGGTAGGTTGAAGCAGACCGGCAAGCATGCGCAGCGTGGTCGTTTTGCCCGCCCCATTGGGACCCAAAAGCGCCGTACAGCGGCCCTGATGAATATCAAAGCTGATATTATTAACAGATACCTGTTTGCCAAAGCTTTTGCTTAAATGGCTAACCTGCAGCAAAGAAGACATCAGACATTCTTCCTTCCTACAATAAAATAAATGATGGAGCCCAGAATATTGCCAAACAATATAATAAGCACCCATAACCATTTAGGACCCCGTGTGGCTTCCGCTTTCGCCAGTGATATCAATCCGATAACCGCCAATAATACCTGAAGAGCAAGTAACGGCCATATTAATCCCCAGTTGATTTCATTCATTATGATTCCCCCTTTCTATTCTCCCGCCGGATCTCCGGCAATACAACCACTAAGAGATACACCACCGTTGGAGTCGGCAGACCCGTTATCCCCCATAACCCCCAGAACCACGCCTTCTTTCCTCTTTTCCGTGCATCCCGGAACAAAAGAGTCCCTTGAATAAGCAAAGCTATCCCCAAAGGAATGAATAACCACGCCGGAAATCCCTGTGACTCATTCATGGTGACGAACCCTCTCCTTCCGGAACATACGGGATATTGCGGCAACGCCCAGTGCAACTACAGGAATAATCCCCTGAAGCGCCAGGTAGGCAAGTGGTGCCGCATTAAGAAGTGTCAGGCACGTTCCAACGAGGACTACCGCGAGCAGCAGGAACAGTAGCAATTCATTACGCATCCGGGTCCGGCGCTTCACGGCCTCAGCCTCAATCTGCTTGGTTAGGGCGCTGAGCGATGGAGGTGTAATTTCAGCATACATATGATCCAAGCGTTCAAGCTCAAGCGTCAGCTTCTCTATCAGTGGATCTTGAACCTTATTTCCGTCATTCTTCATCCAGTCTCAGCTCCTTCCTCAATTGGCGCAATCCATAGGCTACGCGTGATTTGACAGTTCCTTCGGGAATCTGTAGCATGTTGCCGATCTCTTCATAACCATAGCCGTAATAATGCTTCAGCAGAACAGCAATTCTCTGTTCCTCCGGAAGCCTGGACAAGACTTTCAGGACATCGCTGAACTCCTCATTCCGGCTCTCGAATTGCCACTTTAGCGACCGGATGCCCTGTTCCTGCTTCGATATCCATTCTTTCTCCACTTTACGCCGCCGCAGACGGTCAATGAACAATCGGGTAGCGATAGTCATCAGCCATGAAGAGAAGGAAGAATCTGAACGGTAAGATGAGATCTTCTCCATGCATCTAAGCATCGTATCCTGACATAAATCCTCGGCAAGTGACGGATCCAGGGTGACCTTAAGCAAATACCTGTAGATAAAGGTATAATGGTCGCGGAGGAGCTGAGCCAGTGCGGAAGCATCCCCCTGCCGGGCTGCAGTGATTAATTCCTGGTTACTGTGGGTCATTGCTCCCTATCCCTTTCGCGGTTGATGTAAATAATACGGATAGCTTCTGCATTTCGTTCAATTCGTTCTTATCAATATGTAAATTATTTATTCCGGTGGTCCCAAAGCTTGCGCCGCCAAGGCTGCATCGAACCCCGGCCCCGTGGAAAGCTCCAGAATAAAGGGTTCCGGACCTTATCTGCCCGATGAGACAGCTGCTCATGATGCGCTTCATTAGTATATGTACATAGTCCGCCATCCATATGATACTTGATGTCTTTACTCAAACAAATCCCTCATCCCATTATGATCTGAAAAAAGACAAAAAAAAGAACGCAAACCGGGAATAATCCACAGTCTGCGTGCTTCGCGAAGGTAAATGTTACATTTAATTAACATTATTGTAGCAAGTTTGTATCTTATTGTCTACCCTAAATTCGACAAACCGTTCTAGTTCACATACGGATTACGTTCACGCTCAAATCCGATGGTCGTCCGTGATCCGTGGCCCGGATACACCTTGACCTCATCATCCAGCTTATATAGCTTGCCGCGGATAGAATCGAACAGATCCCGCTCACGGCCTCCAGGAAGATCAGTTCGGCCTACACCAAGTCTAAACAGCACATCTCCCGAGAAAAGATCATTGCCGCAATGAAAGCTGACGCTACCCGGAGAGTGGCCCGGTGTATGATACACCTTGAATTCATGGCCGATCAGCTTCAGGGTTAAGCCCTCCGCGAGATCATATTCCGCAGGATCGGTAGTGAGTGGCGGCGAAACATTGGGCCACATGAGTGAACCGTTCAGCTTAGGATTTGTCAGCCATTCACTCTCCAGCGGATGCAGATAGACAGGACATTTCTTGAGCTTGCGGATCTCGTCCACACCGCCCATATGATCGAAATGCGCATGGGTCAGCAGGATCGCTTCAATCTCCATGTCTGCAACTGCACGCACGAGTGCGGCAGGATTCATTCCGGGATCAATAATGATTCCTTTAGAAGGATCAGCACCTGTCAGTAGATAAGCATTAGTCTGTAGAGGACCCAAATTGTAGTTACGAATATTTAGCATTCTTGTTTAGAATCCGGAGATCAGACTGCGCAGTTCCTGTACGATTACCGCGTGTGATTCCGTTCCTTCCCCGTAAGCTTGCCCCATGGCCTTACGTACTTCAGTGATCTTGCTCTCATAATCAGGAGCCTCGCGGTCCGGATTCTCCCGTTTGAAATCGTTCATCAGCGTCTGAACATGCAGAGGCCGTGGACCCCAATGGCCAAGCACATATCCTCCGGTATCTGCAAAAATAACA
Organism: Paenibacillus oryziterrae; assembly: GCF_042610485.1. NCBI lineage: Bacteria > Bacillati > Bacillota > Bacilli > Caryophanales > Paenibacillaceae > Paenibacillus > Paenibacillus oryziterrae. The sequence continues at coordinate 212,840 of NZ_JBGJZO010000006.1, read as the reverse complement.
ATCGGCACCGCTCGTCCGCCCATAGTCAGGAATTGATCCATAACCTCAAGATTCTCCTCCAGGATAAGCACTTCTGTCTTTATGCCCGCAGTCTCCAGAACACGGAATACTACCGGAATATTACGCACCACATCGCCGCACCAGTCCGCAGCAAGAATGAGCACACGCAGATCATCCCGGTGATTCAAACTTTCGAAAAATTCCCGGTCACCTTCGTCATCCCACGTAAACTTCTCATACCATGATTCAAACGCCTGTTGATTACGGGTCATACTCTCCACAAATTGACGGGGAGTTAAACCATGATCAAATTGGGCCGCTACATTTGTCTTCAATGCCATGACCTCACTTCTTCTTGGATTTGTACCACTTGTACCCAAAGTAAAGGATAATAAGCGCTATGGCCCCGAGAATAATCTCATGGGTATATTTGGAGGCTACCTCATCAATATCCTTCCACTTGTCACCGAGCGTCATTCCCAGATAGACAAACAAGGAGCTCCATGGGATTACCGCCAGCGTAGTCAGCAGAGTGAATTTACCCAGTGGCATACGCGAAATCCCCGCAGGAACGGAAATGGCGTGGCGCACCACCGGTATAAACCGGGCGGTAAAAATAACACCTGTCCCGTATTTATTGAACCATTCTTCCGAGTGGTCGATGTGTGACTTTTTGATAAAAATGTATTTCCCGTACTTCTCGAGCACCGGCCTGCCGCCGTACCGCCCAATCCAGTATACAAAAATCTGTGCGATCACACCGCCGATGGTACCGAACAGAACCGCGCCAAAGAAATTAATCTCTCCTGCCCACACCAGATATCCGCCGTAAGCCAGTACAATTTCACTCGGAATAACCTCAATCATCAGTCCGATCATAATTCCAAAATAACCAAGGCTCTGAATCCATTCGAACAGTTGCGAGATCAGATCAGAAATAAAATGCAATCCAGTTCCTCCTCCCGTGTATTTCGGAATACGCATCTTCTCGTATAGTCCTGAGTGAGCCGTCTCCGATTTATGTAGTTAGTCCTTCTTCTCTTAGCCTATTCTAGCATACGGAAGGATACGACTTCTACTTGAGCAAAACTTACAGCCAAATGCTGTTACCGTTTGAATACCGTATTATGGGACAGCTGAAACAGCCGTTCCATAACCTGACGGTTCAGGGAGTAATAATAGCGGTTCTCGGAGCGCTCGTAGACGACCATATTTTGCCCCAGTAAAAAAGTCATATGATACGAGATCGTAGCCGGCGTCAAATCCAGAAGCTCCGCAAGTTCCTGCCCGTAACACGGCCGTTCGGAGAGCAGACGGATAATCTCGATTCTTTTCTTATCGGAGAGGACTTTGAAAAAAAGGACCGCCTGCTCCACGGCAACGCCGCCTTCTTCGGCCTTGTTACTGTGCAGACCCAGCACGAACCACCGCGGATTCTCTTTACCCTCCAGACGGTAAGTATGCCAGCCGATCCCCTTAAAAAAACTTAAATGGATCATTGAAGCACTACTGCCATCCTCCTGCTCGTTCTTGTTATACCCAGGCTTGTCAGGACTGTTCAAAAAACGGCTCATAAATTCTACAGGATCCTTATCGTACACATCACGGAATGATGAGAGACGTTGTTCTAGTTCATGCAGCACCTTAGGTTCAACCGGAAGATAATAGCTTGTATAAAACATACGCAGTAAAAAAACAAACCGGGCATGGCTCTCCTGCGGATGACTCAGCATCTCCAGAACACGTAGCTTCCTCTGCGGATCGGCAAAAACCGTCTTCGCCGCAAGCTCAGCCATCGCTTTATAATCACTGCCCTTAATACCGCTTCCGGGATATACCTCCTTACACACGCTGCCCATCATATCGTCCATCAGCCGCCCAGGGCCGTCACTTTCTATGCGATCAATCACCGCTGCCGGATCCGGGATACCGCTGTAGCGAAGTATGCTTTTATAAAACAAATACCCCAAGCCGCTCAGATCAAAGAAATAGCTCAGCTCCTGCTGCAGAAACAGGGACATGGGGCTGCTGATTTCATCCAGCCACTCTGTCATTTCGGGCTCCGGAGTTAATCCGAAATCACTCAGCATATTAAGGAAATGCTGGCGAGTGCCCAAAGCAAACAAGGCATACATCATTTCCATGGGGGGATGGATGACAATAGGATGTTGGTTATTCATATAGAAAAGCTCCTTCCAAGTGCTAAATTGAGAGGCAGTAACGTACTCCCTTATTAAAGCGAGTAGCTTCCTGACCAGCTATTTCAGGTTTTTTACAGGGGGGCGTTATATTTATATAGATCTGGGAAAAGCACGTGAGTTGGCTTAACCTGTCCCGCCTTAGATGATTATCTAATAAAACCATGATCTCGTCAAAGTATCGCTTGACTAGATGCTCATCGAAGCTTAATATTTGCCTTAGATAAATTTCTAATGCGAAGAGGTGTGTATATTGAGTTCTTTTCTAATCTTGGGCGGCGTCACCTACGATACGATTGTCTCGATGAAAGAATTCCCCAAAGCCGAGCCGGCTACGCTTCACGCCCATGGCTTCCATGAAACTGTAGGCTCAACTGGAGCGGGCAAAGCTTTATGCCTACACAAGCTGGGAACGGAAACCACACTGCTCGCAACTGCGGGTGATGACGAGTATGGCCGCAAAATCCGGCGGTTTCTGGAACAGGAAGGTCTCTCCTTCCATTTGGACCACGATCCCACCGGAACAGAACGACATGTTAATCTCATGGATGAGAATGGCGGGCGGATCTCGATTTTCTTGAATACCTCCTCTGTCGATGCGAAGCTGGATCTTGAGCGGACCAAAGAGCTGCTTCAAAAGTCCGATTATGCCGTGCTGAATATCGTCGGCTATTGCAAGCAGTATATTCCGCTTCTTCAGGAACTGGGTAAGGAAGTGTGGTGCGATCTGCACGATTATGATGGCCGGAATACGTTCCACGATGGTTTCATTGCTGCTTCGCATTATCTTTTTCTGAGCTCGGACAATCTTCCGGATTACCGGCCGCTGATGGAGCAATGGATCCGAGAAGGTAAAAAGCTGGTTGTCTGTACGCATGGGCGAAACGGTGCAACCGCGCTTACCCCGGACGGGCAATGGCTGGAAATCCCTATTATTGAGCAATATGAGCGCGTGGACAGCAACGGGGCCGGGGACAATTTTTTTGCCGGATTCCTGTACGCCCACTCTCTTGGATGCTCACTGCCCACCTGCCTGCGTGCCGCTGCCGTCACCGCCGGCCTATGCGTGACCTCGAAAGAGCTCGTCGCAGAAGGATTGAGTGCCGCAAAGCTGCATGAGGATTACGAGAAGTATTACGGGGAGAAGCTGCTGTAAGGTATTGTTGATGGCTGAATCTGGCGTGCTGCAGGGTTTAGAGGTGGTGCACCGGAGTGCGTAGTTGCAAGCATTGAAGGATAGCGTACCGGAGTGCGTAGTTGTAGGCATGGAGGGTAGCTCCGATTTGTGTGGCTGCTGGTACTGGAGCATGGTGCGCTGGATTGGGTTGCTGTATGGATTGGATAATGATGCGCCGGATTGGGTTGATCACCCTCTCCGGTGCATCATTTGTTTACTATAAGGATTGAACTTAAGATTTTGTCATTTGGGCGAGGTCTTAACTAGGGTGAAGTTTTGGGCTTCCGGCAGCTGTTACCTCCCGATTTCTTGATCAAAACCGCTGTTCACGGAGAAATCCGGATACAGTGTATGCCTTCGCTGCGAGCATTCTTCGGATAACTTTCGAGCAGTACTGTTGCTCCTACAGGTCCACCCCCATTTGTCACCCTTCCGTTGTTATCCTTGCCTTATGCGATTGACAGAGAAATCACGGATCGCTATTATATATTTAGATAATTATTTAAATATCGAAAGGTCGAATACTGATGAATGAATCCTTTAAAGCGCTCGCTGATCCTACACGCCGCCAGATCATCCGTCTGCTTCGGGAGAGAGACAGAACCGCCGGAGAAATCGCTGATTATTTCAATATGAGCAAGCCGAGTATTTCCCATCATTTGAATGCGCTCAAGCACGCCGGTTTAGTTCAAGACGAAAGACAGGGGCAATTTATTCTGTATTCTCTAAACACCACCGTACTCCAGGAAGTCCTCGGCTGGCTGCTGGAATTGACCGGGACCGATAAAACTGATGATAGGCATTTATCTGCAGAAGAACAATCTGGAATGGAACATTCGGAGGAGGAACGAAAATGAGCAAGCTTAAGCTCGAAAATTTCAAATGGAAGTGGCAAGATACGTTCAGTGTAATCGCAGGGCTGCTCTCACTCGGCTATGCGCTGATCAATTATAACCAGCTGCCTCCGCAGCTGCCTGCCCAGTTCGGAATTACCGGAGAGGTCAACACCTACTGGGACAAAGACTCCCTAATTGCAGTCTTCGGAACACTTGCTGTACTGTGGCCATTCTTGCTGCAATTCACGCGGATCATTGATCCCAAAAGAGAAAACTATAAAAAATTCGAGAATGCCCACGCGATGATCCGGCTGGCGGTTGCCCTGCTTTTTGACGCTTGCCTAGTGCTCTCCGTAACATATGGACTCGACAAGGATATTCCAGTCTACAACATCCTGCTCGCTGCGCTTGGACTAATGTTCATTGTGATCGGCAATTTCATGCCACAACTGAAGCATAACTATTTCCTTGGCATCCGTACCCCTTGGACACTGGCGAGTCCTAAGGTATGGCGCAAAACCCACCGATTGTCCGGGATATGCTGGGCCGCAGCCGGACTGTTGTTTATTGCCGGAGCCCTGCTGCCCCAAATCTTATCGATCCCGGTTATTATTACCGGCCTTGTGGCGGCGACGGTTCCGCCAATGTTCTATTCCTGGTATATTTCCAATCAGGCGGGAGATTAGGGTGAATGTCGTATTTAGAGATGTAGGCTGAGAGGTAAGTTGAGAGGTGAGTTGAGAGGTGAGTTGAGAGGTGAGTTGAGAGGTAAGTTGGGGTTAATTCGCTTCGAACAATGCCAGGTATTCGCACCACTTAAAATAAATTAAAGTCCTTGCAGGGATATTAGAGCAGGCCGCTTGTGAACGCAGGCGGCTTGTTTTGTGCAATAGAATGCGCCGAAATCACCTCTAAAACTCGATCTGTTGCATTTTGTGCAACAGAATGCGCTGGAATGACTTCTAAAACTCGATCTGTTGCATTTTGTGCAATAGAATGCGCTGAAATCACCTCTAAAACTCGATCTGTTGCATTTAGTGCAACAGAATGCGCTGAAATCACCTCTAAAACTCGATCTGTTGCATTTTGTGCAATAGAATGCGCTGAAATCACCTCTAAAACTCGATCTGTTGCATTTTGTGCAATAGAATTTTAAGAACCACTCCATTATTTATCATTCTATTGCACAAAGTGCATCAGATTGCAAAAACAGAGTCTTTTTAGCTTATTCTATTGCATGAAATGCAATAGAATTCTTTGTTCCTAAGGATCTGATTTGAAATTGTACAGGGTTGGTACATTCAATTACACGTAGAGCTTGGTGTCAGATGCGATGTCTGTACACGGGCTGTCCTTATACTATGTTGGGATATAGGAATTTTGGGATGCTCTACTTAGGAGTTTAGAATATTCTAGTTAGATGCCTTATTTGAGCTGGGTATGCGCTACTGGGTTGAGTTATGGCGTTTGAATTACGGCGTTTGAGTTATTGAGTTAGAGTTATTGAGTTAGGAGATGCTTTGTCTAAGTAACATTTGCGTGTATAAGTTTGTGTCCAAGATACATAATTCGTGCATGGATTGAGAAAACGGCTGCGAGGTAGAAATAAAAATAGTCTTCCCGTCTCCTAAGGCTACCTATGTTTGAGGCTGTTCAGAGAGCAAGGTTTGAGGTTGTGTAGGTAGCAGAGATTGGCGCTGTTCAGGAAGCAGTGATTGGAGCCGCTGGCGGAGTCCGGCAGCTTGTTGCGTTAGATGGAAGCAGCGGTCATTAAATTGGTGGCTGGCATCACTGTCTGCAAGCAACTGATATTGACGAAGTAGCTCCAATCCGGCGGTAGCGCTGTGTTCAGCCCCCACCCTATCACCTACGGCCATCCTCCGCTCGGCAAGTTTCAGGAGACCCTGTACTGCTAACGTTCTTTGTCTAAAGTTATAGACATCGAGACTCAGGCTTCGGCGGATCCAATAAAGCGCATCTCCCTCATGCTCCCTCTTTAACATAATCTGAACCATCCCCCAGTGTAGTGAAGGACTATCTGGAGAATAGTGTAAGCTATACCGGAGCAAGCTTTCTCCCTGCTCTGGATTTAGACGCTCTGCCAAAGCGGCAGCCGCTCTGGCAGACATCGGATTCCAGCTCAGGGACTGTTGAAGCAATGTAATCTGTCTATCGGATTCCAGTGATTCCGAAGCCTTCCGGAACAATGTGGTGCTTACATCTGCACGCCAAGCTACGGTGCTAAGAGAAAGCAAGAGAACGATTGAACCTGCTACCATTATGCCCCTTATCATAGAAGAACTAAAAAAGGCGATCCTCCAAGGATGGATCAAAAGTTGCTGCTTAGCATCAGAGTCTGCTTGATGGTATGTCAAGGCACTCAAATGGGTTACTGGAACTGCCCGGTATGATACTTGGTCTGCCTGATGGGATAATTGGCCTGCTTGCTGGGTTAATAAAGCTGCCTGATGTGATACTTGGTCTGCCTGATGTGATACTTGGTCTGCTTGCTGGGATACTGAAGCTGCGTGCTGGGATACTTGGTCTGCCTGATGTGACACTAGGTCTACCTGAAGTGATTCTTGGTCTGCTTGCTGGGTTACTGAAGCTGCACGCTGGGTTACTGAATCTGTCTGATAAGTTATTGAGGATGTTTGAAAGCGTCTTGAGGCTGTCTGAATAAATACAGATTCTTCCTGATGGGTAACTGTATTGTCCTGAAGGCTTCCCGTAGCACTCTGATAGGATACGGAGGCCGCCTTATGACATGCAGCTTCTGCCTGATCCCGAACTGAAGCATCTGCCGCAGCCAGTGCGGACAGACTGAACAGCAGCAGCCACATCAGTCCATAGCTCCAGTCAAAGTCAATGGCACCATGCAATGCTATCACTAGAAAAGGGGGCAAGAGCCGGGGCGACGTTCCCCACAGCCATAAGGCTATCGCGGCCAACATTATCGCCGCGACCATCCACCCGGTTATCCCGAGATTCAAGAGAATATCGAGATAACCGCTATGCGGCTGGCTGCCTACATACGGATGAGACTGGGCGGAAAGGTACACATTCCGCCAAGTCTCTCCTCCCCGGCCCAGCCAGGGGGCCTCTGCCGCGAGCCGCCAGGCGTCGCGGTAGAACAGCGCACGCGCGGTGACCGTCGGGGACGGTCCGGCAATCCGCGCGTGTACGTGCAGGAGGACGGCGGCGACGCCCGCCGTCCATCCCAGCGCCGCCAGCAGCAGCACGGCGGCGCTCCCCCCGCCCGCCGCGCTCTGCCTGCGGCGGGCCAGCCACAGGCCGGCAAGCGCAGCGCCGGCCCAGAGCCCGGCCAGCGACAGCAGGCCGGGCCAAGGCTCTACCGCGAGCCGCGCCGCGGCCAGCTCGCGGTAGAGCAGCGCCGCCGCGGCCACGGGGGCGGCGCCTGCGGCAAGAAGCGGCGCGAGCAGGCGCCGCTTCCAGGGCAGCACGGCGGCGCAAGCACAAGCCGCCGCCAGCCACGCGCCGCGCGACTCGCTGAGCAGCAGCGCGGCAGTGTACGGGAACAGCGGCAGCAGTCGCAGCAGCGCAGCAGTGTACGATTGGCCTGCCGGTGAAGATGCATCGTCCCCGGCGACGGCAAATAACCGCTCGAGCAAAAACACAGCCATTACTGCCCCGAAGGTATTCGGGTACTGCAACAGCCCGCCCAGCCGGGCACCGGACACGCTCACCTCGGGAGAAGAGCTGTATGCAATAGCATACGGAATTCGTAAGCCTCCACAGGCAGATTGAAGGGCACTGAGACAAAGAACCATACCCGTGGTATGCCAGGCAGCGATGATTATCCGCGAGGAGCCGTTACTGGACGCCCCCTTATAAGCAAGGACAGCAAAAGTACCATAGAAGCTCCAGCGCAAACATTCATTCAAGGTACCCTGCATGGATACCACATCACCTTCCACCGCGTGAAGCATATATAACACAGCTATTCCAAACGGGCAGCACAGCACCAGCATTTCAGCCACGTTTGTCTTTCTCCGGGGAATTACCGGCTGCAACAACGCTTCTGACTTAAATATGAGTGAGGATATAAACCGGTACCCCATATAAACAGCGCACCACCCAAACCATCCGGCTGCAAAAGCATACAGATCCTCTGCAAAAAAGAATCCCCGCATAAAAACTGCAGTTATCATTGCTGCTGTAGCGGTGGCAGCGCAACAATAAAAAGACACCGGAAGAATTGTCTTATTCATAACATCTCTGACCATGCAATGCCCCGCCCCTTCGTTGGATAGATACCCTCATTGTTGCCACTTTCACTTGCAAACTACACCTAACTGAAATAATCGAGGGGTTCGGAAGACGATACCTGCTGGGCGAAGTAAAGTTACTTTATAAATTGAACTTAAAATTTTGTCATTTGGTCGAGTACGTAACTACGGTGAATGTTTGGACTTCCGTCCGCGGTTGAAATCCGGAGATAGCATATGCTATAGGTAGCGAGCTTTCCTGTGGACAGCTTATGGAGGGATGCTACCGCACCTCCAGCTCCAAAAATCTCCTGCCGTTACCTATGCTTGTTCATTAGATTCTTAAGTTCAGCCTATCTAATACATGATGCGGCGTTATAGCCTGATTTCTACTCCTCATGGGACTACTATCTCTGATCACGATTTCCACTCACTTTTTCCGACTACTATCCCCCTACAGATCCGGGTTAACGGGGGCTCGCGCTGCTTCTTGAACGGAACTATGCTTCCGCTGCATTTCAGTTCATCACAAAATAGGATAACCGTCTCCGTTTAGGAAGATTAGTTATCCTGTCATTTATGCGTATGGGGTTAAGCCGTTAATCAAGAGTGCACGTGCAGATCACCCGGCAGCAGGTCGCCGCAGGCTTGTTCTAGATAAGGTTTCGCCCCCAGAAAATCGCGGAACGTGCTATATTCGCGCCATTTCGCATCCTGGTCTCCGCCCGCGCTTTTAACGGCACGGATCAGAATATTCTTCGGGGTATGCTCCAAGTCAATGAATTCAAGGAGCTGGGTGCGGTAGCCCATCAGATCCAGAAGCTTCGCCCGCATGGCATCTGTCGCCAGCGCCGAGAAACGCTCCTTCAGTATGCCGTGGGACAGCAGCGGATTCATTACTTCATTGTCAATCTGGGCAAAAAGCTCGTGCTGGCAGCAGGGAACAGAGAGAATTACCGACGCGCCCCAGCGAACGGCTTTTTCGAGTGCAGCGTCCGTTGCCGTATCACAGGCGTGAAGGGTCACCACCATATCAACTTTCTCAAGCTCATTATATTCAGCAATATCTCCGACGAGAAAACGCAGATTGTTGTATTGTAGTTTGCTTGCAAGTAAGCTGCAGTGTTCGATGACATCTGCCTTAAGGTCAAGACCAACAACGTTGATTTCACGTTTCTCCCTCACCGCCAAATAATGATAGAGCGCAAAGGTCAGATACGATTTGCCGCAGCCAAAATCAACAATGGTAATCGGCCGCCCGGCAGGCAGGTCCATAAGAACATCCTCCACCATCTCCAGGAAGCGGTTGATCTGCCGGAACTTATCGTATTTCTTGGCCAACACCTTACCTTCACCATTCATGATCCCCAGCTCCACCAGGAATGGAACAGGTTCACCTTCGCTTAGAACGTACTGCTTCTGACGGTTATGCGCCAGATCAGCCTGAGCTTTTTTGGTTGGAGCTTTCTTCAGAATGGAGACCTTTTGTTTTTTACTCAGCAGCACCTGGTAATCCGCTTGTTCTGTGCAGAGCAGACCTTGCCGAAACGTCTCACCAAGCAGTTGAAAGAGCTCCGCCGCCGCCGTATCCGCAGGAATATTACGGTGCTCTACCTTGGTTCCGGTATAATAAGCGAACTGATAATGCAGTCCGCTTTTCAGCTCAACGGGTTTGACCTGAACCTTGCTGTAGGCTATGCCTTCTCTTTTGCGCAATTGGCTTAGAGTCGCCGTAATCAGGGTATGTTCGCCGATTATTTGATTAATCAATAATTGTAAGGATTCCACAGGGCACATCTCGCTTTCCACTTCTTATTTGAATCTTTCTGCTTCTAACCATGTTATCTTGTTTATTATGCTCTCCACTGCGCAGCCCGTGCAGCCACTTGAAACCACTCAGCCTGCCCCTCTTTCACTTCCAAAAGCGGCAAATTCCCAAGTGCAAGCTCCTCCGGGTCTTTAAGCAGTAGGCGCCGGTACAACTCTTCTCCCAGAACCGCAACATCTTCCCCCTGATCGATTAACCGGTACAGGCAGTCCTCGGCTTTGCCATAGCGGCCAATCGATTCCAGATAAGGGAGCAGCAGACGTTCGGTTTTGACCGGCAGCTGGTAGATGGAAACCTCGGACAGAACCTCATCAATGAGATCCGTCAACTGCAGCAGCTTCCGGTCCGCACCATGCAGATCACTGTAGAGATACAGGTGCAAAGCCTTCATCAGCCGTGTTACTGCCTCATATTGCTCATTCTTTTCTTTATATACACCAGCTTCTTCCTGAAGCATGCGGGCTACACCTTGCAGCTTGTCAACCTCCATCATGCCGCCCATCCGAAACATTTCGATGATATCTTCTACCGACAACGAATTCAAAAGACGCGAGTTCAACCGGAAATGCCTGTTCAGCAGCTCATCAATTTCCCACAGTGCTTCAGTCGTCTTCCGCTCCTGCTTCAGATTCAACACTTTAGCGACCATTTGAGTCATATCCTCAATCATCCGGACGATATAATCTCTGCGGAACATCCTGCACACTCCCTTCGCTTTACTAGCGGTTCTGATTATTTTAAACCATTCCCCTGCTCATTGCCACCAGAGATGCCTTTGTGTGAGCCTTGACAGTCCCAGGGAGAAGGGATACACTAAATTGAAATACGATCTAAATTATAGATCGATCTGAAACACAGATCATACAACCTCATAAAGGAGGCCCCATGGACACAAAAGAATCCAGCTCCAATAATCCCTTGGATTTGCATCCGCTTTTACCGGAAGATCCGTTCCCCGTAACCGAAGAGCAGAGCAAGCTGCTTGAAAGCGCTCTGCGCATCAAAATTATGCATGCTCTGGCGGGAGAGCCTCTCACCTCCAAGCAAGTTGCCGAGAAGCTGGAAAAGTCGCCAGGCAACATCCATTACCATATCATCAAACTATTCGATGGCGGACTGCTGGAATTGGTACGAACCGAGGTATCAGGCGGTATTATCCAGAAATTCTACCGCTCGAAGGCGACGTGGTTCAAATCGCCAAACCTCTCCGGTTTCCAGTTCCGCCCGGAGGATCAGATTGAGCATTTCTCAACAAGGCTTATCTTGTCAGATAAGGAATTAAAGGCATTTCGCCTAGAACTTAAAGAGCTCCTTACTAAGTGGGAGTCCGGTGCTTCACATGGCGGAGAATATGGCCTTGACGTCATTATCGGCCGTCTGGAACCTGAAAATGATCCCGCTTCAAAAAAAGGAGGCGAAGCCGAATGATACCCGCGAATACGTCCGAACCTGTTAAAAACAGTCCCCTACGCAGCTTCGCCGCCCCTTTTGCGAAATCACCTGCTTTTCTTTTCCTGTGGCTGGGACATCTTATTTCCTTTCTTGGCAGCTCCGTCACAATGGTAATTCTCCCGGTTCTGGTCTATTCACTTACAGGTTCAACCACTACCATGGGTTTTGTCATGGCAGCTTATATGCTGCCCAATGTAGTTATGCTTCCGGTTGCCGGACATATTGTTGACCGGTATGACCGGGTCAAAATCATGATGATCGCCGATCTATCCCGCTTTCTCATTATGATGACAACAGCCGGCTTGGCACTCTCCGGACAGCTTAACATTCCGCTTCTCTTCTTGCTGGTCGGCTTTTATGGCCTGCTGGACGGATTGTTTCAACCCGCATATTCCGCGGTACGTGCCAGCGTATTTACTCCTGATATTCGTGTAGCTGCTAACTCCCTTACACAGATGACCACCCAGACTGTTCGTCTTATTGGCCCTGCCCTTGGCGGTCTGCTAATTACACATTGGTCCGCAGGCATCGGATTCGGCATTGATGCTGTAACCTACATATTGTCCTGGGTCTGCCTGGTCTATTTGCGAAAAAGAATGATGGCCAGAATCAACAATGACGGTCCCGTACGTTCAGCCCCAACAGCTCCATCAAACTGGCGGGAGGACTTCAAAGAGGGTTTCGCGGTACTACGCAGTCATACGTGGTTGTGGATTACCATTATGGCCTTCTGCTTCGTGAATATTTGTTACTCGGGTGTGGCAAGCGTTCTTCTGCCTTGGCTCTTTAAGATTCACCACGGATGGGACCCCTACTTCTACGGTCTGGCAGTTACTTTCTCAGGTGTAGGAGCTATCGCTGCCGGGCTGCTCTTCGGCATGAGACCACAGTGGAGACATAGAGGGATTATGGCTTACGGAGGGGCGCTGCTCAGCGGAATCGCGCTTTTGGGCTTGGCTTTTGCCTCTACACCCGCTGCGGCAATTGCACTGTTTGCAGTGGAAGGCTTCGGGATTATGATATTTGGCCTCATCTGGGAAATCAGCCTGCAAGAACTCGTGCCAGAGGAAGCTTTCGGGAGGGTGGCCAGTCTGGATATGCTTGGTTCTTTCGCTCTGCTCCCGGTTGGCTTTATCGCCGTAGGTTGGCTGGCGGACCACATCGGAGGTGTGGCAGCTATCGCAATTTTTGCCGGGCTGGGCATGACAGCTATTGCGTGTGTGCTTAGTATTCCGGCAATCCGCAAATTCCAGTGACGCTTTCAACTCTATACTAACAGGAGGCCTTCCGTTCACTGAAGGCCTCCTGTCCATTTATCCGGGTCTCTGATTAGTTTTATCTGTGGACATACTACGCCCTTAAACCTTCATAAAATCCTTAATAACTTCAGCCAAACGTTCCGGAGCCTCAAACATGCTCATATGTCCCGCTCCTGAAATAATGGCTTGGGTTACATTACGTTTGTCCGAGGTGAAGGTCTTCTCTGACGGAACCAGCCCGTCCTCCGCTCCGGCAACCAACAGTACCGGAAGCTCGCTGGCAGAGATTACATCACGGCGGTCAGGACGCTCCCGCATCGCCAATGCAGATCCTACTGCACCTTGGGGAGGTGTCTTATATCCGATCTCCTTCACTCTGTCCACCAATTGCGGTGTATGCTCACGGCTGGATGGAGCGAACAGCCCAGGTACAAGAGCATCCACAAAGGCTGTAATTCCTTGATTTTGGATCGTACTCACACTTGCCAGCCGTTTCTCTTTCGCTTCTTCACTGTCGGGATAACCCGTAGAATGGATCAGTCCAAAGCTGTTCAATCGTGATGCATGACGCTGGGCAAAGGATAGGGCAATATAGCCCCCTAGAGAGTGGCCCAAAAGAGTTACCTTAGGCAATTCAAGCCCATCCAGCAGAGCTAGTACATCATCCGCCATCTGCTCAATCGTATAAGCTCGAAGCGGGGCATCGGAGCTGCCGTGTCCGCGTAAATCCGGAGTAATGACTCGGAACCTGCCGCTTAAGTGAGGTACTAGCTTCTCCCAATACTCTGAACTCCCACAAAAACCATGCAGCAGTACAAGCGCTTCTCCCTCTCCCTCTTCTTTGAAGCAAATGTCGCTGCCTTCCAAACGCACTGTCTCCATGCTTGCAACCTTCTTTCTATGAATTAGTTGACTTTGAACCGTTCAGCGGGATAGCCGAACCCTCTGGCCGCAGCTGCAGCAATTGTATCCGCCATGGTCATCACCCGGTGTAACGGAGTAGTCTGCAGTGTCCGGTAAGGTTTGGGGCCATGAACATCCACAACGGCAGCCAGACTGTAATTCCCCACGGCCGGGAGATCAACCCCCATGGATTGTGCAGGCTGCAACGGTTCACCGGAAGCCAGAAAATAACCCATTGCAGCAGGTGGTCCCAAGCAGGCATCAATGGCGATAATAATATGACCAGCCGGAATTTCTGCAAGTCTTACCAGCAAATTATTGGCATCACAAGGCTCAGGCAAAGTACCGGTCACATGAGGAAAACCGTATTCGAGCAACTTGCTTCCGGTTAATGGACCCAGCGCATCACCTGTAGAACGGTCTGTCCCAATGCATAGAAAGGTTACCTGTTCCACAGAATGAAGATCTGCGATCTCTTGAAAAAATGGAAGCAGTCCTGCCGCGTTCAGTTTATTCCGTTTCCCGCTTCCCTGCTCCCTGATTGCCATACAGCACCCCATTCAATAAAAATTTAATGTTCTTTACGCTCTCATTGCAGAATATCTTTAATTTTACATGATTTCTGCTACGAGGACAAAAAAATGGAGGTTCACCCTCCAAACATGGTAAAATACATGAATCAATAACAGAGAGGATGTTAAATAACGATGGATTTGAGTCAGCCCAGCCAGGAAAATGTTGAATATATGATCGAAGGCATCAAAAACAAACTGAAAATGGCCAGTGCTGCCGCTATGCAAGCTTCTGCCTTCTCGGTGGACCAGTATGAAGATATCCTCGATATATACGAAGTGACGATGAACGGCGGGAATTTGAGCATATCCCAAGTGGAAGCTATTGTATCTGAGCTTGGACATTTGCGGCGGAAATAAACTGCTGCTTATTATTAAAGGAGCCATCAGCTCTCACTCATCCTTATGGATGGTGGAAGCCGATGGCTCCTTTTAGTCTGGAGCAGTACATCATAGAATGTCTATATAATTTCCAGCGGGAACTCCGCTTGCGCACGGCCTACCAAGGTTCCGCCGTCATTGTAGATATCTCCAGAGAACGCTTTGCTGAGTTTATCCATCGTATTCGCATTCGAATATCCCAGCTGCTTTAAGATACTGTGAACGATAAGTCCCCATTCTTCTTCAGAGCCATCCAAAATTTTAAAAGAGATGCCGAGTCGCTCACGGCGCAGCCCGAAGCAATACACGCCTTTAAAGCCACCTTTGGCAATTATGTTGTCATCCTCCAGAAGAATTGAATCGAGCCGTCCAAATCCGGCTACCATCTCGGGATGCATGTGCATAGCAGAGGTAATAGTAGATACGGCTCTACGAGTAGGCCCATCTCCGATGAGATCCGGGCAGGAGAGCTTTAAATAGGCACATGCCAGTGCAGTTAAAGGCAAGGCGAATACCGGCAGCCCGCATCCGTCCGTACCCCGCCGGATGCTGTCAGGTGCTACATCTGCCATGTAGGCAATCGTCTCTATAATTTCACGCTGAACGGTATGATCCGGATTCGCGTATTCTTCCACAGGTAATTCCTTCAACTTACTATAAGAGAGGATCCCCAGATGTTTACCCGAACAGTTATGGTAAATTTTCCGTTTCCCCTTGCCACGAATGGCCTCTTCCCTGCTGCTTCTGTCCAGCGGGTAACTTGTCGCGCAGATCATCTGCTCCTCTACGATCCCAATCTTCGAGGAAATACTCTCAAGAGCTGCCACATGATAGCTCTCGCCACGGTGTGACGCAGTCATCAGGGCGATTTCAGCCGGTGTAAGTCGGTAATGTTCTGCGATTCCTCCCCGGATGCCGGGAATGGCCTGCAAAGGTTTAGCCGCTGAACGGGTAAATGATACAAATCCGGGATCACCGGCATAACCCTTAAGTTGACCATTCTCGCCAACTATGGCGATATGTCCGCTATGAACACATTCCAGTAAGTCGCTCCGGTACTCCCGCACCAGTACTGTTTCCATGATGTCTCTCCTCTTTTCTCTATATATCCATCTCATCTTTCTATCTGTCGGGGTGGTTTGTAAAGTGGCAAAACAGCTTGTTTGCACTGATAAAAGCCCTGATTGATCACTCATTCTATCCTTTGCTCCAGTAATCTTCCCCTTGCTACAATCGTGTTTCAGCCCATACCCCTACGTTTAAATACCAAGTAAGAAAACATCAGAATACTATATTCCCATAAGGAGTGATCTGTGATGAGTAACGTAGAACATGAAGTCGAAAATGGAAGCAACTTTCTAAAAGGTATATTCATTGGCGGCCTGCTTGGCGCTGCAGCTGCACTGCTGTTCGCTCCAAAACCCGGACGCGAAATACGAAGCGACTTGTCCGACAAGCTTACGCTTGCCACAGATAAAACCAAGGAAGTAGCTGGCGTAGTTACAGATAAGACCAAATCGATCGCTACGACTGTTAGCGAGAAGGCGACTGACCTTGCGAGCACAGTTTCGGCTAAAGCCTCTGATATCTTCACCACAGTCAGCGACAGTAAACAGCAAATCGCCGCTACCCTGCAAGAAACAGGCAAAAAAATCGGTGAGAAGCTGGGCGAAACCTCTGAAGGCGTCGCTTCTGATATAAAAGATGCTGCGAGGGATGTTAAGGATGAGGCCATTTCTTCCTCCAAGGAAGTTGCCGATGAAGCCAAAGATGCCAAAGAAGAAATGCAATCCGCTTATAAATCCTCCTACTAATATACAATGGAGCGGTTAGAACAGCTACGTACGAAATTTTAACAATAGCCAGCTGACCGCAGCTGGCTATTGTTATGCGAACCGTGGGTCAAGCATTCAACGCAACACCTAACGGCTGCCACAATGGATGAGGGAATCACTTGCATATTTTCAAGAGCTCAGGCCTTCTTGGGCCGGAAAGCAGGGATAGCTAATGAGTGACAACATAAGCAAAGCAAAAAGCTATGAAGTAGATGAGCATCCTTTCGAGCTCAGACATGAGGTTAAGCGGCTAAACGCCCGGCTTGACAAAATTGCCGATTCTCTCGAGAAATCTGAGTTCAAAGATATTCTTGAGAATTACAGCGATCCCAAAAAGAGAATTATCACCAATCTCATGGCCGGTATTTCCCGTGGGCTCGGATTATCGCTCGGTACCTTTGTAGTTCTCGGTCTGCTGGGATATATCATCAGCCTGTTTCTCGATGTACCGGTGCTCGGAGAATACCTCGCTGAAATAAAAAAATACATCGATGCGAATAGTTAAATTACCGCAGCAATAAGGACATGTTACCTTCGTACGCAAGGGAACATGTCCTTATTTGTTTCATGCTTGTCTTATAAATTAGAGGTGTTAGACATGATCTGCTTCAATTTCTCCGTTGCCCGCTTCTGTATTCGCGATACGCTCATTTGAGAGACACCCAGCTTCTGAGCAATTGCCCGCTGCGACTGTCCGTCCTGGAAAGCTAACAGCAGCACCTGCTGCTCTTGCTCTTTGAGCTGGGCTAAAGCTTGTTGCAGGTCCATCCGACTCTCAACGGTTTCATAATCGTTGGCATCCGAGCTGATCAGTTCACCAAGTGTAGCCCCGGTCTCCTCCTGTGAAAGCGGGGAGTCCAGCGAAACATAGTGATAGCATTCTCTGCCGGCAAGCACCTCTACCGTCTCCTCCACGGATAAATCAAGATACGCGGCAATTTCCTTAACGTCCGGAGAACGCTCCAGCCTGCCCGTCAGCTCATCAATAGCCTGCTGGACTAAAGCGCCCTTCTCCTTAATTCGTCTCGGAACCTGTATGTACCAGGATTTATCCCGCAGGAAGTTTTTCATATGTCCGATCATACTTTTCATCGCATAAGGTTCAAAAGGAATTCCCATACTGATGTCATATTGTTGCAGCAGACGGATGAGCGCCATTTGGCCTACCTGATACAAGTCCTCGTACAGATCTGGACGGTTGCGGGCAATTTTACCTGCAGCCATCTTCACCATGGGCTCGTATTTTCGGATGAGAACGGTGGCAATCTCATTATCTTTTGTCTGCTGGTATTCCCAAATTAGAGCAATTGCTTCATTCATGGACTCGGGGGGAGTCACTTTTTCATTCATACTTTCTCCTCGCTGAAATTAAGCCGTTTGGTGAGAGTGACTACTGTCCCTCTACCGGCTTCACTTACAACGGTTACATCATCCATCAATGCCTGCATTAAATAAAAGCCTAATCCGCCAACCTGAACCTCACTGAGCTCTTTGTCGTGCAGCGTCGTGCGTTCTGCTGGCGTACCCATGTTGTCAAAGCTCTCCCCCTCATCTTTGACAGTAATGGACAAGGCACTTGTCCCTACATCGAATATGACGTCAACCATGCCATCTTCCTGTCCATATGCATAGAGTACAGAGTTATTACAGGCCTCCGAAACCGCTACCTTCATATCTTCGATATCTTCATAAGAGAACCCCATCTTTGAGGCAATACCATATAAGTTGAGTCTTACAATATCGACGTAATCGGCACTGGCAGGTAATTGTAGAGATACTTTTTGCACGTCATCACTCATCCTATGTTCGATCCTTTCCTAGTGGGAATTCTATTGGGGGGCAAAAAACTTAGCTATACCCGTCATATCAAATAGCTTCTGAATTTGCGGGGGTACTTCTTCAACACTAAATTTAACATTCATTCCGTGTCTTGCTTTCAGAATGGACAGCAAGATACCTATGCCAGTACTGTCAATGTAGCGTAGATCTTTCAAATTGATGATAAGATCAAACTCTGTTTCACTAACCAGCGGCTCCATCACTTGCCGAAAATCAGGAGCGACGGACAAATCAAGTTCTCCGCTTAGAAACACGGTGCAAACATTATCTTCTGTCTGAGTCTTTGCATAAAATTTTTCGCTTTTATGTGTATTCATAGACAATCTCTCCTGATTAAATGTTTTCTTTACCAATAACCCTAAAGAACTCCCATTGAAACAAAATAAAAGTGGTAATTATTGAGCTAAATGTGATTTATAGATGAGTTCCAATCAAACATAAGCGGGTCTTTATCGTAATTACGGGTTATCACTTGCTTTAGGCTGCTCATCTTGAGAGGTTTGCTTATATAATCATTCATTCCTGAAGCGATGCAGCGGTTCTTAATGCCTTCCATTACGTGGGCGGTCATAGCAACAATAACAGCCTTACGAGATGATGCCCCATTACCTTCACGAATCAAGGCTGTGGCTTCCAGGCCGTCCATTACAGGCATTTGCAAGTCCATAAATACAAAATCATAGGGATAGGCCAGTGCAAGCTCCACAGCTCTTCTGCCGTTGTCGGCAACATCACTGTTAAATCCGAGCACGTCCAACATACTGACCATCAGTTTCTGGTTGATCGGATGATCATCAACAACCAGAACCCGCCCTCTGGTCTTCTCTGGCAGCATATCCACACCACTGTCATTCCCGAATACTGCATGAAACGCAGCATCCTCAGGCACTGCTGCCACGATCGTGAAGACGAATGTAGCCCCTTTTTCTTCCATAGATTCGATGCGGATATCGCCCCCCATCATCTCGACCAATGACTTACAGATGGCAAGACCAAGACCCGTCCCACCATACTTCCGTGACATGGAAGAATCCAACTGTGAAAAAGGCTGAAACAACCTGTCGCATTTATCTGGGGATACTCCAATTCCCGTGTCCTTCACTGTAAACTCAAGGACAACTCTATTATCCAATGTTTCTATACTTGAAGCAACCAAATATACGCCACCATGATTCGTAAACTTGATTGCGTTGGAGACTAAATTAATGAGAACCTGACGCAAACGGGTCATATCCCCGTGCAGCAGTCTCGGGATGTTCTGATCAATAAAATAAGCAAGCTCCAAATTTTTCTTGCCCGCCTCTGCGGAAAAAAGAGTAAATACCTCCTGAATGCAGGGCTGCAGCTCAAACAACTGCTGTTCCATTTCCATTTTTCCGGATTCCATCTTCGTGAAATCTAGGATATCTTTAATTACGGTTACCAGACTATCCGCACTTCTGCGGATAATATCCGTGTATTCCTTCTGTTCGGGATTAAGGTTCGTCTCCATAAGCAGATCAATCATACTCACCACACCATTCATCGGTGTACGTATTTCATGACTCATCATTGCCAGGAATTCAGTTTTTGCTTTGGCGGCAATATCCGCTTCTTCCTTCGCTTTAACCAGCTCTGCATTGATTCTCTCAAGTTCCTGTGTCTTCTGCTGCAGAAGCATAGACTGAGTCTGATGTTTCTTGTTCGTTACATACATATCCACAAAGCCTGCAATTTTCGACTTCAAAATCTGCGGAATAAATGGCTTGACCATGTAATCCATGGCTCCTGCCGAATATCCTGCGAATAGATGCTCCGCGTCTTTGCTGTTGGCGGAT
Source organism: Paenibacillus oryziterrae (assembly GCF_042610485.1). Lineage (NCBI taxonomy): Bacteria > Bacillati > Bacillota > Bacilli > Caryophanales > Paenibacillaceae > Paenibacillus > Paenibacillus oryziterrae. Next base: position 192,514 of record NZ_JBGJZO010000006.1, on the reverse strand, counting down.
ATAAAGATGATGGGGATGTTCTTTGTCTTATCCCTGGCTTTGATCAATCTTGCGGTCTCTATTCCGTCCATCTCCGGCATCTGCACATCCAGCACAATCACGGCGAACTCATAACGAAGCAGACAACGCAGTGCTTCATCACCGGAATTTGCTTTGATCAGCTTATATTGTGGACATTCCAGTACCGCCTCAAGAGCCAGCAAATTCTCAGGACGGTCATCTACAAGCAGTATATGAATCGGTTCACGTGCCCCCATAAGACCCTCCCGGTGCTTTATTTGATCTTTCGGTAAATTTTCTCCACTCGGTCCAAAGGTTGATAGCTGCTGCTGAACCGGGTGAAATGAATGGATTCCTTGGAGCCAAGAACGAGAACTCCATAGCGGCTTAAGCTGTCATGAAACAAGCCATGCACGTGATCCCGAAGATCATCGTTGAAATAAATCATTACATTGCGGCAAAAAATAACGTTGAATTCATTAAACGAGGTATCTGTAGCCAAATTGTGCTCCGAAAAAATTACGTTTTTTCGTAAAAAAGGCTGTAGAATAACTGAATTGTATTTTGCTGTGTAGTATTCAGAAAACGCCCGTGTTCCCCCGGCCTCCAAATAATTCTGGGTATACTGCTTCATCTTGCTGATCTCGTATACCCCTTCTTTGGCCTGCTGGAGCGAGCGGTTGTTCATATCTGTCGCATAAATCCGCGCTTTGTCATATAATCCTTCTTCGTGAAGCATTATGGCCATGGAATAGACCTCTTCCCCCGTGGAGCAGCCGGCATGCCAAATCCGGATATAGGGATAGGTACGCAGCAGCGGGATGACCTTACTCCTGAAGGTCTGGAACAGCCCCGGATCCCTGAACATATCTGTCACAGGAATAGACAAGCTGTGGACAAAACGCTCAAAGCATCCCCGGTCATGTAATACTTTGTCCTGCAACGCAGAAATGCTAGGCACGTTCTCCGCGTGAACATGATGCCATATCCTTCTTCTTAGCGATGGAAAGGCATAATTCCGGAAATCATATCCATATAAACGATGTACACCATCCAGAAGCAGTTCGATTTCAATAATTTCAAGTTCATTTTTCCCTTTGGACAAAGAGGTCATTTTTTCGTCAAATTGGTGCTCCATTGCAGTCATGATTTTCCCTGCTTCCTTACCGTTTGTAAGAGTATTACCCAAAAACGGGGATTACGAATACAGCCACACCCGCATTAGCGATAATAGTTGATCGGTTCCGATCGGTTTCTTCATATAATCGGATACACCGGCTTCAATACATTTGGCTCTGTCTTCTTTCATTACCTTGGCAGTCAAAGCTATAATCGGCATCTTGGCAAACTGCGGCATCTGGCGAATACGCCGTGTAGCCTCATATCCGTCCATCTCCGGCATCATCATATCCATTAGTACTAGGTCAAAATCTCCCCGCTCCGTAAGCATATCAATGGCTTCACGCCCGTTCTCAGCATACGTCACTTCCATCCGGTAACCCTCTAGCACGCTGGATAACGCAAACACGTTTCGGATATCATCGTCCACCAGCAAGATTTTTTTACCTTCAAACAGTTTTTCTTTATTATGGAGCTTTTGCAGGATTTTACGCTTGTCCTCCGGCAGATTGGCCTCCACACGATGGAGGAATAGCGTAGTCTCATCCAAAAGCCTTTCTGGTGACCGCACATCTTTGATGATGATGGACTCGGCATATTTCCGCAGTTTGGTCTCTTCCTCGCTGTTCAAATTCTTGCCGGTATAAATAATAATAGGCAGACCATTTAATTCCTCATCATCACGGATTTGATCGAGCAGTTCAAACCCGTCCATGTCTTCAATCATTAAATCAAGTACCATACAATCATATCTCTGCCTGTGAAGTTCACTTAGCGCTTCTTTGCCGCCAGATACCGTTGTAATCTCTACATCATCATGGCCGATCAGTTCAGTAATGGAGAGGCGCTGTGTTTCATCATCCTCGACGATGAGCAGATGTTTGAAGGTGCTTGACGTACGTGCCTCAATAGAGGAAAAAGCCCGCTCTAAGTCGTCTTTTGAAACCGGCTTCCTTAAATACGCCATGGCTCCCATCATGAGTCCCTCTTTCGCCTCATCATCCACAGAAATGACATGAACAGGTATATGGCGGGTCTGTGAAGAACTCTTCAGTTCCCGCAGAATCTCCCAGCCATCTAAAACCGGAAGCTGAATATCCAGAATAATGGCATCGGGCATATACGTCTTCGCCATCTGCAGCCCGGTATCACCCTGAAGGGCCACCATCGCCTTAAAGCCTCTTCCGCGCGCCATGTTGAGCAGGATTCCGGCAAAACTGGCATCATCCTCAATGATTAGCAGTACCTTATCATTAGATTCAAGTGAACCTCGATCATCCTCAATACTAACGGGCTCATGAGCAGGTAGTGTGTCCTGTGAAAATGGAGTCGGGGAGCTCAATGTATTTCCAATCTTTAGTGTACCGGTTTCGGAAGCAGCCACCCCCTCTGTAGGAAGCAGACTATAATCGGCTAATACAGGAAGATAGAGTGTAAATGTACTCCCCTGACCCTCAGATGATTCCAGGATAATCGCACCGCCCATCAAACGGGCGAGTTCACGGCTGATCGACAGTCCAAGACCCGTTCCGCCATATTTCCGGCTAGTCGTGCCGTCAACCTGCTGGAAGGCTTCGAAGACCAGATCCAGCTTGTCCGCCGGGATGCCGATACCGCTGTCTCTTACGGAAATCGCCAGATATTCCTTACTGTTTGGGAGGAATTCCGGAAGCTGATTGTGGTCTGCTTGGCTCACAGCAAATTCCACATAACCCTTGTTTGTAAATTTAAATGCATTAGATAGCAAATTGCGGAGCACCTGCTTCAGGCGGTGACTATCGGCAATGATGTTGTCCGGAAGTGGTTCTTCAAAGATTATCCGCAGCGCCAGGCCTTTCTTAACAGCTTGAGCGCTAAAATTCTGCTTCACAAAACTTTTTAAATCTGCCATCCTGATCGTATCAGTGTTCAATTCCATCTTACCTGCGTCCACTTTGGACAAATCAAGGATTTCATCAATCATCTTCAACAAATCTGTTCCCGACAAATAAATCGTATGGGCAAATTCAACCTGCTTCTCCGACAGATTACCTTCTTTGTTCTCTGTCAGCAGCTGCGATAGAATCAACAGGCTGTTCAGTGGTGTTCGCAGTTCATGAGACATATTCGCAAGAAACTGGGATTTGTATTTGCTCGCAATGGAGAGCTGCATCGCCTGCTTCTCCAATTGACTGCGGGCCTGCTCGATCTGATCTTTCTTCTCCTCCACCTGCTGCACCTGATCTTCTAGTGCCCGGGTTTTGGACATGAGCTCGCTGTTGTAATGCTCCAGCTCCCCCTGCTGACTCTGCAGCATTTCCTCGGATCGTTTAAGCGCCTCTGTCTGCTCCACCAGATTCTCATTAGAACGTCGCAGATCTTCTTGCTGGGCATGTAATTCTTCGGATTGGCACTGCAGCTCCTCCGTGAGTGTCTGGGATTCCCGCAGCAGTTCCTCGACGACAAGACGGCGGATTACATTATTCAGAATGATGGCCAGATTGACTGCCAGTTGATTCAACAGCTCGTTATGCAATCCGGACAGGGGTTTAAAAGATGCGAACTCGATAACTCCCAGCAACTCTTCATCAAATAGCAGAGGATAAATAGCAATATTGCCTGGCTGGGCTTCCCCAAGACCGGAAGAAACATTCATATAACCTTCAGGGGCAGATGATAGCCTAATAGGTGTTTTATCCAGTGCACTTTGTCCTACCAGTCCCTCCCCTAGCCCGAAGCTTGCCTTGGGATTACTGCTCCCGTCATACGCATAGGACCCTAAAAGCTGTAGGATTGCCGGATTATTTCGATCCTTCAAGTAAATCGCTCCATACTGGGCCCCCAATATAGGAGTGAACTCGCTGATAAACATTTGAGAGATTTGATCGAGAGAACTGACACCTCGCATCAACTCTGTCACCCGAGCCACATTGGTGCTCAGCCAGAACTGGTCATTCTGCGCTTGGGTATACGCCTTCTGAAGTGTCTGCTTCTCTTCAATATCCTCAGCCATTTCTTTAAATACGCGGGCAATTTCGCCGATCTCATCATTGGAGGTTACCTTAATACGGCGGATCGCCCTTGTCTTCCCGTTCCCAAAGCTGCTAATCATCATCGATATAACATTGAAACCACGCGTAATGCTCGGAATAACCCATAGAATAACGCCAAGACCAAGTAGTAGTCCCACAACCATAATGAGCGTTACCATTTGGAGAGAAGCCTTATAGGCAGCTTTAGCATTCGCTATTTCTTCATTAATTCTGAAATCCTGATAATCTGACAAGCTGTTTAGACTGGCCAGTATTTCACTCTGAATGTTCTGGCCGGTGTTATTGCGGTACTCATTGGCCTCTTTCACTTTGCCTTGATTCAGAAGATCGAGGACATGATTCTGATACTCCAGGTATGCAGTGCCTGCCGTTTCTATCCGCTTAACCAGTTGAAGTTCTTCGGTAGTGGTCATCGCTGTCTGCATCTGCTTGAAGAAAGCTGCCGCCTTTTGTTCATGCATCTCAATCTGACTCATTTGCGGGTTTGACTCGATGGTTTCAGGATTAAGGATAATGGTCGTCAGAGCTCTGGACATATCATTCACTTCACCCCGCATCCCCGAAGAAAAACGTACCTTTTGGTAACGATCCTGATAGATGGAATGAAGCTGGTTATTCATATAATTCAGACGGTCAAGTCCCGTTATGGTAAGTGCGAGCATGATTGCCAGCAGCGCACTGAAGCCAATCAGCAGCTTGGCCCTAATCTTCATTGCTCATCGTTTCCTTTCATTAATGAGATCCACACCAGACATTTATCGTCGTCGCGTTCTCCCTTAATCTCTTCTTTAAAAAAGGCATTGCTCATCATTTCCTCCTGCCAGGTATGGGAGCCGCTGAGGTGCCCAATTAGAAAATCAAGCTGCTCCTTATGAGCTCCATCCACTAATTCAAGAAGCCCGTCCGTGTAAAGTGCCAGGTGCGCATCTTCTTCATATGTAATACTCTGCGTCTCGACCTCCATATGGTCGAATAAACCAACAGGGTAACAATTACTTTTCAAAAGAACAGGATTTGACGCTTCTCCCTCAAACAGCATTCCAGGCGGATGTCCCGCATTGATATAATCAATCTGTTTTAATCGGGTATCAATAACAAGATAGATAGCAGTGAAATAATACTTAATGAGCTGCTGATCAATATGGAGCTGATTAAACCGTCTATTAAGCTCCTGGATAACCTTCTCAGGCTCCACATAGGTAGTCACGGTATCCTTTAGCACCGATGCGATGAACATGCAGAAAAGCGAGGAAGAAATTCCATGCCCCATCATATCCAGCAGAATTACACCATACCGTCCTTCTCCAAGCGCATACCAGGCATACAAATCACCTGCGAGCTCAAAAGAAGGCTGATACAGCGCATGCACGACAAATCTCTCCTCCTCGATCGGAAGGCTAAGTACAGCATTCTGGACTAGGGCGGCCAGCTTCAACTCATCCTGAATACGCTGGTCACGTTCTTTATGCCAGTCCTTCTCTTGCTTTAGACGGAGCGCAAGCCGAATTCTGGCCATAAGCTCTACTTTATTAATCGGCTTGGTCACGTAATCTACTGCTCCCGCGTCCAGCGCTTCAGCCAGCTTCTTAGAATCTCCAACGGCTGTAACCATAATAATGGGGATATCCCTTAATTGCTCATATTGCTGTACGACACGGCAAGCTTCAATTCCGTCCATCTCCGGCATCATCATATCCAGCAGAATCAAATCGATTCCAGATGGCCGGGGTCTCCTTCCGTTTTCGAGTGCACTGATATCCAGCAGATTGAGCATCTCTTTAGCGGAAGAAGCCGTAATGCAGTTTCTGTATTCTTCTTTTTTGAGAATTTCACGGATTATGATAACGTTTGTTGGATTGTCATCTACGATTAATATTTTCATCAGCTTCACCTCGCACGAATAGTATTCAGACCGGAAATTCCTTATATAACATAGGCAGTTTGTTTCATCATATCAGGATACATTCAATAAATTAACCTCCAACCCCACTACGTACAGCAGGGCTGGAGGTTACGCTCTTGGACTATGATAGTATCTGCCCAAAATCAAAGCTTATAGTGAGATTTTTTTGTGATAACAAGTACTTTCCCTAAATCCAGTTCTTTCCCGTAAAAATTCGCTTCCGCTCCACTGAAGCCAAGTGAGGTGATTTTCATCCGAAGTGCGTTACCGCGGGAACGAAACATGTTGGCGATGGCACCAAATAAACCTTCTTCCTGTAGACTCACCTCGTTGCTAGCAGCGGCATCAATGATGCGGCCTTCACGGTCCTGGTCATGACTGATTACATAAATATCCTCTTTATTATACCCACTGCTATGCAGCCGATTCACTTCCTCGATCGCTTGAACACCATTCTCCAACACTTTCGCATAAACCTGCGCACCTATTGAATCCATGAGTTCACTCTCCTTAGAAGTTTTTTTAAAGAAATTACTTGTCATGACTTATTTTTATTAACTTATTTTTATTAACCTCGTCGACACCGCTTTGAATCACTTAGGAAGAATTACCATCAAAGAGGTCGATTCCCTGCCATTCACCAGTAATCGTATCCCGGTAAATCTTGAGGGCAACATTCCCTCTCATATATACATCACCGTCTTCAGCTTTGAAATCAGGTGACCCCAATAACCCGCGAAGATTGTTCTTTGTGGGATCAAGCTCCACCCCATTGAGGAAAAGACCATAATGTTGAGCTTGCTCCGGTGTAATATGAACATAGATTACGATTCCGTCGCAAATCCCTGCTGTTATATCCTTATATTGATATTCCAGACAGTCCTGAAAGGGATCCTTGGTAATGTCTTGAGGAACTCCTTTTATCTTTAACACTTCCTCTTCAGAGACAAAAAGCGGAATTCCTCCCAGATCATTAAAATCATTAATGTATTCGGCAGGAGGCGGAATATGCTGAAAAGCCAGTTGAATCGCTGTTGGACGGGAGAATGCAGCAGCAGCAGAAAAAGGGTTATCTACTGCAGATGAATGAAGGTAAGGTGTTAAAAGTCCTAATAGAAGGAGAATTGTATTCATAAGAATATCCCACCTTTCTTAACTGGCTGCACCCGCTATTACTTACTCTTGATGTTACCGGCGGAATCTCTGCCAAAGCGATGCGGCTACATCCACACCCTTGAGCAAGGAACCCATTTTCCCCTGACCGCTTTTACCTTGTAGAGCTTCGTATGAATCCCGGGTTCGTTCCTCAGCTGGCGTCAAGGGTACTGCGTCAATCGATACGTCCTTTGCCTTCGCCCTCGTTTCCCGCGTTTTACGAAATTTCTCCAGTGCGGATACAGATACCTGTTTCATGCTAAGCGTCAATTCACTCATAACATCTCCAAGGTTCTTCACGGTATCCATGATAGGATCAATCTTCTGAATTTTACCTTGAACATCAAGAGTGATGTCATTCGCATGTCTAACGGTTGTCTTCACTTCATAGGTCAATTCATCTATAGTCTTTTGAACCTCCTGCAGAGTCTGGCTTACTTTATCCAGCGACTCTTTTGCAGACTTCAGGGTTTTTATTAAGAAAAAGACGAGGATTGCAAAGGCAACGGCTACAAGAGCAACGCTTAGTTCAATGATCATTTCCATACCCCTTTCCGGTTCATTGTGTCAAATGATTTCGCTTTGTTATTGCATAGTTACCCCTTCTATATTAGCCCGAAACAAACCGTTCCGGTCGGTTCCCGCACGGCTGACGCATTGATTCAAAACCGGCGGGCCCGTTTAAACAATGAATACATCAGTCACAAAGAAAGGGTGAACGCATCATGTTAAGATGGTCTGTAATCTTACTGGTGATTGCTTTAATTGCCGGTATCTTCGGTTTCTTCAATCTCGTTGCAGCTGCGGCGGGAATCGCTAAAATATTGTTCTACATCTTCCTTGTACTGTTCGTCGTCTCGCTCTTTACACGGCGAAGAGACCGGTCTATGTAGGCAACCTTTCAACCAAGACCGCGGTTCTTCTGACAAAAGAAGCACCGCGGTCTTTTTTTGTCTGCGCAGCATCATTCCCCTCCCTTGAAAGATCGGTTGTTCATTTCGACATTTTAAGTTTATAAATGACATGAATATAGAAAAAGTATAGGCTAATCAGGCGTTATTGTCATGTTTATCCAAAAAATTTCAGACAGTGGTTCATATCGCCCTTTATATGTTTACTACTGTATTAGCAAACCGAGAACAAAAAAAGCTTGACAAAAAAACACTGGGAGGAATTTAAATGAAAAAAGTCACCGGATTGGTTATTGCACTTGGTTTGATGGCCTCTATCGCCGCGTCTGCATCTGCTGCTGATGTCACAGGAACCGTAACTGAGAGCACTTACACAGATACGTTTACTATTCCTGTGATCACCCAGGCGGATTTGAGACCTGCAACACCACAGATCATACTAACTCGCGTAACCCCTTTTTATTTCACCCAAGACGGCTTCCCAATATCGCTTCTTGAGCCGCAAACTCTTGATACTACCGGTCAGGTAATGACTGATGCGCTGGGTAAAGAGTGGAGAGAAATCTATACCTGGATGGGTAAAGCATGGATTATGGTTCCGCCATCCGCTTATATCATCCTGCCATAAAGCAGCATACAAAACATCAAAAGGGGTTATCCGGCCGGCAATAAAACTTGCCGGAGAGATAACCCCTTTTGATATCCGATTTGGTGCACCCGTCACATAATGGTACTGCTCCGCTTCCTACTTAAATGAAGCAATGTATAATTAGCGGATGACAGATCCTCCGTAGAGGAAACGGTTCATCCAAGAAGCGCTAAGTTTGTCTATCCTCACACCGCCGGAATCCACGGAGTACGTATGCAGAATCTGCCCGTCTCCCAGGTAAAGTGCGACATGTGTAATTCGTTCTTGCGACTTATCGATTCCTGCATAAGCAGAAGCCGAGCTGCCTTTATAGCTCATAAAAAATATCAAATCTCCGCGTTTTAGCCCGGAAATATTATTAATGACCGTACGATTCTCCTTCACCCAAGTGCCTTGTTGACGGGAATCCGCTGGCAATAACAGCCCATTCCCATCCAGGAACATCTGCCGCACAAAATCAGAGCAGTCAAAAGTACTTGTATTGCTCCGGCTGGAGCCATACTCGTAAGGCGTTCCCAGATACTTCATGCCGGCTGCAATCACATTCTCAATTAATGCTGATGCTGGCGTCGGTGTTGGTGTTGGCGTCGGTGTTGGTGTCGGTGTTGGCGTTGGCGTTGGTGTTGGTGTTGGTGTTGCCGGACTCAATGGAATAAGGCTGATATACTGGTCCAATGAGCTGGTGTAACCTGTTTGGCCATCCGCATTTACTACTTTATAGAAGTAATCGTTCGTCTCCTCAAGAATGGTGACAATATCGCCCTTTTGCAGATAAGTGATCGTCTGGCTGCTTGTTGAAGGAGCGGTACGGAGACGGACACTGGACTCAATTATAGCTTTCTGTACCACAGGATTAGCTACCGGTGCGGAGACAAGGCTGATATACTGTTTCCCCGAACTGGTGTAGCCAACCTCTCCGGCTGCTGTACGCACCTTGTAAAAGTAAGCATTCGGCGTTTCCACAATTGTGACAACATCTCCCGCTTGTAAATAACCGAGTACGCTGCTGCTTGTTGAAGGAGCAGTCCGAAGACGAACTGAAGATTCAATGACGGCTGTCTGTACGGTTGCAGTTGAGAGGCTCGAAGTAACCGTAGCGGCAACTGCCGTCTGAGGACTGAACGTCCCCCAAGAAGCAGCTATAGCTGCCGTAACCAACAACGAGAAAGTATACTGCTTATGAAATTTAATCATCCTGTTCCCCCGAATAGCATGATGTGAACTCAACAAAGGCGCGCGCTGTGATTGTTGTTTTCTGCCCTCATTATAGGCTTACCCGGGATTTGGAACATGCTCCAAATTGCACAAATAAGTATGCCAAGTTATGGTAACATACAGGTCTATAGTCTCGATTTCTCCTTGGATTTGGTGGATTTTACATAGAACTAGGAGTATCCTCGGACGACGGTTCATTCACTCGGGGTTCAACATGCACATGAACGTTCATAATGTTGTGCATATTGTGCATGCGTTCCTCGATAGAGTCACTAATGATGTGTCCCTCCAACACGGAAATTGCCGCATTTACCTCAACAACAACATCTACAAGCACATGATTGCCATGCACCCTTGCCTTCAAATCCTTGATGCCTTCCACGCCGGGAGTTCGGGCAATGGTACTCCTTAGGTCCAACAGCCGATCCTCATCGAAACCATCGGTCAGACGGTAGGTTGAATCACGAAATATATCCCAGGCCGTCTTTAGAATAAGCAGGCCTACAGCCACCGCAGCCGCGGAATCGATCCATGGCAGACCGAACTGCGCGCCGGCAATTCCTATGGCAGCCCCTATACTAACCATGGCGTCGGAGAAATTATCTTTAGCCGCAGCCATCAGCGCATTGTTATTGATCTGCTTCGCTAGTCTTTTATTATAGGTATATACGCCTAGCATGGCGACTGCACAGACCAGTGCAATGCCTGCCGACCACAGTTCCGGCTTTTCTTTGGCGCCTTCAAACAGGGAGCGGATCGCTTCAACCATAACCTGAATTCCAACCATCGCCATAATAAAGGACGCAATCAAGGCTGCCACGGTCTCTGCACGGAAATGCCCGTAGGCATGATCAGAATCCGGCGGCTTGCGGGAAATCCGCAGACCGATCAATACAGCAAGTGAAGCCACGATATCGGTCAGGTTATTGAAACCGTCGGCTAACAGGGCGCTCGAAGCAAACAAATAGCCGCTGATCAGCTTCAGACTGGAAAGAACCAGATATGCCGCAATGCTTATCCAGGCGCCGCGTTCTCCTTTACGGATGTCCTCATAAATATCAACCAATTCGTTCCCTCCTAAAAGTTTTGTGAAGCATGTGCTCCTCTGTATGAGCTTCGTAACAAAACTGCTTCGAAAGCGTAAGCTAAAAAGTTTTGTGGAGCATGTGCTCCTCTGTATTACTTCGAGAACAAAACTGCTTCGCAAGCATATGCCAATTTTCAATTATTCTTACCCTTGTGGCAACTTTTAAAAACCATTAATATAAGGCTATGGACTTGCTTCAAAGGAGGTTAACACAATGAGCGAAAGCAACGATAAAGTTAAAGTCAATCTGGCGGATGCCATCCGTCAAAAATTAGAGCAAAAGAAACAGCAATCTTCAGGTAAACCGGGTTCTTCTTTCCAGGCCGGTTCCGCCAAACCGCTAAAAAGCCAGAACAACAAAAAGCCTAACAACCAGCGCCGCCGTACTGGCGGATCCTAATTGCTGACGGCAATTCCATGATGATCTGAGCATAAACGGCTGTGTTATCCCTCTCGGGATGACGCAGCCGTTTTTATGTACAAGAAAATTAAAAATGCAGCTGCCCATTCCCGGAGGACTGGACGGCTGCATGAACTATATTACACTTCAACAGGATACATGCGTTGGCGCATTTCCTTAATTTCAGGGCTTTCAAGGTACTCATCATACGTCATCGTACGGTCGATTACACCTGCCGGAGTAATTTCGACAATACGGTTCGCAATCGTCTGGATGAACTGATGGTCATGGGATGTGAATAGAATCGTCCCGTCGAAATCAATCAGACCATTATTGAGGGCTGTGATGGATTCCAGATCCAAGTGATTGGTAGGTTCATCAAACACAAGCACATTGGCACCATTCAGCATCATCTTAGCAAGCATACAGCGGACCTTCTCGCCCCCGGACAAAACGCTGGCTTTCTTGAGCGCTTCCTCGCCGGAGAACAACATACGTCCAAGGAATCCGCGGAGGAACGTCTCATCCTGATCCTTGGAGTACTGGCGCAGCCATTCTACAAGGTTCATCTCAACACCGTCGAAATAGTTCGAGTTGTCTTTCGGGAAATAGGCCTGAGTAGTCGTAACCCCCCAGCTGTATTCTCCGCCGTCCGCTTCCTTCTCACCCATCAGTACATCAAACAGCAACGATTTCGGCTGGGAGTTCGGGCCTACAAAAGCAATCTTGTCGCCCTTGTTCACCACAAGGCTGATTTCGTCGAGTACCTTCTCGCCATCTACGATTTTGGTCAAACCGCTGATGGTGAGGAGCTGCTTGCCGGCTTCACGCTCAGGCTTGAAGTTGAGGAAAGGATACTTCCGGTTGGAAGGACGGATATCATCAAGCGTAATTTTCTCAAGCTGCTTCTTCCGTGAGGTTGCCTGCTTGGACTTGGAAGCATTGGCCGAGAAACGCTGGATAAAGGCCTGCAGTTCCTTAATCTTGTCTTCCTTCTTCTTATTCGCATCACGCTGAAGTGCCTGTGCGAGCTGACTGGACTCATACCAGAAATCGTAGTTGCCTACATACATCTGGATTTTGCCAAAGTCGATATCTGCGATATGGGTACATACCTTGTTCAGGAAGTGACGGTCATGAGATACCACAATAACAGTACCTTCATAGTCCATCAGGAAGTTCTCCAGCCAGCCGATGGATTCGAGATCCAAATGGTTGGTAGGCTCATCCAGCAGCAGGTTGTTCGGACGGCCAAACAACGCCTGGGCCAGCAATACGCGGACTTTCTCGTTGCCGCTCAGTTCCGCCATTTGCTTGTCATGCATTTCGCGCGGGATTCCAAGACCAATCAGCATCGCTCCGGCATCCGGCTCGGCATCCCAGCCGTTCAGCTCAGCGAATTCGCCTTCCAGCTCACCGGCACGAATTCCGTCTGCTTCCGTAAAGTCACTCTTCGCATAAAGAGCATCCTTCTCTTTCATAATCTCATACAGACGGGTATGTCCCATGATTACCGTTTCCAGTACAGGGAACTCGTCATACTCGAAATGATTTTGTTTGAGGACTGCAAGCCGCTCGCCGGGTGTAATATGCACATCACCGGTGTTAGCTTCAATCTCGCCGGACAGGATTTTCAGAAATGTGGATTTGCCGGCACCGTTGGCACCGATCAGACCGTAGCAGTTGCCCGGGGTGAACTTTATATTTACATCCTCAAAAAGTGCGCGTTTTCCGTAGCGGAGTGTTACGCCGCTTGTACTAATCATTAAGCATTACCATCCTTTTCACTTAGGGTTCCGGCTCATTATAGCACAAAACCGTGCTCCATTGCCTGTAAGTTCAGGCATTTTCAACTCTTTTTCATTACCAAATTCTATTGTCTCGGTGAACGGTTCTGGGGATGAACCACCAGCGTCTCTCCGTAACTGAGCACTTTAATCCGTTCCTGGTCAATTCCGTGGCTCTGCCTGGAGAGCTCCATCCGGTCCAGCGCCTCACGCGCGGTATCATCTGCCAGCCTGAAGGTGCCGTAATGCATCGGAATCATCGTCTCTGCACCTACATCCAGAAAGGCCTGTACCGCTTCCTCCGGATTGACATGCTGGGAGGTCATAAACCATTCCGGTTCATAGGCCCCAATGGGCATCATGGCTACATGAATGGTAAACCGGCTGCCGATCTCCTTGAATCCGGGAAAGTAGCCGCTATCTCCGGCAAAATACAAATTCGGCGGGAGTTCACGCTTCTCTCCTGATCCCGGGGCTGCTGCAGGATGCTGCTCCAGGTTCGCCGGTTCAAGGACAAACCCGCCCCAGTGGGAGGTATTCGTATCAAAAGGGGTTCGCCGTGTCCAGTGCTGAGTCGGCACAAAAGAGAGCTTAATCCCGCCTACGGTAATCGTCTCCCACCATTTCATCTCTATACAGTTGTGGAATCCCTTGCGCTGCATCTTCCGCTTCAGGCCAACCGGGACAATCATCGTTGTTCCCGCACGGTATAATTTTCTAATCGAACGCACATGTAAATGGTCATAATGCGAATGGGAGATCAATATCAGGTCGATGGGCGGGACCTCTGCCAGCGGGATACCCGGCTCTCCCAGCCTTTTTTCAAAGCCCAGCCTCCGCGCCCAGATGGGGTCGGTAATAATGTTCATCCCTTCGTATTGCAGAAAAAAGGTCGAGTGCCCAATCCAGGTCACCGTCGTATCCAAACGGTTCTGCTTCAAGAAAGACACCTTGGGCGGAACATTCGGAACTACGTAGGAATAATCCTTCTGCTTTTTGCGGCGTTCTTCGCGCCACTGGCGGAATTCCTTCAGTGTTTTATCCGTGCTGACATTGTCAATATTATTGTAACGAAGTTTAGCCATGCTTTTGATTTCACTCCTTAACAGGCTTACCAGGCAATGGCAAACCGTGCGTCACGCGCATATACTCTTAATCTATTTATCGGCAGACTTCCCTGTAAAATATCCATATTTCGAAATATTCAAATTAAAATTTCTATATTATTCAACTTACTATCAGCTTCTCCACAGAGAATATGCGCAAACCCCTCTGCTCTAAGACAAATTCCAGCCTTCCTTTTTTGTACTGTACACTGCAAATGAGGTAAAATGCGGGTAAAGACACGACGTATATTCTAACGATCAAGGGGGAGTAAGCGCACTATGAAAATCACTTTTATTGAACCGACTCCAAGCCCTAATACGATGAAACTTCATCTGGACGAAAGCCTGGCCTCCGGCATCCGCCGGACATACACTCCGGAGAGCAAACGCTCCGCTCCCACCTGGGCACAGGAGATGCTGGAGATCCCGGGTGTAATCAGCGTCTTCCACGCTGCCGATTTCGCCGCACTCGAGCGGAAAGGCAGCGCCGACTGGGCCGCCATACTCCGGGAGGTACAGAGCCGGTTTGGCACCGGAGCCGGCCAAGGCGAAGACTGGAGCCTGACGGATGAGAACGCCGGAGCCCATTATGGAGAAGCGGCAGTATTCGTACAGATGTTCCGTGGAATTCCCATCCAGATCCGCGTTAAGACCGGAGCGCAGGAAGAGCGTATTGCTCTTTCTTCACGTTTCACCCAAGCGGTGACGGATGTCGCCAGCGCCGTGTTAATCAAGGAGCGCAAGCTCACCGACTACGGTGTGCGCTACGGGGAACCCGCGGACATCGCCCGCGAGGTGGAGCAGGAGCTGGAGGCGGCGTATCCGCAGGAACGCCTCGACTCGCTTGTGGCGCAAGCCATCGCACACGGTGCGAGTGGCGAGTTCGTCGAGCAGCGGCGAAAGCGGGAGCATAGCGAGCTGCTGCAGGATCTTGCGAGTGACGACTGGCGCGTGCGTTTCGCCGCGCTGGAGGATCTCGCGCCGGCGCCGGAGCTGCTGCCGCAGCTGCGGGCGGCGCTGCACGACTTCAAGCTGCAGATTCGCAGGCTTGCGGTCGTGTACCTGGGCGACCTGCGCACGCCGGAGGCGCTGGAGCTGCTCTTTGAGGCGATGGGCGACAGCGCCCCCGCCGTGCGGCGGACTGCGGGCGATACGCTGTCCGATATCGGTGATCCCGCTGCAACTGGCGTGATGACGAAGGCACTTGCGGACAGCAGCAAGCTTGTCCGCTGGCGTGCCGCCCGCTTCCTATATGAAGTCGGCACTGCTGAGGCTCAAGAAGCGCTGGCTGCAGCTGCCGAAGATCCCGAGTTTGAAGTCGGACTGCAGGCCCGAATGGCCTTGGAGCGCATTGCTTCCGGTGAGGAGGCAGCCGGTACCATCTGGCAGCAGATGTCCGAGCGGCGGAAAAGCTGACGCTAACCTTCCGTTATTTGTCATTGATCTCCGGAGCATCTTGCTCTATACTAAAACCTGTTGTGTTTATTAACGATAAAGTTAAGATAGCCTCATCATACCTACGATGAGGTAGAGGTCGCGGATATTAAGAGTAAGCATGGGGAGACGTTAGAGCCGTCAATGAGCCGTAGCTGAAAGGAATACCCGCCGAAGCCCGTGCTGCAGTTCTTGCAGCCGCACGGGCTGGGGCCGTTGCCGAAAGGAACGGAACTGTCATACTGTATTCCCGGGCATAATATCCGGATGCAGTATGTTGCGCTATCTTCACAGGGAGAGTATGATGCGGAGCTGTATCTTTTTGCGCCGCAGAGTCATTCTGCGGCTTTTTGACGTTCAGCACTCCCCGTTCATGAACAGAAACAAGACAATTCAGAAGGAGTGTTCTATTCATGCAAGGCAAGACTCAAAATAATGGGCACGGCATTAATACTCAGCCGGCGCTCAAGAAATCATTCAAGGCACGACATCTGACAATGATCGCGCTTGGCGGTTCCATCGGTACAGGCTTATTTCTTGCCAGCGGTGGTGCAATCGCTTCATCCGGTCCCGGCGGTGCACTTCTTGCGTTCACGGCAGTCGGAATCATGGTATATTTCCTGATGACGAGTCTCGGCGAGCTCGCAACCTACCTGCCGGAATCAGGATCATTCAGCACTTACGGAACACGGTTTGTCAGTCCCTCCTTTGGCTTCGCTATCGGCTGGAACTTCTGGTACAACTGGGCCGTCACGATCGCCGCGGAGCTTTCAGCCGCTACGGTAATCATCAAGTACTGGTTCCCGGACAGCCCTTCCTTCCTCTGGAGTCTGGTGTTCCTGCTGCTGATGTTCGGGCTGAACTTCCTGTCTGCCCGGGGATATGGTGAATCCGAATACTGGTTCGCCATTATCAAAATCATCACCGTAATCGTGTTCCTAGTGGTTGGCGTCCTGATGATCTTCGGTATTATGGGAGGCAAGTCAGTAGGCTTCAGTAACTTCACGCTCGGAGGCAGCTCCTTCCATGGCGGATTCTTTGCCTTTGTCGGAGTGTTCATGGCAGCCGGCTTCTCTTTCCAAGGGACGGAGCTGGTAGGTGTTGCCGCAGGTGAAAGTGAGAATCCTAGACGCAACGTTCCAATCGCCATCCGTCAGGTCTTCTGGCGCATTCTGATCTTCTACATCCTGGCTATCTTTGTAATTGGCATGCTTATTCCTTACACCAACCCGGATCTGCTGCGCGGAGGAATTGACGATATCGGGGTCAGCCCGTTCACCATCGTATTCAATAAAGCCGGACTGGCTATTGCCGCTTCTGTGATGAATGCTGTTATTCTTAGCTCCGTGCTCTCTGCTGGTAACTCCGGCATGTACGCTTCTACCCGTGTTCTTTATGCTATGGCCAAGGATGGCATGGCACCGAAAGCACTTGGTAAATTAAACAGCCGCGGTGTTCCTGTAGGAGCTTTGCTGGTTACAACTGCAGTTGGTATGCTTGCCTTCCTCGCTTCATTCTTCGGAGACGGTGCAGTATACAACTGGCTGCTTAATGCATCAGGCATGTGCGGCTTTATCAACTGGCTTGGCATTGCGATCTGCCATTACCGCTTCCGCAAAGCATTCGTAGCTCAAGGCCATTCTTTAGACGAGCTTCCTTACCGTGCGAAGTGGTTCCCATTCGGACCTATCTTTGCTTTCCTGCTCTGTCTGGTCGCTGTGTTTGGCCAGAACCTGGGTGCATTTACAGGCGGCAGTATCGACTGGTACGGCGTAGCAGTATCCTATATCAGCCTACCGTTGTTTCTGATCATCTGGCTCGGTTACCGCTGGTTCAGACCATCCCGTATCGTTCCGCTGGATCAATGCGATCTCAGCACTAATGTAGACTAACACTAAGGATGTCCTTAGCCATATCATGGCTGGGACATCCTTTTTTTTCGGAGCTTTTCAATAAAACACAAAAAAATCGCCTCTTCGAGATCGACGGATTCAACCACCGTCTCAACAAGAAGCGATTATTTGTTTATATAGAATACACTGAACCGGATTAATCCCAGGATACAGACACCTTGAGATCCCCCGTATTCTCAAATACAGAACTCTGATAGGAGAGATGATCAAATCCCAGATCATACAGCTGCTGCAAATCGGAGATCAGCGACGTTTTGCTGCCACGGTAACGGAACGTGATACCCGTCTCCCCGGAATCTGCCGCCTTCTCTGCCAAAGTCATAATTCCGGAGGCAGATGTGATGACCCGATCCTCATCATAGAGCACATAATGAAGTTCCTTCTGCAATGCTTCATAATAAGCGGTTTTGTCTCCGCCACGCTTCACCAATTCGCTAAGCGTCTGATAGTAGGGTACGGATGCTGCCGGATAATTTCTTACCCAGTAATGATCCACGGCCATTTGGCTGTCTGTGCGTAAATAATAACCCGTTTGAACCACTCCTGCTTGATCAGGAGAAGGATCATCCCATGTCGTATCTAGGTGATACCACCGTCCATCCAACTGCACCAGATTCCATGCATGTGACTGGCTTCGTCCACCCTCCGGTCTTGCAGTGCCTTCCACAATCTGGTTTGGAATGCCTGCTTCCTTGAGCATTTTATAGCTGAGCAGTGCATACCCCTGACATACGGCACTTCCCGTCTTCAATCCTTCATATGCGGTATATTTGCGGTAAGAGGTATCATATTGCAGCGTAAGCACTACCCAATCATGAATGGCTTTTACCTTCTCATGGCTGTTCATGCCCGGCTTTATTATTTCTTTCAGTGCCGCCTTCACTTCCTGCGATACAAAGTTGGTCTGCTGTAAGGTCTCCAGATATTTAATCTCGACCGTTACCTTCGCGGAGCGGGTACTGCCTCTGTATGAGAACCCATAGCTTCCAATGATATAGTGCAGATAAGGGTCACTACTCATTGCCTGATCTAGCGCAGCCTGTATCTGTGATTTCAGATTGCTTGTTTTTCCTTCATAATTAAATACAATGGTTCCGGTACGATTATTCATAGACTGGGTCAGTCTGCCTGCCATTTCATTCACGGAGTGCAGGGCCGACGTACTTGCCGCGGTAGCATATCCCAGCCCCCAATACATCGTCGGCGGAATTGCGGCAGCGATGATTACTCCGCTTAATATACCTTTCAACAGCGTCATGCGTACTTTTCCCATGAATGCACATTTCCTCCTGAAGTCTATATTGTTAACCCCTCTGAATGAGCAGAAATAGTCCTTATATTATTAAATGCAGAGTTCTTCATTCCCACAACCTTCTGTCAAAAAAACGATCGATACAGAGTTCGTATAGTTTAATACTATTACTATCGGTTCAAAAGTCCAGCGGTGTAAGATGAATCCTGTTCTCTATGCAAAAAAAAAGCACCACCTGTCAATCCCGGAATATCCAGGATTAAACGGCAATGCTGTGCTGCAGGGATAGCTAAGAAGTCAAATATACTACCATTAAAGTGTAATCAGATATTGTTGACCTATTCGGGTCTCGAACCCTCGGGCATCGGTCTTGGTTCCATCCGGCTGACAACATAAAAGCGGCTGGGTGTAGTAAACCGAGCACGGACGGCCATGCGTTGAAGTTACGGTAGCCTTCACCAATTTGCCTTCTGCCCATTCCATGTCTACGAGGAAGCCGCCGCGTCCAACCAATCCCTTCACACGGCCGTAGTTCCAGCTCTCCGGCAGTGCCGGCAGCAGCCGTAATCCGCCTTCATGGCTCTGAAGCAGCATCTCAGCGATTCCGGCAGTAACACCGAAGTTGCCGTCGATCTGGAATGGCGGGTGATTGCCGAACAGATTCGGCAGGCTGGAGACGGAAAGTATCCGGCGCAGGCAGGCGTATGCGCTGCCGGAATCGGCGAGCCGGGCATGCAGGTTCAGCAACCAGGCAGCGCTCCATCCCGTATGACCGCTGCCGGATTCCAGCCGCTTCGCAAGTGTGAGCGCCGCTGCTTCCGCAAGTTCGGGTGTTCCTGCCGGAGTAATGCTGCCGCCCGGATACAAATCATACAAATGCGACACATGCCGGTGTCCAGGCTCCTGCTCCGCAAAATCGCTACTCCATTCACGGAGGCGGCCATCCGGAGCAATTCCGGGATGGGACAGCCGTTCCCGTGCCTGAAACAGCTCTTCCCGAAATTCAGCGTCCATCTTCAAGATGTCTGCTGCCTCAATACAGTTCGCGAACAGCTCATGTATGAGCGACATATCCATGGCAGAACCCGAGGATATACTGCAGACTTCTCCGTCCGGAGTCAGGAAAACATTTTCTGGAGAGGTAGAGAGTCCTGTCTTCAGGTTCCCATCCGGCTGCTCCACCAGCCAATCCAGACAGAACAAGGCGGCTCCCTTCAGCAGCGGATAAGCTGTATCCCTGAGATATTCCTCATCGGGCCTAAAGGCATACCGCTCCCAGAGATGCCGCGACAGCCACACCCCGCCCATCGGCCAGAAAGCCCACAATGCCCGTCCGTCAGAAGGTGTCGACATCCGCCAAAGATCTGTATTATGATGTGCAGTCCAGCCTCTGGCCCCGTAATGTACGGAAGCTGTCCGGCTGCCGGTGTCAGCAAGCTCCTGAATCAAATCCAGCAGCGGTTCGTGGCATTCACCAAGCCCGCAGAGCTCCACAGGCCAGTAATTCATCTCTACATTAATATTAGTTGTATAATTGCTGTTCCATGGTGGCATAAGATGAGGGTTCCAGATGCCCTGTAAATTCAGCGCCTGCGTTCCCGGCCTGGAGCCGGCGATCATCAGATAACGCCCATAATCGAACAGCAGTGCTTCAAGATCGAGATCATCAGCTCCGGCTTTGTAGCGTTCAAGACGCGTATTTGTAGGCAGTCCTTCATCACCGGAGACAGAAGATTCCAACTCCATTTCCTGCCCGGAAAGACGCTGCAAGACTCCCTCATCTTCAGGTTCCGCAATCGGGCCTAGTTCAAGCCGAACGCGCCGGAACAAGGACTGATGATCGGTGATATGCCGTTCCCGCAGTAGATCATATCTGGCGGGCGCTTCTGCGAGCTGGTCCGTACAGAGGGGCGCCGGCAATATACCATGAGTGCCGGGAACCGCATCATACCCGGCAAAGTCTGTAGCCGCAGCCAGCAGGAAGGTGACTGACTGTGCTCCGGTAACGATAAGCTTACCGCCCGTTGCCTCCAGCATTCCGCCATCCACCCGAGCCGCAAGTCCAGCCGCAAAACTCAGTCCCCGCCCTTGTTCATACAATACAGCCCGGGGGTGATCGCCCATATAATTATCGGCTACATGGGATGGCGCGCTGCCAGACATAACAAGCATTTCACCTGAAATCTCCGTAGTATACGGATGAGGTGAAGAAAGTTCAGCCGTCAAGATAGGAAGTATACCCTGCATCGCAGAGATATGTACGACGAGCAACCCGTCCGGACGGCTGACGAATACCTCCCGTTTAATCTCCTTACCCCCTTGGCGATATTCCACCGCCGCAATCGCGGTATCCAGATCCAGTTCCCTCCTGTAACCCTGAACCTCATCTTCTCCTTCAAAGGAGATGCACAAATCGCCGAGTGGTTGGTATGATTCCGTTCGTCTGCCCAGCATCCCCTGTTCGATGAGCGCTTCAGCCTGTATAAGGTTCCCCTCAGCGACCAGCCTGCGGGCTGGCTCCAAATGCCGCCGCGCATCATAATTTAGCGTATCCCGCGGAAATCCGGACCACAATGTGTCTTCGTTCAACTGGATAACCTCGCGGGAGTTCCCCCCGAACACCATAGCTCCAAGACTCCCGTTGCCGAGCGGAAGTGCTTCTTCCCACACTGCTGCCGGTTTGGTATAGCTCAGCTTCCTGCTTCTCCCTAGCATGCTGTCACCCCATATACTTTCCTGTATTCAACGAAATACGGCGGGAATCCTGGGCGACTGCCCGGACTTCCCGCCTGCATATTCTAATTATCAATTTATCCGTTAGGTTTGAACCCCGGCTTATTCAGTCCACAGTTTCACGCGTTTCTTAACAAGCTCTTCACGCAGATCTTCTGCTTTAGTTACATCGGCTTTATCCAGATCCGCCATGTAGGCATCCCAGATCTTATCGAAGTCAGCCGGTTTGGACAGAATAGCTTCTGGAATGCGTTTCCAGGTAATATCTTTCAGCTTGTTGTCCAGAACAACGATTTCACTGTCTCCGGGAATCGTGATGTTCCAGGCAGCGCCCCAAGGCTTAACTTTAAATTCTTCTTCTTTCGGGAACAAGTCTCTCCATGTGGTAGCACCATAAGCTGCCAATGTTTCTTTTTCAACATCATTGAAGCCTGCTACTACTTGATCAGGGAAACGGGTAGTGTAATAGTTGCCCGTAGGGTCCAGTACACCGTCTCCATAGTGAGCGCTCAGCAATGCATAGCTGGAGCCGACCGACCCCAAACCTGTTTCTTTTTGGAAATTGGTGGAATCATTATATTTGCGGTTATTCACATCTTCAGGGATTACGCGTTTGCCGTCAACTACGTTGTAGTGCTTGCCTTCAATCCCCCAGTTAATCAGCACTTGACCTGCGTCCGATGCCAGGTAATCCAGGAATTTAATCGCACGTACCGGATCTTTACAATCTACGCTGATTCCGACTCCGTTACCAGCCATGAAGCCTGTTGGCCAGAATGAAGTTTCCTTATACTCTTCGGACAAAGTTACCGGGTAGTGACCATAACCCTGATCAAATTTACCTGCAGTCTTAAGTGCGTTCTCGCCTTCTCCATAACCCCAGTCCTGGTCAATCAGACCAACCACACGGCCGGTAGCGATTTTTGCTTTGTATTGGTCATATTTCTGCACGAAGCTCTCAGGGTCAAGCAAGCCGATATCGTTCATATGGTTCAGCCAACGGAAGTATTCCTTCTCGGCAGCACGACGGAAGTGATACGTTACTTCCTGTGTATCGATATCGATAGCATACTCGCCGTCATCCGGGGAGCCTGTAGTTAAGAATGCCGGATTAGTAACAGTGATGTACATGTACCAGTCATCGGCATTCAGCGTCAGACCAATATTTTTATTGCCGTTTTCATCAGTCGGATGTTTTTCAAGGTAGGCCTTGATTACGTTTTCATAATCCTGAACTGTTTTGATTGCTGGATAGCCTGCTTCCTTTACTGCACGGTGCTGAAGCTCAAATCCGCCGCCGGCGTTAAAATACTTGTTGTCTACACCTGCATAAGTAGGAATGGCATAAATGGCATGATCATCGTCGCTGTAACGCGCACGCTTCAAACCTTCTTCGCCGAGTACTTTTTTGATATTTGGAGCATATTTGTCAATCAGGTCCGTCAGGTCAAGCATAGCGCCAGCGTCTACCAGCTTGCTGACATCGGTCTTTGCACTGACGAGATCAGGATATTCGCCGCTTGCTGCGATCAAGGCCACTTTCTGTTGTGGATCGCCAACGGCGAACTCCGCATCCAGCGTGATACCTGTTTTTTCGGTAAGTACCTTACCTACTTCATCCTGCATACCAGCCCAGTTCGGACTTGGATCAGCGCTGAAGAAGGAGAAAGTCATCGGACTTGTATCTTCAGGTGCTTCTGTAGCTGTAGCTGCATTATTGCCGGTATTCCCTGTGTTGCCAGCATTATTGGTGTTGGCCGAGTTATTGTTGCCGCCGCAGCCTGCAACCATGCCGAGCAGCAAAGTCGAGACCATCAACAAGGCGGAAGCTTTGGCCATTCTTTTTGTACTTGCCATCTTGTAAACCCTCCTCATATTTATCTATCGTATAACAGGGAGTTCCCTGATGATACCATAATCTTGGCTTCCACCGCACATTGGCGGTGGAGACCATTTACTGGAACAATTAGCTCTTGACTGCTCCCAGCGTCATGCCTTTAACAAAATAGTTCTGCAGGAACGGATACACCAGCAGAATCGGCACAGTAACCACAATCGTGATGGCCATCTTGATCGATTCCGGAGATACCTGGTTCGTGGCTTGACTCACGATGTTAGAACGGTAATCTCCCCCGTTGCCTGAAGTTGTACTTTGGAGCACCTTCATAAGTTCAAACTGCAGAGTGGTCAGTGCTTCTTTCGATCCGTTATACAGATACGTATCAAACCAGGCATTCCACTGTCCGACAGCCAGGAATAGTGCAATCGTAGCCAAGGCCGGTTTCGCCAGCGGCAGGATCACTCTCCAGTAAATCGTGAAGTCATTGGCACCGTCCAGTTTCGCGGATTCTTGCAGTGCATAAGGGATGCCGTCGATAAAGGAACGGATAACAAAGACGTTGAAGGCACTGACCGCACCGGGAAGAATGTAGACTGCGAAGGTACCCATCAGGTGCAGGTCACGCACCAGCATGTAAGTCGGGATAAGACCCCCGGATACATACATAGTCAGCGCCAGGAAAGTGGAGACGAATTTGCGTCCTTGGAAATCCTCCCGGGCAATCGTGAATGCCAGCATGGAAGCTGTCAAAAGACCGAGCAGCGTGCCAAGGATGGTACGCAGGGCAGAAATTTTGAAGCCGGTAATCAAACCGCTGAAGGTAAAAATCTTGATATAGTTATCCCAAGTGAACTCCCGGGGAAAAATCGTTATTCCGCCGCGCACGCTATCAATCGAATCATTCAGCGAAATGGCGAGCACATTGAGAAATGGATAAATCGTGACGACTACAACAAAGGCTACAACGATGTATACAACTACATCGAATATTCGGTCAGACCAGGACTTGCGGCTGGCCAGCGAAGTTCTTTCCATCACCAAGCTCCCCCTTTCTACAAAAGACTCTCTTTAGTTGTGCGTTTGAAAATTCCGTTAATGGTGAAGAGCAGAATCACACTGATCACAGAGTTGAATATATTGATCGCGGTACCGTAGGAATATCTCGCCATGCCGAGCCCGTATTTCAGAGAGTACAGGTCAAGCACCTGAGAATAGTCGGTTACCAGGTTGTTTCCGAGCAGGAATTGCTTCTCAAAGCCGATGTTCAGCAGATTGCCGATCGACATGATAAGCAGCACGATAATCGTCGGGCGGATACCCGGCAGTGTAATATGCCATACCTGGCGCAGGCGGCTTGCACCGTCCACACGGGCCGCTTCATAAAGCTCGGGGCCAATCCCCGCAATCGCGGCCAGATAGATAATGGCGTTCCATCCGGTTTCTTTCCATACATCCGATAAAGTAACAATTCCCCAGAACAAATGGCCTTGTGCCATGAACTGTATAGGTGTGTCGATAAAATGTAGTCCAAGCAACAAATCATTGACCAGACCGTTCTCACTGGAGAGCATTTTGGTTACAATCCCCGCCGCTACGACCCAGGATACAAAGTGAGGCAGATAGGAAATTGTCTGTGCGAATCTTTTGAAGAATCCGAGCCGAAGCTCATTCAGCAGGATGGCGAATGTAATCGGGAAAATAAATCCCGCTACCAGTCCCATGCCGCTCATTGCCAGCGTGTTGCGTAGGGCTACAAAGAACTGATCATCCGAGAACAGCGTTCTGAAATGATCGAATCCCACCCACTTCTGTTCAAAAAAACCTTTAGCGGGCTTGTACTGCTGGAATGCCATCGTCCAGCCCCACAGTGGAAGGTAACTGAATACGAACACCCAGATCACAAAAGGAATAGACATCATGTACAAATACTTCTGATTTTTAAAGGTTCTCCAAAACCGTCCTGAAGCAGGCTTCTGAGCACGTTTGTGGGATGAAGGCTGCGTGTCCTGTATGGTTGTTGCCGCTTTCATAAAGCCCCTCCTTTCTCTATGTTTATATTTTAGGGTTCTGTAAGCGATTGCAGTACCCTACAAATTTGACATGAAATCAGGTGAAAATTAGAGATTTAGAGGCTCTTAAACCTGTGGAAATCATGAAAACATTCAGGAACCTTTCAGCCGATTCTAAGGTCATCTTAAGATGATCTTCAGCCCAATTTCAGGATGGCTGTACATAATGGGGACTGTAAGACAAATTAGTACTGGAGGAATAACGATGAAGAGAACAGTGAAAGCGATTGGGATTACGGCTGCTTTGGCCGTTATGATTCCATTCAGCGCGTATGCGGCTACTACAGGAAGCAAGGCTACAGATACAACAACGAAATCTGCAATCCATAATCAGAGCAGTGTACACGAGGGTCGTGGCGGAATCGGGATCGGGGGCGGAATTAGCCAGGCGGTGCTTGATCTGCTGAAGCTGGACAATACAGCCTTTCAAGCGAAGGTTGATGCAGGTAAGACTTTAGCCCAGATTGCCGAAGAACAGGGCGTTTCCCGGGACAGCCTGAAAAGCGCGTTAACCTCCGAGTTCGACAAGAAGCAGGTTGATCAGAAGACCGCATTTACAGCGAACCTTGATTCGTTGATCGACGGCAAGCTCCAGGGCAAAGCCGCTGATGATCGGGGCTTCGGATTCCGTGGAACCGTGGATTATACAGCCACAGCCACTCTCCTGGGACTAACCACTGATGAATTGAAGACAGAACTCAGCGCAGGCAAGTCGCTGGCTGATTTGGCTAAATCTAAAGGCGTAGATGTCCAGAAGCTGATTGATGCTCAGGCAGCAGCATTAACGGCCAGTATTAAACAAGCCGTAACCGACGGCAAGCTCACTCAAGCCCAGGCGGACACCCAACTAGCCAATATTGCAGCGCTCGCCGAGAAGATTGTAAATCGTGCAGGGGTTGAAAAAGGTCAACATGGCGGCGGTAAAGGCCGGGGCTTTGGCGGAGAGAGACCGGCAGCGACCGGTTCGGCTCAAGGAACCGATGCAACCTCTGCTGCTTCAGGTGTCTAAGGTTTAAATGAAACATACCATGTCCTGCCTCTCCATCGAGAGCTCGGACATGGTATGTTTTTTTATAACTATTCGAAATTATAACTCCTGAGCAATCTCCCATATATGTCCGCCGG
Source organism: Paenibacillus oryziterrae (assembly GCF_042610485.1). Lineage (NCBI taxonomy): Bacteria > Bacillati > Bacillota > Bacilli > Caryophanales > Paenibacillaceae > Paenibacillus > Paenibacillus oryziterrae. The sequence goes on along the minus strand of NZ_JBGJZO010000006.1, from coordinate 165,784 downwards.
GATCAAGAAAGCTTACAGTGCGAATGCCCCACGGCCGATTCATTGGACCATTCAGAAGGCTCACCCCACGATTACGTAACTCGGCGCATACTGCATCCACATCTTCCACGCGGATCGTGAATTGAAACCGTGACCCAGCCTCGCGGCTTGCAACCTTTCCTGGATCGATAAGCCCATGAGCCTCATAAATTCGCAGCAGATTAATACTCATATTCCCAAAATCAAATACCGCCGAGTTCTCGTCTGCATACACATTTGTCAGGCCAAAGACTTCCTGATAGAACGTCATCGTACCTTCCAGATCCTCGACAAACAAAGTAACAACACTGATGTTCCTTAACCCTAAGGCATCCATATTCGATTCCTCCTCATTGTTCATTTGAACACACTTTTTCCATTTGGTTATTCCCATTATTACTTTTATATCCTCTTTTATTACATTTTCTATTATAAATAGATCATTTCTAAATTTCCTGAGCCAAAATAATACCTCATCTGCTTCAGCGGTCTAAGGATCAAAAAAACAAACCAGTATTCCATTAGTAATGGGAAATATATCAATTTTTCTTCCTGAAAATAAAAATAATTGATATACTTGGAATGTTGTTAATATTTAAGGAGGTAAATAAATTTGAAACGTTTGTCATTGCAGGCACTCATCTTCTTCATTGCTTTATTCAGCATTTCTTCCTCAGTCGCGTTCGCAGCGCCTAGGGACACCGTGAGCCCATACGGCTTGGAACTTCAGGCTTGGACGGCGAACGGTAACACGGATGTACAGATCCATGTGTATGCACTCGATGGTTTAAGCGCTCCGCCAAACGGCATTACAAATTTGAAGATTCAAGCATTCGGCGTTTCGGGTGAATACCTTTTTAATCAGGTCTATGATCAAAGCTCTAATCTATCGACTTATGAAACGGTAAAACTGCAATTGGATCCAGAAGGTAGAGAAGTGAAACGCGTTGAGGTAGCCGCTGTCGTACCGGGCTTAGGGAGTAAACCAAAGAAAATAATTCTGACAAAAACCGCCGAAGTTCTAGTTCGTCCGGATTTGACGCTTGCAAACGCCTCAGCGCCGGCTACTGTCCTGGCTGATGAACCGTTCCAGGTCACTGTGGATCTGACAGAGCTGAACGGCACTTCAGGAGCGGTAGCACGTGTCGATCTCTTAAATGGTGATCAGGTATTGGCTACAATTAATGAGACTCAGGTGAGCAAAGGTGCAACGGTGCCGCTAACCTTTACGGCAGCCCTCCATGAGCCGGGTGTTTATCCGTTGACTCTTAGAATTATCAAGACAGATATTGGCCAGTCCAATACATACAATGATGAGACTAGCGTAACTGTGCAGGTTAAACAGCCTGAACTGGGGCTGCAGTTGCCTTATTTCTCATCGCAATATTTTTATATGCCTGAGTTTGAAATGCATTATATTGGCTTGAGGGACGGTATCCTTTACTACTCCTACCATGATACTGAAGGGGTTAACGAGAACTTTGATTTTAATACCACCGTTCCGGGCGGTATGATGCAAGGAGGTTCATTGTCTGTTGAATTATATGGTACCACTACGGGGCATAAGTATTCCTTTGATCTCGAGAATATTACCATGGACTCTACTCAACAGTATCCAAATCAATACCATTATCAGGATGATGCTAAAGAGATACTTATTGATATCACTCCGAACGGCGGTGGAGACCTTATCTCGATTACAAAAAATGCCGGAAACCTCAACAGCACAGTTTATTATGACGGAGAGTGGCATCAAATAAACACCGTTCAAGGAGAATATGCCATAAAGGAAGAACACTCCGTAGTGTATACAATCAAGATGGTGAATAACTTAGGTCAGACGTATGTGAAGTCTGGAACCATTGTTCTTGAATATTTGCCGACCCAATTCGACGAACAATGGGATTGGCAGAATGAATCCAATCATTCTTGGGGATTCCACAATAAGTATGAAGGAATCCTGTCCAGCTTTAATTAATTTGCGAACCTGAATCATGTATATGAAGCGGCGACTGCCATTCGATATCTATTCGGAGGCGGCCGCCGTTATTTTTTATAACCTCCCGCCTGCCTCTGTTCACTGCAGAAATGACATTTATCGCTGGGATCTCACTATTGCTCCTCTATAATTATGAAAAAGATTCCAGAACCATCGGGAGGTTATTATTCTGAACAAACGACTTGACTACCTGGATCATTTACGGACGGCACTCACCATACTGGTTGTCGTCTTTCATACCTCTATCGCCTATGGAGCATCCGGCTCCTGGATTCTGGTAGACGTGGATACCACTCAGATGACGGTTACTTCCGTCTTGCTGACCATTTTCACAGCCATCTGTCAGGCCTTCTTTATGGGTTTGTTTTTCTTCCTCTTATCCTACTTTATTCCGGCCTCTTATAACCGTAAAGGAGCAGTCCGATTTCTAAAAGACCGCCTGCTTCGGTTGGGGATTCCTCTCGTATTGTATTGTTTGCTGATAGGTCCGGTCACAGTCTGGTATGCTCAACTTCGGGGCGAAATGACACTAAGCGAGTTCTATCGTACCGAAGTATGGAGTTTCAAGCAGATTTTCTTTGGGCCGGCGTGGTTCCTAGAGGCCTCTCTTTACTTCACAATACTATATGCAGGATACCGCCTGCTCACCGGGACAAGTGCAGTCGTACCGTCCGACCGGCCATTCCCTACACACAAAGCTATCCTTGCAGCTGCCGTGGGCACTGGTCTAATCGCGTTCGCCGTTCGTTTTATTTTTCCTGCGGGTGAAGGTCCTCTTGGATTACAGCTAGGTTATTTCCCGTCCTATATACTATTATTTATAGCCGGAATATACACCTATCATAATAACTGGTTGCATCAAATTTCCGCTCCAAAGGTTAAATTGTGGGGGTGGATATCCGTCTGTGCTATTCCTATTCTCCCTGTTGGCCTCATTCTGACTGGGGCTCTTGACGGGAATTTAACGTTCGATGGCGGCTTGAACTTTCAAGCCTTACTCTATGCACTTTGGGAGCCTTTTGTATGCTTCGGCATTATTCTTATGCTGCTCCGTCTTTTCCAAAACATCTTCCATACTGCCGGGAAATTTAGTAAATGGATGTCTGCCCATGCTTATACCGTGTACTTGATCCACCCTGCTGTCATCGTGTTCTGGACAATCTCCTTCCATCATATTATGTGGCCGCCGGCCATCAAATGGGTTATCGTTTCAGCGATCAGTGTCTTCTTCTGCTTCCTAATCTCTGCGATCCTGCGTTTCATCCCGGGAGCTAAACGAATTCTTTAGAGTTATGCGAACAAACGTCCCTCTCCCATAAGCTGACAGCAAGTTTATTTTTAACCGTATATTCCATTGTCCAAATTTTTCCTCCAATATATAATTGAGTAAATTGAATGTGAAGGCGGTTTAATGCGTATGTCTTTTAGTTATTATGGTGAACTTTGTACAGAGGTCTATGATCTGACCAAGAAAATAGGTTGCGTATCCGACCCAGATGTAGAGTATTACCGAGGTAGACTAGAGCATTGTAAAGGACGTATTCTTGAAGCCATGACCGGGTCCGGGCGTGTGCTCATCCCGCTTCTTGAATCCGGTCTTACGGTAGATGGCGTTGACTATTCTCCCGAAATGCTGGCCTCTTGCCGTAAACGGTGTGAGGAACGGGGGTTAATCACCCGATTGTATGAGTCAGATCTGGAGAGACTTTCCTTGCCGGATACATACGAGGCTATCATTATTCCCGGTGGCTCTTTGATGTTAATTGAGGATCGGAAGGAATCACTGAACGCCTTAAAGCGCCTATACGATCATCTTCAGCCAGGGGGAAGACTTATCCTTGATTTCTTCCTTCCAGATACCAATTTTGAGTGCGGCCGCATTGGCGGTACATCAACCTTACATTTGCCGAATGGTGACATTATTACTATGGAAAAAACGCTTGTTGAAGCCGATTTATACAATCAGTACAAGATCAACTTTATTAAATATGAAAAATGGCACCACGGTGCACTGATTCAGACAGAGTTACAGCGTTTCGCACTACGTTGGTACGGCGTCGAAGAATTTAAGCTTATATTAGAGAGCATCGGCTTCTCCAATGTGATTGTATCCGCCGACTTCGAGTATGGTAAAGTACCAACCCATGGACAACAGATATTTATATATGAAGCGACAAAGAAGTAAGCAAACAACTAGCGAACGCAGAAAATAGCCTAAGTCCCTAATTCATAAGGACTTAGGCTATTTAACTCTCGTGAGCGCAGTTAATTCAGCCAAAGAGATCCTGGCTATCTGCACGTAGCCCCTCCCCTCTCCCCTGGGTTTCAGAATTACCATACCTAATTCAGGAATCTCGCCCAGCCCAATGCGTTGATCTTTTCTCTGTCTCCTCCCTTCATATGATGGATTTCGTATACAATGAGAAGCTCTTTTAGTTGTGAAAGAGGCTCTTCTTCAGCTTAAACATTCAAAGGTGAAATGCCGATATATAACTGGTGGAAGTTACATATGAAACATCACTTATATGAAAATAATAGAAAGAAGGTCTTTTCACCTATGCTGGAGTCACAAATATATAAATATCTCCTAGATCACTTTGCCTTTCTACAGTCCAGAACGCTTTACGTCTTCGGAGCTGGATACACCGGACGGGTAACTGTAGAGTCCCTGCTCCGGCTTGGCCTCAATGTGAAACTAATCATTGATAATGATTCTTCCAAATCCGATTCTACATTGGAAGGAATTTCAATAAATTCATTGGATAGCATTCTTGAATCAAGGACTGCTTCCGACTATTTTCTACTGGCATTAGAGAAATACGAGGAAGTAAGCGCACAGTTGGAGAGCGTTGGTGTCTCAAAATTTACTTACACCCCATTATTAAAAGTAGTTTCAGAAAACACTTTAGAAAAATTGGCTGAACCCATCCTTCAGAAACTTTTAAAAAGAGAGTTATACGATATAAACCTGCAAATGCAAAAAGATGCCTTAGCGGAGACTGCTCAATTTGTTAAAGCGAATATGTTTCAAACTGCTCAATACAAAGACAGAGTCGCTTTGGTAAAGAGTGTTTTAGAACAACCTTTAATTAAGGGTCTTTACTTAGAATTTGGTGTCTTCCAAGGTCATTCCATTAACTACATCTCTTCAATGGTTCCGTTGGAAACGGTACACGGATTTGACTCATTCGAAGGCTTACCGGAGTCTTGGATGCCTGGTTTCGACAAAGGTATGTTTGAAGTCTCTTCCCTTCCTCCGGTCAATTCAAATGTTCAGTTAATAAAAGGCTGGTTTAATGAGACACTTCCTCCTTTTCTTACGGGTAACGAACACAACTGTGCCTTTATTCATGTTGACTGTGATTTGTATTCTTCAACTAAAATTATTTTTAATGAATTAAAAAATAGAATCGTGGATGGTACTGTCATTGTGTTCGATGAGTATTTTAATTATCCTAACTGGAAAAGCGGAGAGTTCAAAGCATTTAATGAATTAATTGAAGAAACAGGATTGGGGTTTGAATACTTAGGGTTCGTTATGGATGACCGTCAGGTGGCAGTTAGAATTACCAGTAAGAAATAATATAAGTATCAGATTATTAATAGTCACCTTTTACCCACTTAAGCTTCACTATTAATAAAGCCCCCGGCTACCGCCGAGGGCTTTATTACATTCAGTTCCCCTTCCGATACGAGCTCGGCGAGGCGCCGACATACTTGCGGAACTTGGCATTAAAATAATCAGGATTCATATAACCGACCTTCTCGGCGACCTCGTAGACCTTCATGCCCTGGGCGAGGAACTGCTTGGCTTTCTCAATCCGTACCTTATCCACGTAAGTGTTGAAGTATTCGCCCGTGGTGCTCTTGAACATTTTGCCGAGATAGGCACTGTTGTAATTGAAGAGCTCAGCTAGGGTCTCCAGCTTCAGGTTCTCGTTGTAGCGGCGCTGGATCAGCTCGGTGATCTGTTTGATCTCGTTGCCCCTTCCGCCGCTGTTCATCCTTCCTGCGATTCCAGTCAGGAAAGCGACCACCTGCTCCTGTAGATCTCCGAAGCAATAGCTGTGATACAGCTCCCCGATGGGTGGCGAATTCTCCGCTGCGTAAGTACGGATCTCCGGATAGGTCGGCTCCAGGCGCACAAGCACGGTGCTAAGGATGTGGACAAAAGTCTCCTTCACCCGCAGTTCATCCGCCCCCGCCACAGTCAGCTCGTCAATAATGACGCTTACGAGGGGCCTGATCATGGAAGTGCTTCCGGTTTCCACAGCCAGCAGAAGGCGGGTTTCGCCATTCTCGGCTCCGTCTTCCACTTCCCCGCTCTTCTCTTTATCTTCAATACTCCGGGAGAACGTTTCTGCACTAATCATCGTTTCATTATCCGCGAAAAAAGCCCGTTGCAGCAGCTCTCTCGCTGTAGTAAAGGATACAAAAGCCGCCTCCGGACGCGTCACTGCCCCTCCCGCCGCAACCCTGAAACGGAATCCTTCCCGCTCCATAATTCCCGCTAATTCGTTGTACAGCTCTTTCCGGTCCAGCTCGGTGAACAGCGGATTGTTCAATAAGATTCCCATATAAGGCGGCATGGTGAAAAAGAGCCCGTTCCCCTTATGAGCAAAATGACGCATGAGCGCTTCCTTCACATTCGTCAACTTATCATCCCCCGCAGCAGCTGATTCCCTGAGTGAAATAAGAACGACTTCATAATTGCCATTCTCCAGTCCAAGCGCCGCCACAAATTTGCCGGGATCATGCACTTCGTCTTGAGCCGTTGAGGGCTGCAGTAGCTCACGCAGCAGCATCTCCCGGTTACGGGCTGGCTCACCTTCGGTCCATTTGCTGAACTTGTCCTCCTGGGAGATCGTCTCCCGGAGCTGCTCCAGATACTGAATCATCTCGTCTTCGTCTACCGGTTTCAGCAAATAACCATCTACCCGATGGGAAATCGCCTGTTTCGCATAATCGAAATCGGCATGTCCGCTAAGAATCAGCACATGACTGGTAGAACCTTCACTTCGCAGCTCGCGGATTAACTCCAGTCCATCCATTCCCGGCATACGGATATCGACGACCAGAAGCTCCGGATAATAGGTATGATATTTCTCTAGGGCCTGTAAGCCATTAGCAGCGGTAGCTACAACGCTAAATCCTAGTTCCTCCCAAGGAATGATGCTACGCAGTCCTTCCCGGAGCTTCGGCTCGTCATCTGCAATCAGTACTTTGATCATAAGCCAATGTCCTCCATTGGAATGCGGAATGTAATAACGGTACCTTCGCCCTCTGGACTCTCAATGACCAGCCCGTATTCCTCCCCGTAGGAGAGCTTAAGCCGGTCGTGGACATTGCGGAGTCCGATACGGTCTCCCTCCTGTTCCTCCAGCGCCTCAAGCGTATTTCTTACACTCTCCAGTCTTTCGGAAGTAATGCCTACTCCGTTGTCCCGGATGGTGAAATGGGCGTGACCTGCAATTTTATGAATATCCACCGTGACGAACGCTCCTTCCATTTTATTATCGAGGCCATGAATGACCGCATTTTCAACGAGAGGCTGAATAATGAGCGGAGGCATATACAGCGGCTCTGTTGCCGGATCCACCGTGAACTGATACCGCAGCCGCTCCTCGTAGCGGAACTGCTGAATATCCAGATAGCAGCGGACCATCTCCAGCTCCTGCTTCAGTGGAATCTTGCTTTTGCCAACCTCAAGATTACCACGCATCATTTTGCCAAGCAGCCGCACAACCCGGGCAATTTCGGTCTGTCCATTCATATGAGCTTCCATCCGGATCGATTCCAGTGCGTTGAACAGGAAATGCGGGTTGATCTGGCTGGCCAGCATTTTGAAACGAATATCATTCTGTTTCTGCTCCAGTAGAATGTTCTGGGTATTGGATTTCTGCACTTCCTGCATCAGTTCATGAATGCTGCGCACCATGGAGTTGAACTGCCGGGCAAGAAGTCCGATTTCATCCTTCCCGTCAATCTTCAGTGTTGTATCGAAATCACCGGTCCCCACGCGGTTAATATGCTTGCTGAGCCGAAGCAGCCGCCGTGAGAACAAAGAAGAGAAGCCGAATACTAATAAAAAAGCCAATATGATACTAATGACAATAACCATCAATGCCAGGCGGATAACCTGATTCGGAACCTTCACGATGCTTTCGATAGAGAATACCGATATAATCCGCAGATTATTGCGGCTGGACTGGGGATTCAGCACATCAATGAGGATTTTGGAAGACTTCCCGTCTACTACGGCTTCGTAGCTGCCGCTCCCTTCACCTAGCACACGGGTATCAAACGAAATATCAGCAAGCTTTTTCCCCGCCCTGCCACTACGGTTCGCAGCAATAATGTTGTCCTGATCGTCCACAATCATGGTCTCAAAAGATTCCTGATTTAGGATAGAGCTAAGCTGGGTCGTGCTGGCGTTGATCACAAGCAGGCCCGTTTTGCTGGAGCCCTCCAGCTCTATTTTACGGACCAGACTAAGATATTTATGATGGTCGCGTTCATCCTCAATGTATTCCCAGCCTACCATGCTGTCGTATCTCTGACCTCGCTGGTACCACAAACTTCCCTTAATTTCATCGCTAGGGTTGATTAGCTCCCAGTTATTGAGCAGCGTCTTGTTGTCTGTATACAATCTTATATTGGATATTTCATTATATAATCGCAAATACTCTCGCATATCCGGATAATCCCGGTACGCCTCCACAACATCGTAAGTGCTCTCATAGTTGCGGACGGCAAGCTTCTTCAGCCTTGCATCATTGGACAGCCGGTAGGAAATATCCTGCGATACGCCGATGACCTCTTCCGTTCTCTTCTTCACCCGCTCCACATTGATGGAAGCTTGTTCAATCGCATTTTCAAAAGCCATCGACCGCATTTCCACCGTTAGATAACCACCTACAAGCAGGACTGGCAATAGAGTAACCAGTAAAAAAGCAAGAAGCAGCTTGTTGCGTATTTTGATATCATTTAACCGCGTAACCATCCAATGGAACATTTGCTTCCGCCTCCAAAACATTGTGTCCGCATACAATCTTTCGCGCTTCACAGCTCTTTATCTCTTTACAATACAGAAGATTCATGGATACTACAATCGGTTAAGTCTGGCTTCTTCCCTGTATCGCCGCTCAGGCAAACAGCCTTCCGCATATGCGAAAGGCCGTCTTTTCTGCACTGTTAGTGTTTGGGCAAAGTGGTGATAATTATTTGCGGTAGGCTGCCAGCTTGCTGTTGAGCCCGCGCGTTGCTCCATAAACCTCTTGATACAATGCGAACATTTCATTATATACCGAAGCCTGCTCCGGATCGGGAGTGTACCGTCCAGCCTGACGGATGAAGACTTCAGCACAGGCTCCAAGTGACGGGAACCAACCGCTGCCGTATGCGGCCAGCATGGCTGCGCCCATGGCCGGGCCTTGCTCGCTCTCCAGCTTCACAATGGTGGCATTAAAGATGTCCGCCTGCATCTGCAGCCAAGCTTCATTCTTCGCACCGCCGCCGATGGCAATAACTTCAGTAATCTCTTTACCCGAGCTGCGCACGATGTCAATGGATTCACGCAGCGAGAACGTAATGCCTTCCAGAACGGCACGGGCAAAATGGGACAACGTATGTCCGGAATCCATTCCGATAAAGCTGCCGCGAATATCCGCATCCGGATGCGGTGTGCGCTCTCCGGAAATGTACGGGGTGAACAGCAGCCCGCCGCTACCGGCTGGAATCGATTCGATATCACCAAGAAGCTCGTCGTATCCCATTTGTGAAGCAAAGGTTTCCTTGAACCAGGTCAAGCTGTGGCCTGCTGCAAGGGTAACCCCCATGATATAGTAAGCATCCTTCTCGCCATGATTGAAGAAATGGACTTTACCTTCCAGATTTAAATCCTTGTTGGTTTCATAGGACAACACGACGCCGGAAGTACCAATGCTGCACATCGTACGGCCTTCACCTAGAATACCAGCACCAAGTGCGCCACAGGCATTATCCGCGCCACCGGCATACACTTTTGTGGAAGTCAGCAAACCCGAAGCTTCTGCGATTTCCGGCAAAAGCGTACCTGTCTGTTCGAATGATTCAACCAGTTTCGGGCATAGTGACACCGGAAGGTTAAAGGCTTCCGCAATTTCATTGCTCCACTGCTTCGCGCCTACATCTAGCAGCAGCGTACCTGCTGCATCCGAATAATCCATCGCGTAATCGCCAGTCAGGCAGTAGCGTACATAATCTTTAGGCAACAGGAATTGATGAGCCTGCGACAGTACCTCTGGCTCGTTCTCCTGTACCCATAATATTTTCGGCAATGTGAATCCTTCAAGTGCGCGGTTTCTGGCAATCTCCAGCAGTTTCGCACCGAGTGTGCTTTCGATTCTGCGGCACTGGGCTGTCGTACGGGTATCATTCCAGAGAATTGCCGGACGCAGCACTTTGCCTTCCGCATCCACCAGAACCAGGCCGTGCATCTGACCGGAGAAGCTGATGCCGTCAATGCTTGCAGCATCCACGCCGGTCTTCTCCATCAAGCGGCTAAGACTGGTCAGCGTACCTTTCGTCCAGTCCTCCGGATTCTGTTCGCTCCAGCCCGGCTCCGGTCTGCTCAGCGGATAAGACTCTGAGTGCTCGCCAACTACGTTGCCGCTTTGATCCACCAGCACCGACTTTACAGCGCTGGTTCCAAGATCTATCCCGATTACATATTTCATGGTCATATCTCCCTTTGTTGTTCGGTGAGTACCGTAACTACGGTGAGTTTTGGACTTTCGGCCGTTGTTGTCTCCGGATTTCCTGATTGATACCGCTCTTCGCGGTAGAAATCCGGAGACAAAGACGGACGCTCTCGCTCCTACAGTTCCAAATCTCCCCTTCGTTACTTTCACCTCATAGCGTTCTATTAGTAAAAAAACGGGGGCTGCCGAAGAATGCTATCTTCAGCAACCCCCGTTGCGATTTGCTCTCTCTGCAAGCAGAGAATTGCCTAATATGAAACCATTGATGAAACTTTTGAATGCAAACCTTCTATAGAAGTTCTGCGAGCTGTGTATGAATCCCAGCTACTATACAGCCTGGATACCTACTGCAGCCCAATCCCTGCTACTACTCAGCCAAGATGTATTGGTTCAAGGTTGCTTTCAGCAGTTCTTGACGGCCGGATTGGTTCGGACGCGGGTTCTCGTTATTCAGTGCATACTCGGCAAGGGAAGCCAGAGTTGCTTTGCCGGATACGATGTCGGCACCAACGCCTTCGGTGAAGCTGCTGTAGCGTTTGTCGATGAAGTTTTCGAAGACGCGGTCTTCAATCAGCTTAGCTGCTACTTTCAGGCCTTTAGCATAAGTGTCCATGCCAGCGATGTGTGCCAGGAACAAATCATCCGGCTCGAAGGACGGACGGCGTACTTTGGCGTCGAAGTTGATACCGCCGCGGCCCAGACCGCCGTTCATCAGCACTTCATACAGTGTCAATGTGGCATCATAAATGTTAACTGGGAATTCATCTGTATCCCAGCCCAGAAGCGGATCACCTTGGTTCGCATCGAGCGATCCCAGCATGCCGTTGATACGGGCAACACGCAGTTCGTGTTCGAAGGTGTGGCCTGCAAGTGTCGCATGGTTCGCTTCAAGGTTCAGCTTGAAGTGCTTATCGAGGCCGTATTTTTGCAGGAATGAAATTGTTGTTGCTGAATCGAAATCATATTGATGTTTAGTAGGTTCTTTCGGTTTAGGCTCGATCAGGAATTGTCCGTCAAAGCCGATTTCCTTCGCATAGTCCACAGCCATGGAGAACAGGCGGGCAATGTTGTCTAGTTCAAGACCCAGGTCGGTGTTAAGAAGTGTTTCATAACCTTCGCGTCCGCCCCAGAATACATAGTTCTCTGCTCCGAGCAATTTACCAACTTCCAGACCTTTTTTCACTTGTGCTGCTGCATGAGCGAATACGTCTGCGTTGCAAGTGGAGCCTGCACCGTGCATGTAGCGCGGGTTGGTGAACATGTTCGCTGTGTTCCACAGCAGCTTCTTACCGGATGTCTTCATGCCTTGTCCGATCAGGTCAACGATGGTGTCGATATTCTTGTAGAATTCACGCAGGTTGTCGCCTTCAGGTGCGATATCGATATCGTGGAAGCAGAAGAACGGCAGGTTCATTTTTTCCAGGAATTCAAAAGCTGCCTCTACGCGTGCCTTCGCTTTGTCGAGCCCATTCAGATGATTCCAGCTGCGAACTGCAGTTTCAGCGCCGAACGGGTCGGAACCGCCCGCTGTAAGTGTATGCCAATAGGCCATTGCAAAACGAAGATGCTCCTCCATGGTTTTGCCGGCTACGATTTCTTCAGGGTTGTAGAATTTAAATGCCAAGGGATTAGTTGAGCGGCTGCCCTCATAAGAGATTTTGCCCACTGTATCAAAATATGCCATTTGAATATCCTCCTCATATTTGTGCTTGCCCGCAAGCGTTTACAGGATCATAGTAACACATCACGAAGACTTTGTATATTGGTTAAACAAAGTTTTTTTCTTTATGATTCCCTGCGGTAATATTCCCCCTTTCCAGTATAAAGATGAGCGGCAGCAGAAATTCCTGTGATCATTCCCTGTTGCATTTTGCAGAACATGGCACTAGACTAAGTGGCGTACAAGCGATGCGAACGTTTATGCCAAAGGAAGTGTTATCCGTGAAAGTTACCGGTGACCAGGCGCTGGTCAAAAAAATAAATAAGTCTATTGTTCTACATATGATCCGCAGAGCCTCCCCCCTCTCCCGTGCGAAGGTATCCGAATTAACCGGACTGAATAAAGCAACCGTTTCCAATCTGGTAGCCGAGCTGTGCCAACAGGAACTGGTGACTGAGGTCGGTATCGGTGAATCCAGCGGTGGGCGCAAGCCGGTCATGCTCCATTTCAACACGATGGCGGGTACAGTTATCGGTATGGAGCTTCGTGTGAAGCAGCTCACCGCCATTCTGTGTGATCTGGGAGGCAACCGGCTGGAGGAAAGTGATGTAATCCTTGAGCGCCATGACCTTCCTTATGTTCTTGAGGAGATGGGGCGGATGATTAACGGCCTGATTGCACTGGCCCCGGCTACACCTTATGGCCTGGTGGGCATTGGAGTTGGAGTCCCGGGGATGGTCGATGAGAACGGTGTGGTGTTATTTGCACCCAACTTAGGCTGGGAAATGGTCGATCTCCGGGGACATCTCGAGTCTGCCTTCGCCGTTCCTGTAACCATTGACAATGAAGCCAATGCCGGAGCCCAAGGAGAGTTGAATTTTGGAGCGGCGCGGGATGTACGGCATTTGCTGTATGTCAGTGCCGGGTCAGGGATTGGGTCAGGCATCATCATCGGCGGAGAACTCTATAAAGGTGCACGGGGATATGCCGGAGAGACCGGTCATATGACGATCGATGCGGACGGGAGACCTTGCAGCTGCGGCAGCCGCGGGTGCTGGGAACTGTATGCTTCGGAGAAAACCTACGACTATCCGGAGGTGCAGCTGCCTGCGGCCACAACTCCGGAGTTGGTCCGTTTAGCCGCTCAAGGACAGGCAGATGTCTTGCATCACTATGCTACTATGGGGGAATCTCTGGGGATCGGGGTTACGAATCTGATCAACAGCTTTAATCCGGAGGTCATCGTGATCGGGGGGGCCTTAACGGAAGCCGGGCAATATCTGGGCGATTCTCTGCGCAAGGTCGTCTCCGAACGTACTCTGCCCTATCACAAGCAGCAGCTGGAAATCACTTTTTCTACTTTGGGAAGTCAGGGAACTGTAATTGGCGCGGCTTTCTCGGCGGTCATACATTTTCTCGGGCATACCCGGGTTACTTTGTAAAAAAGGAACAAGCCTCTTCGTTGTTTCAGAAAATTGACGTAAATTCGCCCTATTTAGGGACTGTAAAAATGCAGATAAAAAGCTTTCGATCCTATATAATGAAGGGTATACCGGTGTGACATTTATCACCATCAACCTTTCTGAAATGGAGCGAGAGTCCATGACCTATGTTGATACGTCCGATATTTCGGCGCAAATGTTCATCACTGTGCTGCTGTTTCTGCTTATTATCGCTCCCTTGATCAGCCTGGGAATTTTGCGCCTGTTTCAATCCAGAAAGAAATCGGGTTTTACACTTATTGGCTCTGGTATTGGTGTCTATCTGCTTTTTCAAGTTCTTGTGTCTGTCTTTCAGTCATAAATAATATGCCAAAAAGCCGCCACTTTACGCTCCCTATCGGGAACTAAAGTGGCGGCTTTTATATATCCGGGCAGACGTATTATTTACGCCGGAGCCAGCGCTTTGTTGAACTGGGTCTTGTTCATGCCTACGATTTTGTAATCGCCGATTACGGTGATGGGCACCGCTCTCATGCCCATATCCCAAACTTCTTGGGCATAATCATCATTTTGCTCAATGTTGCGTTCCTCGAAGGAAACTCCCTGCTCGGTCAGGAAGCTCTTCACCTGACGGCAATGCGGACAATTGGTGGACGTATACACAATTACATTTTCCATAGTTGAATTCCTCCTAAAAGTTTTGTGGGACGGAGCAAGCTTACAGGATGACTGCGCTGTGCTCCAGACTTTCGATATATTTCTCGGCATCGATAGCTGCCATACAGCCGCTGCCTGCCGCCGTAATCGCCTGTTTGTAACGGGTATCCTGAACGTCACCGCAAGCGAATACGCCTGGGATGTTGGTCTCTGAAGTACCGGGATTCGTCACGATGTAGCCGTTCGCGTCGGTTGTAATCTGTCCGCCAAGGAATGCCGTATTCGGATGGTGTCCAATAGCCACGAATACACCGCTGGCTTCGATTAATTCCTCTTGCCCGGTTTCGTTGTTCAGTACCTTAAGACCGTTAACGATACCGTTCTCACCAGCCGTAACTTCAAGTGGAGTACGGTTTAGTGCCCAAGATACTTTAGCGTTATCGCGGACGCGATCCTGCATAATCTTGGAGGCGCGCAGCTCACCGCGGCGGTGAACCAGCGTTACTTTGGATGCAAAACGTGTCAGGAAGCCTGCTTCTTCAAGCGCTGAATCTCCCCCGCCCACAACAATAATTTCTTTCCCGCGGAAAAAGAACCCGTCGCAGGTTGCGCAGGTGCTGACACCGCGTCCGATATTGTCCTGTTCTCCGGGAATTCCGAGATATTTAGCTGTTGCTCCTGTGGACAGAATTAGTGTGTCCGTCGTCAGTTCACCCATTCCCTCCAAGTTCAGCTTGAACGGACGCTCGCTGAGATCGACGCTGTTCACCCATCCTGTGCGGAATTCTGCACCAAAGCGTTCTGCTTGCTTACGCATATTATCCATCAGATCCGGGCCCATAATTCCTTCGGCGAAGCCGGGGAAGTTCTCAACCTCAGTCGTTGTCGTCAATTGTCCACCCGGCTGGGGACCTTCAATAACGAGCGGATTCAGATTGGCACGGGCCAAATAAATAGCGGCAGTCAACCCGGCGGGTCCGGTGCCTATAACAATTGATTTATACATGATTATATCCTCCTTGGGCTGGGCAGCAGCATCTACTTTTTTCCTTGATTAAAATTATTACAATGTAGTACTTATTATGATAACTGCAGCCGAATATGTCAATATGCCAGACTCCTCCAGCCCAAACTATTTTGTGAACAATTTAATTTTAAGAATGGTATCGTCAGCGCAGCAGTCTAAGTCCGTTCAGTATGACCAGAATTGTGCTTCCTTCATGGCCCACAACCCCAAAAGGCAAAGCGATACCCTGCAGGAAATTGCTCAGAATCAATACCGAAATGACGCTGATCGCAAAAATCATATTTTGCTTCACGATTCTTTGCGTCCGGCGGGCCAGGGAAATTGTGGCGGCAATCTCTTCAATATTATCATTCATCAGCACCACATCGGCGATCTCCAGCGCAGCACCGCTGCCTTTCATCCCCATGCCCATACCTACCGTTGCCGTTGCCAGCGCAGGCGCGTCATTCACACCATCCCCGACCATAACCACATGCCCGTAGGTTTCACGCATCGCTTTGACATACCGCACTTTATCCTCAGGCAGCAAATCCGCATACACCAAATCCACACCTGTCTTACGGGCAATTACCGCTGCCGTTGCAGAACGGTCACCTGTCAGCATCGCCACTTTGATTCCCAGCTCCTGCAGCTTCCGGACAGCAGTTTCCGCATGAGGACGAACGGTATCCTGAAGGGCAATCATGCCTGCAATACTATTCTCCTGCAAAATCAAAGAGACGGTCTTTCCTTCCTCTTCCAACTGCCGGCGTTGCGCTTTCCAGTATTCCAGAACCGCCTCCGGCTCCCGAAGATCCTCCGAATCAAGAACATCAGACTTACCTACACGCCACTCCTGTCCGTCAATCCGTCCTTCAATCCCCCAGCCGGTCAGTGATTTCGATTCCTGCACACCGCGCAGCACGAGGAATTCCTCTTCAGCCTTGCGTACAATGGCCTCAGCCAGCGGATGACGCGACATATTTTCCAGCGAAGCACAAATCGTTAGCAATTCATCCCGGTCATATCCCTCACCAACGATGAAATCCGTAACCTGTGGTGCTCCCTCTGTCAGTGTGCCGGTTTTATCAAAAGCAACAACAGAAGTCCGTGCCATATTTTCGAGATGGATGCCGCCTTTGAACAGAATCCCGCGGCGTGCGCTTTTGGAAATCGCGGACAGCATAGCGGGCATAATGGACGAGACCAAGGCGCAAGGAGAAGCTACCACTAGAAAGACCATCGCTTTATAAAAGGTCGCGCTCCAGCTCCAATCAAGAAGAAACGGCGGCAGCAGCACCAGCAGCAAGGTTGTTCCGACGACAATCCGGGCATAAATAGCCTCAAGACGTTTGATAAAACGCTGGGAATCCGGCACTTCCGTCTCTGCTGCCTCCACCATTTTGACAATCTTGGCGAACAGCGTATTCTCCGCCGACTTGGTTACTTCAATATAAAGGGGTCCTTCCCCGTTGATTGTACCCGCGAATACCTCATGACCTGCGGATTTATCCACTGGAACGGATTCCCCTGTAATGGATGCCTGGTCGACTGATGATTCACCTCGGTACACTTTGCCATCCGCCGGAATCAGTTCACCTGGACGCACCAGCAATAAATCGCCAATAGCCAGCATATCAATCGCGACTTCATTCATCGCACCTTTCTCAATACGCAGCGCCGTTGCTGGTTTAAGTGCCATTAGTGAGGAGATATCTTTTTTACTGCGCTCCATGGTGTAGCTCTCCAAGGCTCCGCTCAGGGCAAAAATAAAGATCAGCATCGCCCCCTCATTCCAATAGCCAATGGATGCAGCTCCAAGCGCCGCGGCAATCATCAAGAGATTCACGTCAAGATCCCGTTCCTTGATTAGCGTCTCTATGCCATCCCTCGCCTTGATCCAGCCGCCAATCGTATAAGATATTACGTACAGGAGAATCGATAAAATCTCCGACCATCCTCCTACTGCCCAAGCGATCAGCATTAACACACCGCTGCCAAGGGCTGCCTGCATTTCGGAATTGCTGAGTATCGACTTCAGATCAAATTTACGGCGGTTGGGGAGCTGCGGCTGCTTCGCACTTTTAGCGAATGCCGTACTTTGGGGCATTTGTTTGGATGTTGCTTGCATAAAAATCACCTTCCTAAAATGTATTGGATGAAGTTTGGTTGAGATCTGAATGAGACCCAATTGAGAATGAGAGCCATTATTATGTCCCTGAAAATGACACATGCTGCCCCGGCTTAGCCGGGACAGCATGAACAATGGGCATTATATAATTTTGTGTTATTGAGAATGATAATCATTGTTTCTATAGTGCAAATATATTTCCTTAGTGCAACTTATATTTATACTATACCACCTTTAGACCAAAAGTAAACCAGAGGCAAGCTGATATATTTTCACATTTGAAACTTCTTCACCATTTCACTGAGATTCTCAGCAAGGACAGCCTGATTCTGAGTAGCCTTCGTTATTTCTTGAATGGCCAAGACCGATTCACTTACACTGGAGAGTATTGAATCAGAGCTGATCACTGCTTCCTCGGCTGTCACAGACACGTTTTTAATTGCATTTTTAATTTCACTAATGGTTAGATTAACCAGGTTCATGGAGTCCCCAATATCCAAAGAAATTTTATTGAATTCGATGGCATCCTCACCATACTGCCTGCCTGTATTTACAGATAATTCGTAATCCGGTTTAACTTTATTGTCGATAAAGCCTAGAACGTCCTGGGCGTTACTGGATAGATTATTGAAGGCATGCTGCACCCGGCCTGTAACTTCCTGAATGCTCTTGACCGAAACCGATGACTTTTCAGCTAATTTCCTAACCTCATCCGCTACCACCGCAAAACCTCTTCCATGTTCTCCTGCTCTTGCCGCTTCAATAGCTGCATTCAAGGCGAGCAGATTGGTCTGACTGGCAATATTCTCTATTTCTGCAGCCATAATCTTCACTTCATTCACTACCTTGCCTTCTTCGATGGCTTTTAATATACTTGCCTGCTTTTCCATATACAGTTTATTTGCCGTATCCGAGCTGATTTCAGCATTATTTCTCACTTGTTTTGCATTGGCTTCGATGGTTTTGGCAATCTCATTTCCTCGTTGTGCTCTTTCCGTAACGCCCGCTACATTCTCCGCGATATCTTCAGTGGTTGCATTCACTTGCTCTGTAGTCGCATTTAGTTGCACTGCGCCAAGAGATACCTGTTTCACTGCATCATCAACAATTACCATTTTCGCCGAGATTTCTTCGGTTGTGGCGTAGAGTTCTTCACTGGTGGAGCTAATATCCGTGGCGCTATCCGATATGTGTCCAATCAATTCTTTAAAACTCTCAATTGCCTTGTTTAAAGCTTTGGCTAAACCGCCTATCTCATCATGCGAATCCATGTTCACCGTTTGGGTAAGATCATTGTTTCCCAGCGCTTCAGCCACGGCTAGAATCTTCTTAATTTGGCCTGAGGTAGTAAGAGATATCAAAAGTCCTAAAGCAATAGCTACCATTAATCCCAGCGCAGTAATTACTATGATCTGTGTGAAAGCCTTATTATACGATGCATCACTGGATTCATGATCCGCTTTAGCCATGTCGGACGCAAGCTTAATCTCTTTATCCAGTACACTAATCATCGCGAGCCTGCTTGTCAGAAAATCAGGAAACAGCTCATTCGCCTTAACATAATCACCTGCATCGACGTACTTAATTATTTCCAGTCTAGTCGCACGATTCTCCACAAGAAGTTTTTCGAATTCGGCAAATTGCTTTCTGTCTAATTCAGTAATAATCGTCGGTTTATATCTTTCCACGAGTTGATCGACGATGCGCTTGGTTGCTGCCATATGGTTTTTATTGGCCTGAACTTCAGATTTATGAGTAGGATCTATCGTTAGCAGCATATCTGCTTTAATCTCAGCTAAGCTCAATTTGATATTCACTATACTGTCTATCCCGATCAAATCGATATTATAAATATTCTCCATATTGTTATTTATCTGTTTCATATTATAGATGCCTACCACTCCAACAATACCGATAAACAATGAAACGACCATAAAAGCTGACAACAATTTTTGAATCATTTTCAAATTATTAAACCATCTCATAGATTTCCACTCCCCATGTATTCTTGATCTTCCAATGTTGTTGACAGCTATGAAGTCTTGCGAGTAGTGAAGGCACGATTAACTGCACCGTTTGATTCTAAGCGGATCCAATTCTACTCTCGTCTGCCGGCACCGCTTTGAATTCCCTGCTTTCTGAGCTTATACTAATCCGTATTTCTAACTGAATTATGATTGAATTATGTATAAAAAATAAAAAGCCCAGACATATCCATGTCTAGGCTATCCGATATGAGAACTAGAAAACGCACAGTACAATGATATTTCTAACTGATGCTGGAATCCACCGATTCATGCCGCGCCATCCAGGTCAGGCAGGCCGCTCTCAGCAAAGCCTCCGTCCGCTGACTGGCTGTGCAAAAGATTCCGCTGAAGCCGATCAGGTACAGATCGGCTAAAGCCGGTGCCGCCGTAGGCCCGGCGGCGAGCACCACCGCCGCTGGCTTGACGCGCCGCACGGCGGCCAGGATCTCTTCCGCCGCCAGGGCGAAGCCCTCCGCGGCGGTCTCCCCCGGCGCGGCCTCGTCCGCCGCGCCGTCCAGCACAAGGAAATCGGCGATACGCGCGATTTCCCCGGCGGCTTGCCCGGCATCCGGGGCGATTAGCGCCCCGATGCGGCAGGCCGCCGCAAAGGCGTGGCCGAGAGTCTGCTCGGCCACGTTCTCGATGAATTCGCGCTGCGCCGCGAATTCGGCTCCGCTGGCGGGATATGCCGCCAGCAGATCAAGGCGGCTGTCGCCGCCCTTCATATGCCGCTCGCTTATCGCGGCGAACAAGGCTTCAAGCTGGGCGTCCTGCAGTGCTGCCAGCCGGGATGGCTGCACGGCAAGCTCTTCGGGCCGCAGAAGTGAAACAACCACCCAGCCGCCATCCGGTGATTCCAGCAGCTCAGCAGCAGAGGCACGCAGGAAATGATAGATTCGCTGCAGGCAACGGTCTGCCTCCAGCCCCCCCTCACTGGCAAGCCAGGTATGATAAAGCGCAGCAATCTCCGGTCTCATCAGCCATTCCTCACCCCGGACAAAGCAGGGCCCTACAACTGCTGTACCCCCGCCCGGTGAAACCGCATGCCGGTCATCCTGACCTTCGCGCAACACCAAAAAGGCCGGCAGCCGTTCAGTACGGCTGAAATAGCTCCGGTTCAGCCGTCCCGCCTGTTCAGCGGTGCTATACTTCAATGGGCGTTCTTCATTATTTCGAATACCATCCTGCTGATGTTCACCCTTCATTGCTCTGCACCCACCCTTTTCAGCTTTGGATTGTCACCCGGCTGCAGTTACTCGTAATTTAAGCCGGCTTCAAAGTATGCTTCACTTATAAATACTGGAAGCAGGCTGGATTTATGCAAGCGTTCTCCAAACTGTTCCATTTCACCAGAACCTTGTCCCGGACAGGTTCCATAACGAATAAAAAAGCGGGCTGCACCTTTTCAAGTGCGAAACCCGCTTTTTGTGCAATTTATAGTTTGCTCATAGCTATTTAGCAACCCGCCAATAGTTCAAGGATTAGGCTTGGCTGGCTGCGATCGCCTGCTCCAGATCATACAGGATATCATCAATAAACTCAGTCCCGATGGATAGACGGATCAGCTCCGGTGTTACTCCTGCGGAAACCTGTTCATCCTCTGTAAGCTGCTGGTGAGTTGTGCTGGCCGGATGGATAATTAACGATTTGGAATCTCCGACATTAGCCAGATGGGAGAACAGCTTCACGCTTTCAATCAGTTTGCGGCCTGCTGCACTTCCCCCTTTGATCCCGAAGGTGAGAATAGCACCTTGGCCTTTCGGCAGATACTTCTGGGCAAGATCATATGAAGGGTGGCTCGGAAGGCCGGAATAGCTAACCCATTCCACATCTTCATGGGCTTCCAGATACTGAGCAACCTTCAGCGCGTTCTGGCTGTGGCGCTCCAGGCGCAGATGCAGCGTTTCGAGTCCTTGCAGCAGCAGCCAGGAATTGAACGGGGCGATGGATGCGCCAAGATCACGCAGCAGTTGCACCCGGGCTTTAATAATGTATGCAATCGGTCCTACGGCTTCCGTGTATACGACTCCGTGATAACTTGGGTCTGGCTCGGTCAAACCGGGGAACTTGCCGCTCGCCTTCCAGTCAAAATTACCGCCGTCTACAATAACTCCGCCGATGGAAGTCCCATGACCCCCGATAAATTTGGTTGCAGAGTGTACTACGATATCGGCTCCAAACTCAATCGGACGCAGTAAATAGGGGCTTGGGAACGTATTGTCTACAATTAACGGGATACCATGTTCATGTGCAATAGCTGCTACAGCCTCGATATCCAGTACATTGCCCTGAGGGTTGCCGATGGTTTCGGCATACAGTGCTTTAGTCTTGTCCGTGATCGCGCTCCGGAAATTCTCCGGGTTATCGGAGTCTACAAAATGAACCTTGATGCCAAGCTTCGGCAGGGTCGTAGAGAATAAATTGTAGGTTCCGCCATACAAACTGGCTGAAGATACAATCTCATCGCCTGCCCCTGCAATATTTAGAATAGAAAAGGAAATAGCTGCCGAGCCGGAAGCTGTCGCAAGTGCACCTGCCCCTCCTTCAAGTGCAGCCAGCCGCTGTTCGAATACATCTGTTGTCGGATTCATCAGCCGGGTATAGATGTTCCCGAATTCCTTTAAGGCGAACAGATTAGCGGCATGCTCCGTATCACGGAAACCGTAAGAGGTGGTCTGATAGAGCGGTACTGCACGTGACAAGGTGGTAGGATCAATCTCCTGGCCCGCATGAACGGCCAAAGTTTCAAAGGACAGCTTGCGATCTTCTGGCATAAGTATTTCCTCCCTTATAATTGAAATATAAAGACTGGACCTTCCGGCATTTGGAATAATGCGTTCCGAATTGAACCTATTCTCTCACAAAGAATGTCATTTGAAAAGACTAATTCTCATTATTCCGGTGAGTTTAATCAATAAAGATTGAAATACCCTTACTCTATAAAAAAAACGGCAGAGATCCAAGGATCATCTGCCGCTGTTCTTTCCTTTAGTATCCGGACTCGTTCCGTTCGCCTTTAGCGATGGATACGCCGCCGCTTGTTCCAATACGGGTTGCTCCTGCACCTACCATAACCAGGGCATCTTCCGCACTGCGGACGCCGCCGGAAGCTTTAACCCCGATGTCCGGGCCAACGGTGGCACGCATCAGAGCGATATCTTCCTTGGTCGCTCCACCTGTGGAGAACCCTGTTGAAGTCTTAACAAAATCGGCTCCGGCTTCTACTGAAAGCTTGCAGGCCCGTACTTTCTCTTCGTCGGTAAGCAGACAGGTTTCAATAATGACCTTGGTCAGCGCTTTGCCGCGGGCTGCATCGACGACTGCGGCGATATCGCGCCGTACGAGCTCGTTGTCGCCGTCCTTTAATGCGCCAATATTAATAACCATGTCCACTTCGCCCGCACCATTTGCGATGGCATTCGCAGTTTCGAACGCTTTGGTCTCCGGTGTTGAAGCCCCCAGCGGGAACCCGATAACGGTACATACTTTAACTTCCGGAGTATCTTTAAGCACTTCATGGGCTACAGCTACCCATGCCGGATTAACGCAAACCGAGGCGAATTTATACTGCTTGGCCTCTTCCGCCAGTTTAATGATATCTTCTTTTCGTGCATCCGCTTTTAACAGCGTATGATCAACAATTCGGGATAGCGTATTTTCGCTCATATGGTGTATTCCTCCATGATTTTGGATAGTGCAGATTCCCGCACTCAGTAATCATACCAATTGTAAGCAGCTTTGCAAAGTCAGTGCCGTTCTCCATAGAGATCCTTCATACACTTCCCAAAAATACAGCAAATTCACGAAATCCGTAATTTTTTAAAAAATAGGATTAATATGACAAAATACTCTGTTTAAATTGGCAAATACAGGTATAATGAGTGTCGTGTCTTTCGACATTTTTCTTGTTTTCTTTTCATTTTCAAAAACTTAGGAGGGGATCTTACGCAAATGGGAAATTTTAGTTTCGCACCAAACGCAGCAGACCGGAAGTTTAATGTCATGGTTGAGGGCAGTATGTCCCAAGAGGACGCCGGCCGTTTTATTCAACAGTACAACGAACATGTAAGCAAATTTGACGCCACCCAATATGAAATTGTTTTGGATTGCACAGGCCTTAACGTCTCTTCACCTGATGTACTGCCTATGCTTGAAGCTTGCTATGTAATGTACAAAGAATCCGGCTTCAAAAAAGTCGTGTTCACCATCGCTAAAAACCCTGTACTCAAGATGCAATTGGGACGGGTTGCCCGCTCTACCAAGCTTGAAAACTACGAAATTTTAGAAGTATAAGGAGGTAAGCCTTTGGATCATATTACGATTCGCCAAGCCGCTTATTACCATCCGGAACATGTTGTGCATAATGAGTTTTATTTGAATCATTTCAGCAGTATGGGCAAGGATATTAAACACTTCCTGGAGGTAATGGGACGGGAACGAAGATATATTGCGGCAGGCGAAGAGGAAAATGCGCTTACGATGGGTCTGAGGGCAGCCGAAAAGGCGTTACTGGATGCCGGTCTGGCCGGGGAAGATCTGGATATGATCGTATTCGCTTCCCAGACGCCGGAATATACCTATCCCACCAATGCGCTCATCCTGCACCGGATGCTGGGAGGCAAGCACCGAACCATCACAATGGACTCCAATGCCAATTGTGCCGGAATGGTTACAGCCGTAGAGCAGACAAGCCGTTATATGCAATCCAATCCTGCCGTGCGTTACGCACTTGTTGTCGGCAGCGACTACAGCTCCATTAACTGTAATCCCGATGATGAAATTACTTATCCCAACTTCGGGGATGCGGCTGCGGCCGTTATCCTGGAACGCAATAGCGAAACCCCTGGTTTTATTGATTCTCTATACTATACTGACTCTCAAGGCAGCGAGGACATTCTGTTCCCTGCCTGCGGTTTATCGGGCATTTACCAGGAAGGGATAACGCCGGAGCAAATCCGGATCCGCTGGACACCTTTCGACGGTACCGTATGTGTGGATGCAGCCATCAAGGACATCCAGGAGCTCCTTGACCGGCACGGGCTGACAGTGAACGACATTTCTGCTTTTTGTCTGTCTCAATTTTCTCTGAAAAATATTGAATTGATTCGGACCGGACTTTCCGCACCGGAAGACAGATTTATCTATATTGGTGACGAATTTGGTTATACCGGTACAAGCAGTCCTTTTATTGCCTTTCAGCGTGGTGTGGAGGACGGACGTATTAACCATGGAGATCATGTAGTTTTCTGGTCGGTGGGCGCGGGATGGCAGATTCCGACAATGCTGTTCAGATACTAGCATAGCATGAATCAAGACCAAAGAAGCCTTGCTCAAGGGGAGCAAGGCTTCTTTGTATGGGTGCCCGTTAGGAATCCGCAGTATTCCGGTTAAAGGTAAATACCTTGCTGGAGCTTATTTAGTCAGAGAGCTAATATCTATGAAAGGTGTTGCTCCGCTGGTGACGCTAGGCAGCTTGCCGTCCCATTTCTCCAGCGCCTTCTCGGATACCTCGATCTGCTTCAACTGAATTAGCTCCGGAGTGACCTCCTGCTTCTTCAGCCTCAACGATTCCGCTTCCGCTTGGGCCTGCGCAATTTTCTGCTTCGCTTCGATCTCAATCCGGCGCAGGTCGTTCTCAGCCTTCAAAGCCTGCTGTTGGGCGACCTGCTTCGCTTCGATCGACTGGTTGAAGGCGTCGGAGAATTTGAAGTTTACGATGTTGATATCATTGACGATAAGATCATATTTCGCAAGGCGGGTCTTCAGATGCTCACTGATCTCCCCGGCCACCACATCCCGGCGGGTAATCAGATCCTCAGCGGGATATCTTGCCGTCACTTCCTTGACGATCTCCTGGATGGCCGGATTAATAATCACCGAATCAAAGTTGCCTCCGATATTATTCATAATGTTATAGGCCGAATCCTTGTTCACCGAATAGTTCACGGCAACATGGGTCGAAACCGGCTGAAGATCTTTGGAGGAAGCCGAAGTGTCTGTCTCTGCCTTCGTGACCTGTGTGTTGACCTCAATCACCTGCTGGATAAAAGGAATTTTGAAATGCAAACCCGGTGACAGCATGTTGTTGTTCAATTTGCCGAAGGTTTTGTACAATCCGACATGCCCGTATTCAACAGATGTGAACGAGTTCAATCCAATGAGCAGCACAACGATGATTAGCCCAGCAATCCTAACGATTCTCCCCGAACGAAATGCCTTCAGCTTCAGATTATTCTCCAGATTCATCTCTACCCCTCCTGAGCTTGCGGGTAAGCGCCAGGTCATATTGTTCAGCGGATGAGTTTATCCATCTCAAGCTGACTTCCGGCTCACTTCCCGCTGCAATGATATCGGTGTATACGAATGCTGCGGCTAAAGGTCTCATTTGAGCGAAAAACTGGAATTAGTGCCT
Organism: Paenibacillus oryziterrae; assembly: GCF_042610485.1. Classification (NCBI taxonomy): domain Bacteria; kingdom Bacillati; phylum Bacillota; class Bacilli; order Caryophanales; family Paenibacillaceae; genus Paenibacillus; species Paenibacillus oryziterrae. Next base: position 139,691 of record NZ_JBGJZO010000006.1, on the reverse strand, counting down.
ACTATATTGTCTTTATACAACACGTAAAAAGGGCTGATCCGTAAGCTGTTAGGCAGCCTACAGATCAACCCTTACCGTAAAGTTTACAGCTGCATCTACAAGTTCGATGAAGCTTTTGTGTCAGGCAGGTTCCCTTATTGACGATATACGCCGGAAGTTCTCAAATCTTCATAGAAAGCATTGAACTCGTCAATATTGAACTGTTGCGCTGCGTCCGACAAGGCTGTAGCCGGATCAGGATGCACCTCCACCATGATTCCGTCCGCTCCTGCGGCGAGTGCTGCTTTGGCACATGGAAGCATGATATCCTTGCGGCCGGTAGAGTGGGTCACATCAACCAGCACGGGAAGATGGCTCTCCTGCTTCAGGATCGGAACAGCGGAAATATCCAGCGTGTTGCGGGTCCATTTCTCATAGGTCCGGATACCGCGTTCAATCAGCATGACCTGAGTATTGCCGCGGGACATGATGTATTCAGCTGCATGCAGAAACTCCTCCAGCGTAGCTGACAGGCCGCGTTTCAGGAGTACAGGCTTGTCTACTTCCCCGACTGCTTTCAGCAGCTCGAAGTTATGCATGTTGCGAGCGCCGACCTGGATAATATCCACATAATCCAGCGCCTCCTCGATATGTCTCGGATCAACGATCTCGCTGATAGTCAGTAGGCCGTAGTCGTTAGCAGCTTCACGCAGAATCCGCAGACCGTCCATGCCAAGGCCTTGGAAATCGTATGGCGAAGTACGGGGCTTGAAGGCTCCGCCGCGCATTACTTTAACGCCCGCTTTTTGCAGCGCTGCTGCTACTGTACGGGTCTGAAGCTCACTTTCTACCGAGCAAGGTCCCGCCACCATCAGTGAAGAAAGTCCTCCTACGCTAACACCGCCAGGCAGTTCAACAACAGTATCTTCCTTATGGCCTTTCCGGCTGACCAGCAGCGCCTTTTTGTGCTCATCACTTTGCAAATCCAGGGAAGCCGAGAAGATTTGTTTGAACAAGCTGCGGATCGTTGCATCCGTGAATGGACCTTTATTCGCTGCTACCAGGCGGTCCAGCATTTGTTTCTCCCGTTCAGGGTCGAACTTAGGCACGCCCTGCTTCTCCTTGATGACTCCAATTTCCTGCACAATCGTTGACCGCTCGGAGATCAACTCCAGCAGCTGACCATTAATCTCGTCCAATCGGGTTCTAAGGCTATCCAATTCCACATTACTCATTCTCTTCCACTCCTTTTTCGTCATTGATTATATAAAACTGAACGCAAAAAGGCCCCCCGTCGCAAGGGACGAGGAGCCGTGGTACCACCCTTATTTAGAGTAAACCCTTATGCGGCAGAACAAGAAAATTACAATCCCTGTGTCCCTGCCAGAGTAGACTCTGTCTTTCATCCGTTAACGCTGGAAGCGGGGCCTCCCTACCCATGCTGCGATGATCCGCGGGCACTTCAGGAGCCGACTCGGAAGTGAACTTCGGCGTTACTCGTCTCTTGAGGGTGCTCTCAGTCTCCGGCACACCTTCCCTGTTAAGATCCGTTTTAACGCTTACTCTCTTCGTCATTGTCCTTATGTTATAGAGATCAGCACTTTCATGGTGCTGGTTTCTGCTATCTTAATGGAAATATACGTGGCGCGCAAGATATCCATTCACCGCGTTACAGCGATGATGCATTATCCCATATATTTCCGATTTCGTGTCGTACAAGCACCTCCTCCCGAATAGACTAGTTGTACAACAATCTTCAAAACTTGGAGGGAGAGGGCAAGTTGAATACATTTTTCGGTTATATTTTTCTCGGATTATCCCTTTCGGCGCCCATCGGACCGATCAATGCCGCACAATTGGACAAGGGTATCCGGGGAGGCTTCTGGCATGCCTGGTTTATCGGGCTCGGTGCAGTGTGTGCAGACATTATTTATATGCTGCTCGTCTATTTTGGAGTCATCCATCTGCTTGATTCTCCCTTTGTAAAAGCGTTCCTCTGGTTGTTCGGCTTTTTTGTACTGCTCTACAGCGGGTTTGAAAGCATTAAGGATTCCGGCAGAACTTCGTTCTCCGGGACCCGGGGAATCGCAGCACCTTTAGGCAGATCCTTTCTCTCTGGGTTTCTGCTCTCCTTATCCAATCCGCTCTCTATCCTGTTCTGGCTTGGTATTTACGGTTCGGTTCTGGCTAAGGCGGCAGCCGAATATCCGATGCAACAGCTCCTTCTGTACAGCGGGGCCATTGTCATTGGCATTCTCGTCTGGGATGTTACGATGGCCGCGTCCTCCAGTATTTTCCGTCGGCTTCTGACTGAGCGGGTTCTAAAGGCTATCGCTGTGTTATCCGGCCTCTCCCTCATCGGCTTCGGGCTTTATTTTGGTGTACAGGCCTACCGGCTGCTGTTCTTCCGCTAAGCTAATATTTGCTTTTCTTCAGGCGTATCGCTTTGATCCAATATCCCGGTCGCCCTGCTTTCTGAGTTGAAGAGTTACCGGATGCAGCAGCTTTTCTCTTTCGTACCGCATGAACGATCAGGTCACAACCGCCAATGAGCGCTACAAGCATAAGGCTGATATAGAATCCCGGACGGCTCAGAGAGTGAAAGAGTGTCCCAACCACAGCCAGAGCAATCAGAAGCAGGCCGATCCAGCGTTTGACACCACTCCACTTCTCCGGCTTCAACAGTTTTCCGGAAGAAAGCAGGATAAAAGACCAGTTGTAGAGCAGCATGAGCCCGGCTGCCGTAGTGATATACTCATACACTTTTCCCGGCATTAGGAGAGACATCACGATAGCAGCTGTAAGTCCTCCGGCAATAAGTCCAAGAGCGGATAAAGGATATTTATTCTTCCACTTCCGGGAGAAGAGCTTCGGCGCATCACCTTCTTGAGCAAGGGTTATCAGCATGGAGGTAACGGCATACAGCGAAGCCGTCATCGTCGAAAAGCCCGCAATAATGAGGACACCATTAAATACATGGGGCACAAACGCCAGATGATCACTGCGGAGTGCCAGCACAAAAGGACTTTCATCGGGATTAAACACCTTCAGCGGAACCATCGTCACCGCAAGACCGATGGATATTACATACACAGATGACAGCAGCAGCAGCATAACCTTCCCCGCTTTAGGTGCATCTTCCGGTTTCTGCAGCCGGTAGGACATAATTCCAAGCACTTCAATACCTCCGTAGGCATAAAAGGCAAAAATAAAGGCAGACCATAACCCCATCCCGCCGGTTGGTAAAAACGTTCTCCGGTCAAGCGGAAGCTTAGGTGTATATTTAGCTCCTCCGATCCAGCCAGCCAGCAGCGCTGCGGCCAGGATCAGAAACATTAGAATAGCTGCAACCTTGATGACAGCCAGTACATTTTCCACCCGGTCAAAGCCTTTATTGCCGAAAAAAACGATGCCGAGTCCGATCATTCCAAAGCCTGACGCGAAGATCCACATGGGAATGGCAGGGAACCAGAAGCGAGAGAATATTGCAAGTGCTGTCAGTTGGCTGCCCATGATGAGCAGCTCCGAGAACCAATAAACCCAACCGCTTCCGAATCCCGCCCAGCTTCCGAATGCTTTTTTGGCATAGGAACGGAAGGAGCCCTGTTCGGGGTGATCGGCTGTCATTCGCGACAGGGCATCGAACACTACGTAAGTACCGGCAGCCGCTAAAAGATAGGCAATCAGTACCGCCGGACCTCCAATGGATATCGCCAGACTGGACCCGAGAAAATATCCTGTACCTATCGTTCCTGCTACACCAAGCAGGGAGAGCTGCCACCATTTTAGCTTTTGGCTGTCTGGTTTACCGCCGGAGCTTTTGTTCATGAGAAGACATCATCCTTTGCTAGATCTCATACCTGTATATCGTCCCCAGCCTGAATGAATTCATTCCTGCCCTTTTCCCATGAAAAAAAGAGGCTGAGCAGCCTTAGTAATCTGGCCGCTCAACCTCATTTGCCTATCAGGATTAGAAAAATTTGCTGATGATTCCGCCTATTGCATTATTTTTAATCGGCTTGCTGATATAATCATCCATTCCCGCTTCCAGGCAATGCTCACGGTCTCCCTTCAGCGCATTGGCGGTCACGGCAACGATAACCGGCTGTTCCTCTGGAGGCAATTTCTCCTTGATCATCTTTGTCGCGTCAAGACCATTCATCCGGGGCATCTGCACATCCATAAAGATGAGATCATAGGTATCATGGGCCAAGGCCTGCATCACCTCGGTTCCATCGGCGACGACATAGACCAAGTGTCCGCGTTTCTCCAACATTTTGCGCATCACAATCTGGTTGATCTCATTATCCTCGGCCACCAGTATTTTTAACGGCTTCTCGCTCTGTCCTGCTGCATAGTTTGAATACAACCGTCCCGCAGTGCTCCAGGTATCTTTTCCCTCTTCGGAAAAGGCGACCGTAAATACAAAAGAAGCTCCAGGATAACCGGATACAAGTGAGATTTGTCCGCCCATGAGCTCCACCAACTTCTTGGAAATGGCAAGCCCCAAGCCTGTCCCCTCATGCTGGCGATTCATGTAATGATCTAATTGATGGAATGGCTCAAACAGCCGGTCCCGCTGATCTTCCGGAATGCCAATACCCGTATCAGAAACAGTAAACCGGAGAATAGACTCCCCTTTTCGGCGTTCGTCCAGTTGTACTGCCAAAGTTATTCCGCCCTGATTAGTGAACTTCACTGCATTTCCAAGCAGATTAAGCAGAATTTGCTTCAGCCGCTCTCCGTCGCCTGTTACATACTCCGATACATCTGGACTGACAGAGACATCGATGAATATTCCTTTCTCTTCAGCCCTTTGTGTCAGCACATCTACAGCTGAGAAAATACAATTGCGGATGGAGAAAAGTTCCGAATTTAGTTCTATCCTTCCCGCTTCAATCTTGCTGAGATCAAGGATATCGTTGATGATGGCAAGCAGGGAGTCACCGCTTTTCCGGATAATATCGAGATACTCCCATTTCACTGAATTCTGCGGGGTCATGTCCAGCAGCAGATCCGTCATCCCGATAATCCCATTCATAGGGGTACGGATCTCATGGCTCATCATGGCTAGAAATTCGCTTTTGGCCCGGTTGGTATTCTCCGCGGCTTCTTTGGCAATCAGCAACTTCTTCTGCTCCGTAATGTCCTTAACGATAATATAAAAACCAACCTTGGTCTGATTTATTAGAATTGGAGCAATGGTAGTCAACACTTCCACAGATTGACCGTCTTTGTGCCAGATCTTATCAATATTATTATCATTGCTGTTATTTTCCGGGGAATAAGTCAATATATCGGGCAAATGTTCCGGGCCCACAAGTTTGGATACATTCATGCCTGACAGTTCACTGATCTTATAACCTGTAAGCTGCCACGCCTTGTCGTTGCCATTAATAATGTTGCCTTTAAGATCCAATGAGATAACGGCATCATGGTTGTATTTCTTCAGTGAAGTATAGCGTTCAACCGATTCCTGGAGCTTCTGCTCTACAGCTATGCGCTCTGTGACATCTCGTCCAACCGACAAATAAAGGCTTTCACCCTGGTAGTCAAGCTTCCGCTGTGCGAATTCGATCCAAACATAAGTGTTATCCACTCTCTGAATGCGAAGCTGTATCCTGCGCTCTACTGAAGATTCGGGCATATCAAGAGCGGCCTTATCCTCCGCATGGATAAGATGAATGTTATTGTGACCTACTAAATCCTGCGGGGTATAGCCGAGTATTTCCCGAACAGAAGGGGAGCAGTAGCGGCAAATATGGTCATTTCCTATTAAATAGACCAAATCTTTTATGTTCGTGACCAGCATCTCGAACCATTCTTCTTGGAGCGAAGAACTATCCCTATGATGTTCCTCCAGCATATAATCCACCGCCCGTTCGTGGGAATAATTCAAATCTTATTAATTAATATCTTGCATATTATGGCGGTGAAAGTCAAATGGAATAGTGGAGTTTGAAGTCGCAGGGAATATAGTCTTCTAGTAAAAGAGGAGGGGATCTACCTCCCCTCCTCCCGGCTTATTTTAACTGCCAATCACTGATATTAAACTCCTGTTTGGCCAGCTTCTCTTCCACAAGAAAGTTCTTGGTGCCTTCCAGAAGCTTTAAACCATCTTCCGTAAACGCAGTATCCTTGATATCGCTGATGGGAGTCACCTGTTTCACCAGCTCAGGAGTGGAGTCTCCAATCTCCGCGAGGAATTCATAATACTCATCCTCATGCTGCTTCAAGTCTTCCAGTGCCTTCTCGCGGGCTGCATTCCATGCCTTCGGGAAGTCCGGGAACTTCTTCAAATATTCCTCTGACACGACCGTTACACTGGAACCGAGCAGCTCCGGATGCTGCGAGGCATCATCCAGATGGACGTAGCCCTGGTCAATCAGCTTCAAGGCTGGAATACCGGTATTGGTCGTGGCATCCACGTCGCCCCTGGACAGAGCCGCGGTTGCATCTGGAATCAGCATATGCACAAGCTTATAATCAGTGACCCCTTCCTGCTTCAGCAGACCCACCACATACCGGTGCATGAACGAACCCTTTTGAATAGCAATCGTCTTTCCTTCCAGATCCTTCACGGTTTTGGGTCCGTCCTTTTTGCCGATCAGGAACCCGACGGTGTTCGCGGAAGACTGAGAGATCAGGCGTGTCTTGGCACCCGATGCGTATGCAATAATAGCCGGGGTATCGCCAAGGCTACCGAAATCAAGCCGCCCGCTGATTAAGGATTCCGTCTGATCCGGTCCGTTCGGGAAGCCGGTCAGCTTCACTTCGGTGATGCCGTATTTCTTCAATTCCTCCTGAATGATTCCCTTGTAAAAGCCCCAGCCCTCGGCACCTCCCGGCACGTTCAGCTTGTTCGAACCAATGTACCCAAAGTTCAATACCGCTGGAACCTTGGATTCTGTTTCGCTTCCCGCCGCCTCCGCGGTGTTCACACCTCCTGCTGACGCCTCTTTCCCGCCCGAATTCCCATTATTTCCGCACGCCCCAAGCACCAGCATGATCAAAAGCAGACTTGTGAACATCGTGAACCGCAAACCCTTTTTCTGATTCCGGCCCTCATGTAACTTTCTGTACGGTTTGTTCAACATCTGTTCTCCCCCTGAATGTTTATATATTTGCTGGCCTTGCCAGGTTCCTCAAAATCCCGCTCTGCTCGACAATTGGTACATAAAGTCATGGCTTGCAACAGGCTGTCTGCCTTTTCCCCAGCCCACTTTCTCGCGGTATCCACCAAGCAGCCCCTGCTGCTCCAGCTCTTCCTCTGTCACACCGGTAAGTGCTTCAGAGTCTGGTGCAACGTACAGGGCATCCACCGGACAATACAGCTCACACATAAAGCAGGTCTGGCAATCACTTTGCCGGGCGATGACAGGAATTCCGTCCTCCACGCGGTCAAAGACATTCGTAGGGCAGACAGAAACGCATTGATTGCACTCGATACATTTGGCGGCGCTGATTACTTCAATCACGACAGAACACTCTCCTCCGCTACTCGCTCGCTCTTCACCCACACCTGATCTAATCCTCCACTGATTAGGCGGTGATGCTGCTGTTCATCCTGTGCCTTATAATCGTCACGCTTATGCATACCTCTTGTCTCGGTCCGGGCCAGTGCTGAATTGTACATCCAACGTGCTGTAGCTGTCATCGCTTCCGCTTCCCGGGCTTTGACACCTTCCGGTGTACGCTGAATTTCCACTCCGCGCTGCTCTTTCCACAGGTTATCCAAACGTTCGAGCGAGGAGGTCAGACCGCTCTCCGTACGGAACAAATTGATGTTATAAGGCTTCACTTCCGCCTGTACAGCAGCTACATATTCGGCTGTCCGCGCTGCCGTACCCGGCTTCACTTGCTTATGAACAAGCGGCGAGGATGACAATCCTGTCACGGCGCGGAGCGCCGCATACTGGCCAAGACTCTTCGCATAATCGGCGGCACCTTCTCCTGCGAAGGAACCCGAGGACATAGCCCAGGCCGCGTTGTGACTGCCACCCCCGGTAAAGCCGCCGCAGATCAGCTCGCGGGTTGCCGCATCCCCTGCCGCGTAAAGTCCCGGAACTCCAGTCCCACAGCTCTCATCCACGATGCGGATGCCTCCGGTTCCACGAACTGTTCCTTCCAAGCGAAGCGTAACCGGGAATGCATCCCGGAACGGATCGATGCCAAGCCGGTCAAAGGGAAGGAAAAAGTTCGTCTGCGCCACCCGCAGCAGCGGTCTCAAATCTTCAGGGGCGAGGTCCAGCTTGGCGTAGACCTGGCGACCCTGCAGCAGATTACGGGCGATGACCGAGCGGCCCTTCTTCGAGCCGGCCCCTTCAACGATGCTTCCATCCTCGTGATAGAAGCTGGCATAGCTGTAATATGCCGTCTTCGTGACGGAAGAGAAGGTTGGGCAGATCGCATAAGCGTTCGAGAATTCCATTCCGGATAGGCTTGCCCCCGCCTCGGCTGCGAATAAATAGCCGTCGCCTGTCAGCACATTGCAACCAAGCGCCTTGCTGAGGAAAGCACAGCCTCCGGTGGCAATCACAACAGCCCCGGCCTGAACACTCCAGGTCGCTCCATTCTGTGTCTGGACACCTGCAGCACCGGCTACGCCGTTGCCGTCGGCCAGAAGTTCAAGTGCCGGACTATGATCGAGGATTCTGACGCCTGCTTTCTTCACTAGCTTGCGCATCAGTCTCATATATTCCGGTCCCTGCAGGCTTCGGCGGTACTGATTCCCTTGCCCATCGAGCGGAAAGGGATACCCCGATACCCCAAGCCTGTTCATATTCTCATAGGTGCGGTCAAGTACGCGGTCCATCCAGCGGTTCTCGGCTAATTGCCCGCCCATGATATAACGGCTTGCTTTGGCCTCTTCCCGGAGCCGTTCCTCCGGCTTCACGTACCAGACTCCGGTTCCGGATGGCGCGGTGGCACCGCTGGAGCCGCAGTATCCTTTATCCGCAAGAACTACCTTCGCCCCTTTAGCCGCTGCCGTAAGTGCAGCCCACGTTCCTGCGGGACCCCCTCCAATAACCAGTACATCCGCTTCCAGATTCAACGAATCTCTACTTACCGCTTGACCCATTTGTCATTACCTCCTCTAAGTTCCCGTCACCGGGTCATCCCTAACCTTCGTAGCTGTCGCGCCAGAACAGCAGGCGGCGCTCAAGTGCCTTGAACAGTGAATCGATCAGCTTACCGATAATGGCGAAGATAAGAATGCCTACGAATATCACCGGTGTATTGGAATTCTGCTTCGCCTCATTAATGAGGAACCCGACACCGGACTGGGAACCGATCAGCTCGGCAACAACAAGCCCGATCCACGCCACAGCAAGCGATAACCGCAGGCCGAGCAGGATACCCGGCAATGCCGCCGGCAGGATCAGCCTTCTCAGCTTTTGATACGGACTAAACCCCAGCACCCTGGCGACTTCAAACAGCTTGTTGTCTACCCCTCTGATCCCCATAAAAGTATTAATGTACAGTGGAAAGAAAGAGCCGCTTAGAATAATGGCAATCTTCGATACTTCACCAAATCCGAACCACAAAATGATCAGCGGTGCAATCGCCAGATGGGGGACTAGCCGCAGCACTTGTATGCTTGGGTCGAGCACATATTCCGCACTCCGGAATAAGCCGGTCAGCACACCGAGCACCAGACCCAGCACACCTCCAATCAGAAAGCCCATGCCCGCCCTCCCGATACTGACGCCTAGATGGTGTACTAGCTCACCTGTTACCACAAGGTTCACCAAAGCGTCTGCAATCGAAAGAGGTGTCGGAAGAAACTCGGGAGATACAAGCCCTATACTTCCGGCAAGCTGCCACAAAGCGATGACAGCCACTGGAATGATAGCTCCCCATCCGATGTCAGACAACGATGTTCCGGAAACCGGAGTCCTCATGTTATGCACCTTCCCGCCGTTTCGCAGGAGGACGGAAGAACTTTTGTTCCGATTCTCCTTCGCACGGGTTAGGATGGCTTCCACTCGATCGCCCATGGTTCAATGCCCCTTTCTATCCCTTGTAGTTGTCCTGCCATCTCAGCATCCGCCGTTCCAGTAGACGTAAGATCGTATCGCTTAGCAATCCGGCGACGGCGAATACGAGAATACCGACGAATACAACCGGTGTATCAGCGAACTGCCGTGCATCAGACATCATGTAACCGATCCCTGAGGTAGAGGCGATTAGCTCCGCGACCACCAGTCCGAGCCAGGACAACCCCAGAGAGAGGCGTGCTCCGAGCAGAATATTAGGCAGTGCTGCAGGAAGCACCAGTCTTATCACCTGACTGAGCCGGCTGAAGCCCAGCACCCGGGATACTTCAAACAGCTTATTATCTACGCCGCGGATACCCATAAAAGTATTGATATATATGGGGAAAAAAGCGGATTTTGCAATCAGCAGAATCTTCGACTCTTCCCCGATGCCAAACCACAGAATAAACAACGGCACCACGGCCAGGCTTGGAATCATGCGGATCATTTGCAGGGATGGATCTAACAGCTTCTCGGATTTCCGGAACAGCCCGACCAAGATACCCAGCAGCAGACCTAGACCGCCGCCCAGCAGGAATCCGTACAATACCCTTACCGCGCTGATTCTGAAATTACCCCAAAGATCACCCGAGAGCGTTAAAGAATAGAATGACCGGGCAATAGTAAGGGGAGCCGGAAAGAGCATTTCCGAAATGACGCCGTATTGCCCTAAGATTTGCCATAGAATGAGCACGCCTCCCGGCACTAGCAGACCAAGTCCAGCCCTTGCCGCTCTTCCCAGTCTCCGGTTCGTTCCACCATCCGGTCTTCCTTCCAGCCCTCCCGTTCTTCCCGCCGATCCTACTGCTGTTGCCATCCCCTCTGCCATGGCTGCTGTTTCCCTCCCTCTATACTTTAAATCCCGGCGCCGTCTGTCAGTTCCAGCTCATCCACCTTCTCGAATTGGTTCAGCACCCTCAGACGCAGTTCCTGAAATGAGGACGTTGTTTTTTTGCGGGGATAAGGCAGATCCACAGGTACGATGGAACGAATCTTGCCTGGGCGAGGCTCCAGAATAACGACCCGGTTCCCCAGAAATACGGCCTCGTCGATATCGTGAGTTACAAAAATCATCGTTGTCCGGTTCTTCCGCCAAATGTCCAGAAGCACGGTCTGCATGTGAGCCCGGGTAAAAGCATCCAGTGCACCAAACGGCTCATCCAGTAGCAATATTTTGGGATTCCGGAGTAGCGCACGGGCGATGGCCACACGCTGGGCCATTCCGCCCGACAGCTCACGCGGATACGCCTTCTCGAACCCTTTAAGCTTCACGAGTTCAATCAAATCGTCTACCTTTTCTCGTATTTCCTTGTTGCTAAGCGAAAGGTCCGAAGCAATATTCTTCTCCACGGTAAACCACGGAAACAAGCGGTGTTCCTGAAAAATAAACCCTTTATCGATTCCCGGCCCTCTGATCTCTGCACCCTCCAGCGTAACAGTTCCGGTATAGTTGTTGTCGAGGCCCGCGACAATTCGTAAAAGTGTGCTTTTTCCGCATCCGCTGGGACCAATGACTGTAATGAACTCCCCTTCCTTCACATGGAGCTCCACTTCGTGCAGCGCTTGTATCTTACCGCTTGCCGTATCAAACACTTTATTCAGGTTCGTTATGTTCAGTAATGACTCTCCCATCCCGCGTCCTCCTTCGTCTGAATACAAAAAAAGCAGAGACACCGCGTTTACGAACAACGCAGGTGCCTCTGCCAGAACAGTCGGCCATATCTTCAATTGAGTTAATTCATACTAATTCAATTGGAATTTGTATATTTAAAATATCATCTATTTCTCCAGGAGTCAACGCGTAAATCGCAAATAATTATGATAAAAGTCACAAAAACCATAAATCCTTATCGGTAAACTGCCACTTAAAAAGGACGTGTACCGTTTTCCCGCCATTTTGCGGTACTCACGATCACGCCCTTGTGCAGGGTCCAACATTAGATTAAATATCTTAAATATATATATACACTGGATATCACTATAGAAAGTATCATCAACGGAAATCCGTATTTCAAGTATTTCATGAACGTAATCGGATAACCTTCCTTGCCCGCCAGACCGGCGACAATCAGATTGGCGCTCGCACCGATTAAGGTACCATTCCCGCCAAGGCAAGCCCCAAGGGCCAAGCTCCACCATAGTGGCTCCAAATTCGATACCCCCATCGTTCCCATATCCTGAATCAAGGGAATCATCGTGGCTACAAATGGAATATTATCAAGGAATGCTGAAGCGATCGCACTCAGCCACAGGATCAGCATCGAGGTTAATACCAGATCGCCCCCGGTAAGGTCGATAGCCCTAGCAGCCAATTCCTCAATAACCCCAGTCTCCACCAGCCCGGATACCAGTACAAATAAGCCGACGAAGAAAAAGATCGTGATCCATTCCACGCTTTGAAAAGCTTTTTCCAGCATCCGCTCCCCTGTCAGCAAGAGCAGCAGAAACGCGCCTGTCAGAGCCACCGTCGCCGATTCGAGATGTAGCGACTGATGAAGGAAGAACCCCAGAATGGTTACGGCCAGAACAATCAGACATTTACGTAAAAGCTTCCTGTCAGTGAGCAGCGAATGCTCGTCCATTTCCATGATACCCCGCTGCAGCTCTGGAGTAGACCGGATCTGCTTACGAAATATGAGAATGAACAACGGAATATAAACGATGACGATGATACCAATTACCGGCGCCAGATTGCTGATGAACGACATGAAGGTCAGCTCCTTCACGGCGCTGCCGATCATAATGTTAGGCGGGTCACCAATCAATGTAGCCGTACCGCCTACGTTGGATGCGATGATCTGCGAGATCAAAAAGGGAATGGGATTGATCCGCAGCTGTTTAGTAATACTGAAAGTTACAGGGACCATAAGCAGCACAGTGGTGACATTGTCCAGGAATGCAGAGGCGAAAGCTGTAATCAGGAATAGGGCTACGAGAATCCATGTAGGCTTGCCTTTAGCGGCTTTAGCCGCCTTGAGTGCAACATATTTGAAGAGCCCCGTCTCCGCCGTGATCCCAACGATCATCATCATTCCGATAAGCAGACCGAGTGTATTGAAATCAATATGATGAAGCGCGGTTTCCTGATCCACAATTCCGAATAACACCATGATTACCGCACCAGCCATAGCCAATATCGTACGGTGGATCTTTTCCGAAATAATTAGTCCATAAATAAGCAAAAATATGGCAATAGCCCAAAATGCTTGCGGTTCCATAAAAGCCTCCCGTTTTCTGAAAGTTTCGACTTATCTCTATGTTATAATACTTTATACATGCCTTAACGGACAGACAAGTTTATAAATACTCCCATAAATCAACTAAATGAATAAGGAGCAAGCGTTTATGAACAGCGAATCCAATAACCCTCCAGAATTCGAATTCGGCATTTACACCCTTGGCGACATTGTTGCCGACCCTTTTACAGGTCAGACCATTTCACCCAAACAACGTATGGATGAAATTATGGCCGCCGCCAGGCTTGCGGATGAAGCCGGACTCGATGTATTCGGGGTTGGCGAGCACCATCGGCTAGATTTTGTAGTTTCTTCAGTCCCTGTCGTTCTGGCTGCCATCTCGCAGGTTACGTCACGGATCAAGTTGACCAGCGCTACCACGGTACTCAGCACCATCGATCCCGTACGTGTGTTTGAGGACTATGCCACGCTGGATCTGCTATCTGACGGCCGGGCGGAGATCATCGCCGGACGCGGTGCATTTATTGAATCGTTTCCGCTCTTCGGTTATGAGTTGGATGACCATCACCGCCTTTTCGCCGAAAATCTGAAGCTGCTGAAGCATTTGAACAGGGATCAGATTATGAACTGGAACGGCCAGTTTCGTTCCGAACTGAAGAATGCTGAAATTGCTCCGCGTCCGCTTCAGCCTGAACTCCCGCTGTGGGTAGGTGTCGGGGGAACGCCGGAGACTGCTGAACGGGCCGGTTCTCTCGGAATCAACCTCGCAGTGGCGATTCTAAACGGAGACCCGGGACGTTTTCTACATCTGGCGGAACGGTACCGGCAAGCGGGAGCAGCCAGCGGATTTGAACCTGGGGACCTCAAGATCGGCATCACCAGCCATGGGTACATAGCAAGAACATCCACTGAAGCTCTTGATGATCTTTATCCGTATTATCTTAATTATTTTAATGCTATTATGTCACAGTCCGGCAATCCATATAAGCTTTCCCGCAGTGACTTTGAGCAATTCACCGCACCTGACAACGCGCTTGCCGTCGGCAGCCCGCAGCAGGTGATCGAGAAAATTCTCCACCAGCACGAGCTATTCGGCCATACCCGCTTTATGGCCCAAATGGACATCGGCGGCATGCCTTACGCCAAGGTGGCCTCCGCCATCGAGCTGCTAGCTACTGAGGTGGCACCGGTCGTGCGCAGGGAGATTGCACGAAAGAAGGGTTAAACTCTTCTTTAACCAAAGGAATTAAACGGAAATGGCAGGCCAAGAAGTTTCTTGGCCTGCCATTCTAGTGTTATGCTGTTTCCCTGCTTGATATTGCTCTAACAGTGTCCCCTAAGCCATCCAAGCTGGCGCAGGCCATTCTTGGGCCGTCTTATTCTTCCTTCCGATATTCCCTCGGTGTACGTCCCGTTGATTTCTTGAAGACGCGGCTGAAATATTTCTCATCCTCATAACCGACAAGCTCCGAGATTTGTGTTAGCTTTAGGCTCGTATTCTGCAGCAAAGCCTTGGCTTTCTCTACCCGCAGGTTCGTTAAATAATCGGACAGGTTCTCGCCGGTCACCTGCTTGAATTTGCGCGAGACGTTCTCGCGGCTGAGATAGAATCGCTCGGCGATATGCTGCAGGGTCATATCCTGCTGATAATTCCGGTCCAGATACGCGCGGATTTCCAAAACCAGCCTGCTGTCGGCATTAAGGCCCGGCCCTTTCTCCCTGAACAACTTCCGCAGAACCGATTTCAATTGATTCCCCCAGCCTTCCACCGAGAAGAGCCCTTCTTCATCATAACAAGGTTCGAAGGCTAGGCTCTCCTTCGTCTCCTCCTCACTCTCCCTGTGCTCTTCCTGCCACCGGGCCAGCAGGAGCTCGATTTCTTGTTGTACATGACGAATGCTAGTCTCGGTAATCAGGTCAAGGCTACCCAAATGTCCGGCCCATTCATCTGCGGCCCGTTCCATTTTCGCCTGATCGCCGGACAAGAGCGACAATCTGAGCTTCTCCAGATAGAGATGCATTTCCTGTTCGGCAGCCGAGTTCTTCTCCTGGGGCTCTTTCCGGTAATAGTGAATTCGTCCCTCACTGCGGAGAAGATTCCGCCCGCCAAGACCCTGCAGCGCTTCCCGGAAGGAATCCGGAAGCTGATCCGGTAATCCTCCGGGTCCGCTGAGACCGATATCGAGCTGCACCCCATATGCTTGCATAAAGGATTCGTTCATACGGTGCAGCCATTTCTCCGCTTCCTCCGTCTGATCCCAGAACAGAATCACGATATCCGTATCGGCATGCCAGTAGCGGAAGGCAAAGCCGATCCGCTGCGGAGTCAGGATTTCATTGCAGACATTAGCCAGCACAAAGGACGTAAGCTGCATATCCCCATAAAAGCGTTGCAGCAGTCTGCAGTTGGCGGAGGTCAGCGAAATCACGGCTGCACGGCAGCAAGGTGTATCTTTACGGAAACCCAGCTCTTCCTCAAGGGTTGGAGCGAGTTCATGCACCGTGCGCATTCCCGTCAGCAGATCGGACAGGGCTTTGTCCCAAAAGAGCGGACGCAGTACATTAAGCTGAATATTTTGCCGGCAGGCCAGCTCCCGCTCGCGCTCCTCGCTTCTCCACATTTCAAAAGCACGTTCTGCCGAGGCTATAAGCTGTTTACTGTTTAAGGGCTTGAGCAAATAGTCGGTTCCTCCATACACAATGGCCGGTTTCACATAATTGAAGTCCTGATAACCGCTGATCACAATTGTCTTCGTCTGTGGGGAATGGGTATGAAGCCATTCCAGCAGCTCTGCACCATCCATCAGCGGCATCCTCATGTCTGTGAATACAATCGCCGGGCGCTGTTCCTTGATAATTGATACGGCTTCCTGCCCGTCAGACGCCTCGAAGATTTCTGACACTCCATGTTCCTGCCAAGGGACGAAATAGCGGATGGCCTCACGAACATGCTTCTCATCATCTACGATCAGTACCTTCATCCTTGCCCGCTCCCTTCGTCATATCTCTCATCTGTTAAAGGAATGGTCAGTGTAACTGTGACCCCGCCTTCCGGATTATTGCCAATTGTAAGATCAGCCTGTTCGCTGATCTGTAATCGCAGTCTGGCCCGCACATTGCGCAGTCCAATCTCCTCATGCTCGGTTCCATCGGTACTGCGAAGCGCGGTCTCAAGGTGATCCAGATCCTCCTCTGAGACACCTGTTCCGTTATCCTTGACGGTAATCTGCAGCGCACCTCTTTCCAGCCAGCAGCGGATCATAATAACCCCCTGACGTATACCATCCGTGAACCCATGCTTGAATACATTCTCCACGATCGGCTGCAGAATCATCTTAGGGACTATGATCTCCGAAGCAGCCTCTGTAATCGATATATCCAGCCTAAGCTCCTCTTCCCCGAAGCGCTCCTGCTGCAGCAGCATATAATTCTCTACGTGCTCGATCTCCTCCCTAAGCGTCACCTGCGTACGTTCCGTGCCCATGGAATACCGCATCATGCTACCCAGCGAATAGATCAGTTCATACACCTTAGGTGCGTTATAGCGCAGCGATGAGGTGCCAATGGATTGCAGCGCATTGTACAGGAAATGAGGATTAATCTGGGCCTGGAGCGCCTTCAACTGGTTGGTCTTATTGGCGATTTCGAGCCGGTATTCCTGAAGAATCAGGTTATTAATCGTCCGGGTCATGCCCGAGATTTTACGGGTCAGGAGCCCGAATTCATCCTCCCGTTCAGCATCAACCACCGCGTCGAGCTGTCCGATCTGCACCTTCTGGGTATACGAAATCAATTTCTTGATCGGCCGGGTGAAACCGATGGAGATTAGCACTGCAGCAATGCCTCCAATGATCAGAAATATCACCCCGATGGCGCCATTAATTCTTGTGATGGTCCTGGCATCACTGTACAGGTCTTCATAAGGCACCAGCTTAATTATCGTGCCTTTGAACAGGGATGAATTCAGATGCCGGTACATCACAATCCCCTTGAATCCCCGGTCGTTCCAAGTGAAATGGCCGCTCTCCTGATTAACGGCCCCCTGGGTCCAGCCTTCCTTAAATGTCCTGCCGATCCAGTTCGGTTCGGAAGCATACAAGGCCTCTCCCTGTTCATTAAGAATATAGAGGCGCTCTGTCTCGGAATTATACATGGACCTTGATATACTCTCCAGTTCAGTTAGCCGAAAGTCCATGGACAGATCGGCCAGCACCTCGTCACTTGGTGTCCGGTAGATCGGGAAATGAGCGCTAAACACAGGTACTGTTCCAACCTTGCGGCCCAGAAATCCGGACCTCAGTCCGTATTGATGGTCTTTATGCGTAACCTCGATAAAAGGGCGGTTGCCGCCGCCCGGATTCGGGGTTGGCATGTACGTATCATTCGTCTCCCTCCGGAACAGGCCGCCCAGCACCGTGTTAGATTGCTTAACCGCCCGGATGTACAAATGAACCTGAAATATATTTTGATCAGACAGGAATAGATTGTACAGCTGGGTGGAGACAATACCTCGGTTGTCCGGCACAGTCTCCCCGGCAGGCAAGGTGTCTGGCGCCTTAGCTACAAGAAGGGCCGTGTAAAAGGAGCCCTGGACATTGATTCCGCTGTAGAGCGTCATCGCGCGCTGGTTAATGCCGCCGAAATAACTGCTAAGATTAGCTTCTCCAAGCGTCAGCAGTTTCGTATTCTGCTTCACGGACTGCTCCGTTACCGACTGCTTGGTGTAGATGTATGAGAATGTAACGGAAACTCCGGCTGGAATAACGGTAGCCAGAAGCACAAGCGCCATGAGGCGCGTTCGGATACTGTTTCTGAACATTTCTTCCCTCCTGCAACTTCACGGTGTCTTAGACAGCAACAATATAATCCACTTTTATCATCATCAAATTGAGTGTTGAAACAAAGCCGGGTTTCCTATAATAAAAACACGCTCATTAAATTAAATAAAGGAGATTCCTATGAGAAAAGCTCTGCGCGTTCAAAGGGACTGGGGCCCACAAATCGTATTTCTAGGGCCATGTCTGCTCTTCTTCCTCGTCATCGTAGTCACGCCCTTCATTCTTGGATTCTATTATTCCTCCACGGACTGGAACGGACTGGATCTGGACAAAGCCGTCTGGACGGGGGCTGCTAACTGGAAACGCATCTTCACGAATGATGATAAGTTCTGGGATTCCTTGTTCTTCACACTCCGCTTCACTGCGGTTTCTGTGATTATAGCTAATATCCTGGCGCTTCTGCTCGCTTTTATCCTGATGACTGCCCTGAAGACCAAGAAGCTGCTCCGCACCGTCTTCTTCATGCCAAACGTGATCGGCGGCATTCTGCTTGGCTACATCTGGCAGTTCATCTTCACGAAAGGCTTCGGCACCATCGGCGATCTGACCGGTATTCATTTCTTCAATCTTCCTTGGCTCGGCACACCGTCTACCGGGTTCTGGGGTCTGGTGATTGTATTCGTCTGGCAGACTGCCGGATATATGATGGTTATCTATATTGCAGCACTGGCTGGAGTTCCGAAGGACCTTGTTGAGGCGGCAAAGATTGATGGCGCTCGTGCTCCTCAGCTGTTCAAAAGCGTGTATCTGCCCCTGATCATGCCGGCTATCACCATCTGCCTGTTCCTGACGACATCCAATGCTTTCAAAATGTTTGACCTGAATCTCTCGCTCACCAAAGGCGGTCCGGGTACCTCTACCCAGTCTCTTGCCTTTAACATTTATGCCGAGGCGCTGATCAACAACCGTTATGGTCTGGGCACTGCCAAAGCACTATTATTCTTTGTCGCTGTATCCGCTATCACCATTACCCAGGTCTGGTTGACCAAAAGAAAAGAGGTGTCCGCATAATGCACAGTACCAGCAGATACCGGATGAGCACCTTTGCTCTTGAAGTGGTAACCATCCTGCTCGCTCTTGTCTTCCTGTCACCGTTCTATCTGGTCCTGACGAATTCGGTCAAAGGACTGCGGGAGATTCTCGTGGACGCCGCGTCCGTTCCTCAGGTCTTTAAGTGGAGCAACTATGCCGACGTATGGAAAATCATCGATTTCCCGCAGGCGTTCTGGAACTCTTTTCAAATCACAATCCTCAGCGTAATCTTCATTGTGCTCTTCAGTTCAATGGCTGCTTACCGGATTGTCCGGAAGCCTTCCCGGTTTAACTCGTTCGTGTTCCTGCTGCTGATCTCGGCCATGATTATTCCTTTTCAGTCGCTGATGCTGCAGCTGGTGCGGGTAACGAGTATATTGGAGCTTCGCGGGGAATTATATGGAATCGTGGCCTGTTATCTTGGTTTTGGCATGCCTCTGTCCGTCTTCCTGTTCCATGGCTTTATCAAAACCGTTCCCTATGAGCTCGAGGAAGCTGCCCGGGTAGACGGTTCAAACCCTTATGGTGTATTCTTCCGTATCGTCTTCCCACTACTCATGCCGATCATTGTCACTGTGGTAATTCTTAACACACTGTGGATCTGGAATGACTACCTTCTGCCCGTGCTGGTGATTGGAAGCAATAAGGATCTAACGACGCTTCCAGTTGCCGTTACGAAGTTCTTTGGACAGTACACGAAGAAATGGGATTTGGCCCTGCCTGGTCTCGTGATGGCCATCACGCCGATCCTGATCTTCTTCCTGGCCCTGCAAAAATACATCGTGGAAGGGGTGACTACCGGCTCAGTTAAGGGGTAATGTGGTGGGCTGTTCTAAAGGATGGCTGCAGGCTGCCACACACTCAACTTACGGCGGGATTGTTCTGAATACTGCGGCGCGCCCACCCATACGTACGAAGGAGAATCTTCCCCAAGCGGGGTGCGCTGCAACAATATCCACTTTTTCCGGCAAAATATTGCGTTCTGTTCGTCAGCAAATTACATTAGGATCAGAGTGTAGGAACATAAACCAGGGAGGTTATATACACATGAAGAAAAAGCTTGCATTCATTTCCGCAATCGTTTGCACACTTATTATGGCAGGTTGCGGCAACGGCGGCAACAACAATTCCGCTACAAATGGAAACGCTACCAATGCTCCGGCAGAAACGGCGGCTCCCGCAGCAACAGAGACCCCCAAGAAGGATATCACCATAAAAATGTTCCAATTTAAAGTTGAGATCGCGGAACAGCTCAATGCACTCGCAGAAGAATATGAGAAGGAAACTGGCGTGAAGGTTGAAGTCGAAACCCATGGCGGCGGTGAAGATTACGGCGCCCTGCTTAAGGCAGAAATCGCAGCCGGATCTGAGCCTGAAATTTTCAATAACGGCGGATATGCCGCTCTCGTTCCTTATATGGACCGTGCTACCGATCTGTCGGGCGAAGCTTGGGTGAAGGATTTGATTCCTACCTCGAAAATCCCTGCAACCGTAGACGGCAAACTGTACGGTATGCCGATGAACGTGGAAGGCTATGGCCTGATCTACAATAAAGACCTCTTTGAGAAAGCCGGTATTACCGAAGAACCGAAGACCCTCTCCGAGCTTAAAGCTGCAGTAGAGAAACTGAAAGCAGCGGACATCACACCTTTTGAAGCAACTAATGAATGGTGGTCGATGGGGATCCATCTGGTGAACGTGGCTCTTGCTCATCAGCAGGATCCAAAACAGTTCATTGAGGATCTTAAAGCAGGCACACAAACGATTAAAGGCAATGCCGTATTCACGCAATGGCTGGATCTGGTAGATGTGATCTTTAACAACGCCCAAGAAGATAAAATGACCACAGACTATGCAACCCAAGTTGCAGACTTCGCTTCCGGCAAAGCTGCGATGATGATGCAAGGTAACTGGACTCAAGGCGATATCGATAAGATTGATCCGGCGCTGAATCTTGGAATTCTTGCTCTTCCGATCAGTGATGAAGAAGGAACCGTCCTGGTTGGCGTTCCGAACAACTATATCGTCAACAGCAAATCAGCTCATCCCGAAGAAGCTAAAGCGTTCCTTAACTGGATGGTTACTTCCGAAACAGGTAAGAAATATTTGACTCAAGAGTTCAAATTCATTCCTGCGGAAACCAATATCGAGACCAAAGCTGAGGACATCGGCCAAGTAGCCGTTGCCCTTCAAGAGAAATCCGCTACTGCACTTGGCTGGAACTGGGATATGTTCCCGGATGGCGTAACTCAAGGCTTCGGCGCTGCCATGCAGGAATATCTCGGCGGACAAATCTCCCGCGATCAGCTTCTGGAGAAGCTGGATAAAGCCGTTCAGGATATTGTGAAGCAATAACAGCGGCTGCTTTGATTGGTTAGGCCGCATGTGGCCGAATTAGAATGGTTTGCAAAATAAACAGGGGATT
The DNA here is from genome assembly GCF_042610485.1 of Paenibacillus oryziterrae. Lineage (NCBI taxonomy): Bacteria > Bacillati > Bacillota > Bacilli > Caryophanales > Paenibacillaceae > Paenibacillus > Paenibacillus oryziterrae. Next base: position 118,180 of record NZ_JBGJZO010000006.1, on the reverse strand, counting down.
CCAGCAGCCAATACGGCTGCCGGAATCTCCTGTTGTTTATGCCGGAAATACGCTGCGATAGAAGAACGATGCCCCTTCGCCTCGAGAATGAATTCTGTTGCACTTTGTGCAGCAGATTGCCTCGTTTTCGCCCCCAAAATGAATTCTGTTGCATTCTGTGCAACAGAGTACGTCATTTTATGCCCCGAGAGTGAATTCTATTGCACAAAATGCAGCAGAACCCACTATACACCTCAATATTTATAATTCTATTGTAGTAAATGCAATAGAACCTATGCGAAAGACTATTTACTCTTCAAAAGCAAAAATTAACCGTATTTTATGATCCCGGATGTAGAGGGTTTGCAGTATGGGCAGATGGGTCTACAGCAGGTAGATGTACGCAGAGAGCGGACATTTTGCAGCCGACAGATGGGTTCGATGGGATTCCATGCTGCGCATCGTAAAGAAATAGCGGATAGCATCGATCCCAAGAGGTTGGGTAATTTCCCAGAAGGGAGATGGATTCTGAGCCACACCTCCGGTAGTCGCGGACTTCCTGCGCCCGCACTATTTTTACCTCTAACCTTCATTCAGCGCCCGCAGCAGCTCCAGCGCCTCTTCGTTGTCGGGCTCCAGCACCAGCGCTTGCTGTGTGTATTCCACAGCCCCAGCTTCGTCTCCCAGCTCAAGGTAACAGATTGCCAGACTGTAGAATACAGGTGCCACCGGCTCATGAATCTGATCCTGTAAAGATCGCTCCAGGAACTCCCTCGCCTCTTCGAACCTATTCATCTCAAACAGAAGCAGACCACAGTCCAGCGCCAGATCGTACTGCTGCTCCAACGGATAATAACCTGCCCACATCAGTCTGATTCCCTGCTGAAGATCCAGCATTTCCTCATCATTGGCCTCCGGGAGAAGCTCTGAAATACGCTCGGCGCTCTGGATGAACATTTCAGCATCGTAGCCGCCGAGGCGCCAGAACGCCAGGATCTGCTGCAGCCCCATGGTGTCCACCTGCTGATCCACCCATTCCTTCATGCTGAAGAAATCATCCGGCCCAAATCGGGATACCGACCGCCGGTACGCCAGACGTGTATTGGCATAACGACTTGGCTCATGAAGCATCAGAATCATGCCGATATTCAGGTTCTTATAATGATGCTCCGTGAACAAAGCAAGTGCCCCTCGCTGCTCCAGCACATTTTGAATCGCATGATAATTGGCCGTCAGGGAGAAGCTCCCGTGATGGATCAACTGCGGGGGTTCGGCAAATTCCCAGTTCTCCAGACGGTGGTCGCCTTTGTCTGCAGTAAGAAGAAGGAATCCTTCCTCCGACAGTGCTCCCACCCGCTCCAGACAGGAAAGGCCGGCTTCCGGGAAAAGAACATGCGAATCCTCCAGCTTCTCCCGGTAAAGTGCAATAACACTATGATACGGGTAAGCCTCCTCTTCGTATGCTGCCGCCCTAACGTAATGAAATTCCGGGACCATCTGCTCCAGTATCTCTGAAGGCTTCAGTTCATCCGTATTCTCCGGAACCTGGAACGACACCTCGCAGTCGAATATTTTACCTTCATCCACATATAGCAGCTCCTGTGGAATACTATCGAAGAAATAATTGGCTACTACCGGCAGTGGCTGCTTCAGATCACCCGGTTTAATCACGATACCGCTCTCCGTCAAATGCAATTCCACATCGTGCAGTGCATCAAACTGTGCGAAATCAAGAACCCCCCTACTCACAAAAGGCTGTAGACCGGGATGCTGCTGCCAGCCTTCTATATTTTTAAGTGGAAGATCACTCATTACATAACGGAACGATGGCAGTGGAATTCCGGCGCAATCGATGATCGCACACAGCTCAGTAAGAATATGAAACGCCAGCCGGCCTGATCCGGCTCCCAGCTCCAGAATCGTGACCGGCTCAGCAATGAAACCGAGTGTTGCCCGGTCCTGAAGAAATCCGAAGATCATCTCAGCATAGGCCGAGGCAATCATCGGATTATTCGTAATATATTGCGGAACCTCATCATTGCGCCAAGCCCGGGTTCCTTCCTCTTCATAATATGCTCGTTGCAGCTCCCAGATGGGCGCTTCACTGAAACGGTAACGCGGGGATACAGTAGAACTCATCTTTGTCCAACCTACTCTTCTGTTATGTCTTAACCTTTATATTATCATTTCCAGCACCAGGAACAAATTCAGTGCAACCACCAGTCCCGAGATCAGCCATCCAAGCACTGACGTCCAGCGGCGATTGACCAGTCCTCCCATAATCTTGCGGTTGCTTGTGAAGATGACGAGTGGAATCAGTGCGAACGCAATCCCGAAGGACAGGATGACCTGGCTCATCACAAGCGCTTTTGTCGGATTGATCCCGAAGAAGATAATGGCCAGCGGAGGCAGAATCATAATGGCGCGCCGCAGGTACAGGTTGATTTTTTTATTAATAAAACCTTGCATGACCACATCACCAGCCATCGTGCCGACGGACGAACTCGATAGTCCCGCAATCAGCAGCCCAAGACCGAAAGACACTGCTGTAACCGGCCCGGCAATCTGCCCGAACTGGTGAAACGCCACATCCAGATCCTCAACCACAAGACCATTCTTGAAAAATAAAGCGGCAGAGACGATCACCATCGCCATATTTACGGCTCCGGCAATCAGCATGGCGATCATTATGTCGATAAACTCCAGCTTGAAAATCTGTTTCTTCTCCTGCTCATTGTTACCTACAACCCGGCTTTGCGTCAGTGAAGAATGCAGATAAATCGCATGCGGCATAACGGTTGCTCCCAAGATTCCTGCAGCCAGAAGAATACTGTCCACACCTTCAAACCGGGGAGTAAATATCCCTGTTGCAACAGCGCCCATATCCGGCTGTGCCACAATAACCTGAAAGGCGAATGCCATAACTACGATAAAGACCATTCCGGCAATGCCAGCCTCAAGTGTGCGGAATCCGCGGCGCTGCAGCTCCAGAATCCCGAAGGAACCTACGGCGGTGATTAATGCCGCAGGCAGCATGGGAATACCGAATAACAGGTATAGTCCCAGCGCGGCCCCGATAAATTCAGCCAAATCGGTAGCGATAATGACCAGCTCACTCTGAATCCAGAGAAAGATGGAGACGGCTTTAGGGAACCGTTCATGCGCGACCTCCGGAAGATTCTTGCCCGTGGCGATGCCAAGCTTCGCGGATAAGGTCTGGATCAGAACCGCCATCAGATTCGAGGCAAAGATGACCCACAATAACATATATCCGTATTTGGAACCGGCTGTAATGTTCGTAGCGAAATTGCCGGGATCAATATAGGCGACAGCAGCGATAAACGCCGGTCCAAGAAAAGGAAGCACTCGGCGGAAGCCTTTGATATCCCCCCGCAGAACCGCTTCGGCGGTGACGATGTTTCGTTTATTTTTCAACCCGTAGGGTTTAACCACATTCACATTTGGTTCAATCATGTCTTCCCCTCCTGTTCAATAAAAATTATCTATAATCATGTAAAAGTTGTCTATATACACGAAAGTTTCCTTAGTGCAACTTTATACTCAAATTATAATCCCGTTAATGAATAATGTAAATAGCTTTTCATGATGGTTTCAATACCCATTGCATTTGACCCCTATCATAAAAGAATTAGAAACGCATATATTTCTCATTGGATTATTTCTAATTCGGGGAGGAGCAAAGCTGATGGACGATTGGCATGTTTCAGCTTCAAAACCCGCAGTGCCCCAGCCCATTCGAAAGGATGGTGCGGGCAACATCGACCTGGGTCCCAGGGATATTATGCGGGATCGGGAGAACCCGGATATGTTCGTTCCGCCTGTGACCGATGAAGGGCTTGTGCCCAATCTGAAATTTTCGTTCTCAGATGCCCATATGCAGTTGAACTGCGGAGGCTGGTCACGGGAAGTTACCCAGCGCGAATTGCCCATTGCAACAACACTGGCCGCTGTGAATATGAGCCTGACCCCTGGAGGTGTACGCGAGCTGCACTGGCATCAACAGGCTGAATGGTCTTACATGCTGCTCGGCAGCGCCCGAATCACCGCTGTAGACCAGAACGGACGGAACTTCATTGCGGACGTGGGACCGGGTGAACTGTGGTATTTTCCGCCGGGAATTCCGCATTCCATTCAGGGCCTGGAGGAAGGCTGTGAATTTCTGCTCGTCTTTGATGACGGAAGTTTCTCCGATCTGAATACTCTGTCCATATCTGACTGGTTCGCACATACTCCCAAAGAGGTGCTGTCCGCTAATTTCGGAGTGCCTGCCGCGGCCTTTGAGTCCATTCCTTCCGATCAAGTGTACATCTATCAAGATAAGGTTCCGGGCACGCTGCAGAGCCAGGCCGTAGAGTCCCCCTACGGTGAGATTCCACAGAGCTTTAAGCATAAGCTGCTGGCACAGACGCCACTTCGAACCTCCGGTGGAAGCGTTAGAATCGTGGACTCCACGAACTTCCCTATCTCGAAGGCTATCGCTGCAGCGCTGGTGGAGATTGAGCCGGGCGGCATGCGCGAGCTGCATTGGCATCCCAATAATGATGAATGGCAATATTATTTAGCGGGAGAAGGCCGGATGACCGTATTCGCCGGGGATGGCGCTGCACGCACCTTCAACTACAGAGCCGGAGATGTCGGATATGTTCCTTTTGCCTATGGGCATTATATTCAGAACACGGGGAAAGGGTCTTTATGGTTCCTAGAAATGTTCAAAAGCGACCGCTTCGCCGATGTTTCGCTCGCTCAATGGATGGCACTGACTCCACACCAGCTGGTGGAGAGCAATCTTCATGTAGGGCCGGAAGTTATAGACTCTCTACGGAAGGTTAAATCCCCTGTGGTGAAATTTCCGGGATATCATCGATAAAAGGTTGGGTTGCCCATTGATGTATCCTTCTAAAAAATTGGGGTGTCCCAAGCCATTTCATTTCATGGCTTTTGGAACACCCCACTTTTTATATACAGGATTACTTACGGCTACATTCCGCTCCGCTGCTGCCTTTTGTTCATCATGGCGTTGATGCTTTCCGAGCAGAGCAGCATAACGATAGCGTACACCACGAGCACGAACGGAAAGATCACAAAGGAAGTGCGGGCGGCGACCCAGCCCAGTAGTGGCGGAAGGATGGCTCCGCCCGTGTAAGCCACAGCCATCTGGTAGCCCATGATCTTCTGGGAATTCTCTCTGCCGAAACGGGCAGGGGTCTCATGCAGCATGCACGGAAAGATTGGCGCGCAGCCGAGCCCAATCAGAATCAGCCCAGCCAGGGAGAAAATGTCCGGCAGCGGAACCGCTAAGAGCACGGCGCCGGCAAGCGAGATGAACTGGCCCGCACGTATCAACACACGGTTGCTGAGTTTAAACGTCACGAATCCGGTAATCAATCGTCCTGCGGTAATGCCTCCGTAATACAGCGAAACCCATTGTGCCGCCGAAGCGGCAGATAAATCTTTTACATGCACCAGAAAGCTGCTGCCCCATAATCCCACGGTTGCCTCAACCCCGACATAGAACAGGAACGTAAGCATTGCGGCTTTAACACCTTTGATGCGATGGGGTTTTTGCCCCGGAATCATCTCCGGAAGTTCGGACTCCGCCACAGTCTCTGCATGTATTCCCACAGACTCCATACGGCTCTGCTCCTCCCGCTTCCAGAGCGGAAGTGTGAAGAACAACAGCGCGACAAGCACAAACTGCACGATCGCAACCGTCATATACCCGCTGCGCCATGAACTGCCCCCGGAGATGTACCCGGACATAATGATCGGCCCAAGCATCGCACCGACTCCCCAGAAACAATGCAGCCAGCTCATGTGGTGGGCTTTATAGTGCGTAGCCACATAGTTGTTGAGTCCGGTGTCAACCGATCCGGCGCCCAGACCAAGCGGCAATGCGAATAGGGCCAGCCAAATAACGGAAGGCGCCAGGGCGAACCCGAGCAGAGCTGCCGCTGTAAACGCAACACTGATAAATGTGACCATACCGGTCCCCAGGCGCTTCAGTATCACCTCACTGGATAAGCTGGAAATAATAGTTCCGGCAACAATAATCATGGACAGCAGTCCGGCCAGATCAACGGGTGCTCCGTACTCGACCTGCATCACAGGCCAGGCTGCGCCAAGCATGGAATCCGGCAGACCTAAGCTGATGAAGGCCATATAAATGATGATCAGAAAAAATGTAGCCATATCGTTAACCACCTATATCTTTTATTTGGTTAGTTGCAAATTCGGTTCAAGCGTGCGGAGCGTCTGCACGATCATTCCTTGGGTATAATCTGCGGCGAAATCGGCTGACAGCCGCATTTCCGGCATTCCTCCAGGCGGAAGTTGTTCGCTGCAAAGTGTCGATACAGCCTTCATGTGCTCCGGTCCGAGCAGGCTCCCGGACACGACGACTGTATCCGGATTCAGCACACTGCTGACCGTTACCACTAGCTTCGCCGCAGCTTCACAGGCAGCGTCGAAGGAGGATAGCAGACTGTCATCCCCCCACAATATCCCAAGCGGAAGGTTGCCGATCTCCCCGGCAAAGCCCCTTCTCCCCTTGTACAGCTTGCCGTGTAGATAAATGCCCGCCCCCGGAGCGAACCTTTCTGGAAAATATAAATAGACCACCGAAGCGTCCATTGACGTCTCCGCCCCGTGACAGTATCCGATAACGGCGGCATTCACATCATTCTCGATTACAACGGGCCTGCCATAACGGGAGCTGAAATGCCCTGCCACGGGAACACCCCGCAGTCCGTCATAATCGGAAACCACCATTGTCCCGTCCACTTCCGCGCCCGGCAGTCCGAAGCCGATCGCCTGAACGGAAGGGTATTGCTCTAGAATATTGTCGATGATGCCTTCAAAGCAGAGTACATCTACCGCCTCCACCTGAACCTCACTCTCATGCACACAGTTCCCGGATAGATTGACCACCCTGCTGTGTATGTAACTGGCTCCTCCCTGCTCCTGCGGGAACAGAATCAGTGCAAAAGCATAATTGTCATTGTATGCATATTGTTGTGCCGGACGGCCTCCGCTGGAGGAGGACAACCCTACTTCCAGCACTTCCTGCTGAGCCGTCAGCTGCTGCAGCATCGTTCCTACGGTCACAATACTCAGTCCTGTGGTATCTGCAATCTGTTTCTTGGTAGCCTGCTTTTTCTCCTTCAGCACCTTGCGCACCAGATTCAGATTAATCTCCTTGATCACGAGGGCGTTGCCGCCGATGTTACTCATATCTTCTCACCTCGGTTATTATAATACTTTATAAAAGTATTTTAATAAATAGAGAAATAAAAAAAATTCTCCAAAAGTGGAGCAGCCTGCTTCCCGGAGCTTCATCATCTGCGGGAGAATCATTTCGACGACTTCATCCCGATTATAATCGTCCGGAGTCATCTTTCCGTCTTCCATAAATCCGACCATTACATGCTCGTGGACCAGGATCCGTCCCGCTTCCAGTTCATCAATTCTCCCATTCACCGTCTGCAGCATGATGAGAATCACTCCTGTTCTTTCTTTGAATTGTTTTCAACAAACCCGGCAAGAGGTATAATTAGGATTGCATTTATTCCAGTACAAAGGACGTGCTTCATTTGGAACAAGAAAGCGCTCTACTAGCCAAGCTGCTTCAAGAGGAAGAGGATTATAAGTTCCCTGAATTTACGAATATTACCGCCTATGAAGTGGGCACACGAATTATAGATAAGGCTCTCCGGGAGGACAAATCGATTGTCGTCAACATCCAGCGCGGCGGCGAGCTGCTCTTCTACACCAAAATGAATGGGACAAACATGGAGAACGACGATTGGGTCAGCCGCAAAAATAACACGGTATTCCACTTCAATCACAGTTCTTACTACATGCATGTGCTCCTTGGCTCCACTGGTTCGAGTGTGGAAGCACACGGTTTGGATCCTGTGAAATATGCCGCTGAAGGGGGCGCGTTCCCGCTGATCGTCAAAGATGCCGGAATCGTTGGCACCATTACGGTTTCAGGGCTTCCCGGCGAAGAGGATCACAAGATGATCTCTGATACCCTGCGGGAATTTCTAAAGGTTGGTTCATAAAAAACAAATAAACCGGTACATCCGGTACAAGCCCTGAGCTCCTCCGTAAGGAAAAGTTCAGGGCTTTTTTCTGCCCAAGTTTCCGGCCTGCCCTATTCTTTAAACCGGTAGCTCACAAAGGCCAGCTGTCTGCTGTCCGGGGACCATGAATTTACATTAAGTGTACCCTGGCCACCGAACAGCTTGACCAGTGTGCGGTATTCTCCGCCATTGCTGGACATTAAGCGGATCTCGACATGTTTATTGGCCGGATGGTCACCAGGATCGACATCGCCTTTGCGGTAGGAAATATAGGCGACCGTTTCACGATCCGGTGAGACATGGGGGAACCAGTTGTTGCTCTCGTCAAAAGTCATCTGCACCGGTTCGCTGCCGTCCGCGTTCATCCGCCATACCTGCATCAGTCCTGTACGCACGGAATTGAACCAGATATGTCTTCCATCCGGAGAGTACTCAGGACCGTCGTCCAGCCCCGGCAGGTCTGTCAATTGAACCTCGACCCCTCCGGCTGCGGGAATGGTGTAAATATCGTATTGACCGTTCCGTTCGGCGCAATACGCCAGAGTATTGCCGTCTGGAGACCAGCCGTGAAGATAACTCGGCCCAAGCGGAGTCACAAGTACCGGCGAGCCCCCTTTTACCGGAAAAATGTAGATTCTGGACTTCCCGTCCTCACGGGTATGATGGCTGACCGCAAGCTGTGAATGGTCGGGAGACAGCACATGATCGTTGTTGCAGTTCACGGCAAAGCCGGAATCGATCAAAGTACTTATGCGGGCCGCGATATCAAACGAATATATGCACCCCTTACTGTTGTAAATTAGACTCTCTCCGTCCCGGGTCCAGTTCGGGGCTTCGATCAGCTCGTCGAATTCAGCCAGAACCGTGCGCTTACCCGTCTGTATGTCGACCGTCTCCAGAATGCTGATAATACTGCGCTCATTGGTGTTATGCGTTTCCTTGTTCGTATCCATGTCAGGCTCCTTTATTTGAATTTCGGATATAATATACTGTTGCCCATGCTCTTTAATGAGTTCTACATCCACTCTCCAGTTCCTTTTCACAGCTACCGCAAATAACGAACAAAGATATTTACTTACTAATATTGAGAAACATTAAAAAGTATAGTAGAATGAACTTATTGAAGGAGGAGAGAACTATGGCCGAAACTGCACCTGTAATGGAAATTGGTATCAGCACTTTTCTGGAAACAACGCCAGACCCGGTAACCGGTGAAATTATGAGTCATGCCCAGCGGCTGCGCGATGCCGTGGAGGAGATCGTACTCGCGGACCAGGTCGGTCTTGATGTATATGGTATTGGCGAGCACCACCGGATTGATTATGCCGGTTCGGCTCCTGCCGTTGTTCTTGCGGCTGCAGCAGCTATGACTAAGAATATTCGGCTGACCAGCGCGGTAACGGTTCTATCTTCAGACGATCCTGTCCGTGTATACCAAGCCTTCTCAACAATAGACGGCATCTCTAATGGCCGGGCGGAGATTATGGCGGGACGGGGTTCTTTTATCGAATCCTTCCCCCTGTTCGGTTACGATCTGGACAATTATGACGAATTGTTTGAAGAGAAGCTGGAGCTGCTGCTTGCGATTAGAGCCTCGGAGAAAGTGAACTGGCACGGCGGTCACCGCCCTGCGATCCACAATCTCCCTGTCTATCCCCGCTCTGTTCAGGACCCGCTTCCGGTATGGATCGCAAGTGGCGGTAATCCGGAATCGGCGATACGTGCCGGTGTCCTGGGACTGCCTATCGCCTTCGCGATTATCGGCGGAATGCCCGAAAGCTTCGCTCCTCTGGTCAAGCTCTATAAGGACGCGGCAGCTGGGGCCGGGCATGACCCTGCCAAGCTGCAGATCGCCACACATTCACACGGCTTCGTCGCGGACACAACGGAACAGGCCGCTGAAATGTTCTACGAGCCGACCCAGGCGCAGATGAACGTCATCGGACGCGAACGCGGCTGGAGCCAGCGGTACAACCGCTCGGCCTATGATGCCGCGCGCAGCCTGCGCGGCGCGCTCTATGTCGGCGACTCCGAATATGTCGCCGAGAAGATTCTCCTGCTGCACAAGAACCTCGGCGTCACCCGCTTCTTCCTGCACGTCAACGTCGGTACGATGCCGCACCGCGACGTGATGCGCGCCATTGAACTGCTTGGCACCAAGGTTGCGCCGATCGTGCGAGCGGAGCTGGCCCGGGGCTAAGACGTGTATAAAATATCAATGAAAAGAAGCGTGAACGCCAATTGGCGTTCACGCTTCTTCTTTTACCGTAGCTAATATCCGAGTGTAATTAACGAGAAACCTTCGAGGTAAAAGACACCTTCATGTCTGAACCGTGCATATACGCACATCTTAATTTATTTCGTACTGCGTCTTCCATAATTACCCTTTATAATCTGGAGTATCGAATAAAGCCGACGACATCAATAATAAATGGATTGTGGAATTTTCCGATGAAGAACACATTTCATGTGATCATTTCTCCATTTCACGTTTCAATATTACTGTAGCCGGCGGGGAATTCTGGAAATAGAGCTGAATACCTCAGAAATCTTTCTGGAGATTTGCGTAAGAGGCAGAACATGATCGACACATTTCAGCTCCGCAGCCACTCTGGGCATACCGTACACCACACAGGTTGATTCTGACTCGCCAAGGGTAACCACCTGCGGATCGGCTTGTTTCGCGCGTTGCATGCCATGTGCGCCATCCCCGCCCATTCCTGTCATGATCACATAGCTTTTCTTCAGGCCCTTCAGCCGGGTTACGGAATCAAAGAGCACATCCACCGACGGGCGATGACCGTTCACTGTATCCTGTTCATGGATGACAATCCGGTAAAATCCTGCAGCCGTTCCCTCCACTTCCATATGCTTACCACCTGGTGCAATATATACAAAACCGGGTTCCAGCGTCTGATGATGCCGGGCTTCCACTACATGCAGTTCCGAATGCTGGTCAAGACGCTGGGCCAGTGAAGCTGTGAATTTAGGCGGCATATGCTGAACCACCACGACCGGAACACTCAGATCTGCCGGGAGTGAACAGATAACTGCATCAAGTGCTTTCGGCCCGCCTGTGGATGTACCAATCGCACATATGCCTTTTACATTCTTGACGGGTTCTCTGCTTGGGATGGGCGGAAGCTTCAGCTCGACCGGCATTGTTCGCGGCACCTGGGGAGCTTCGCTCTCCAGTCTTCGGATATAAGTGCGTGACGCTACAGCAGCTTTCAGTTTAGCCTGGATTTCATTCTGTTTATGGACCAGATCCACTGAGATGGAACCGGATGGCTTAGCGATAAAGTCAACGGCACCGAGCATCAATGCCTGAATCGTGGCATCCGCACCCTCTTGGGTTAGCGAACTGAGCATCACTACCGGTGTTGGTCTGACCCTCATAATCTCACCCAGTGCCTGCAATCCGTCCATGATCGGCATCTCTACATCCATGGTGATTACATCCGGCCGGAGTAGCGTTACTTGCTGTAAGGCATCTGCCCCATTTCTGGCCGTTCCAGCCACTTCGAAATCCGGGAACTCTTGAATCATCTCCGACAGCAGCCTCCGCATAAAAGCGGAATCATCAACAACTAATACGCGGGTAACCATGCTGCAACTCCTCCTGTTAAGCCAACTATTCAGGATCTCCTTCCCCAGTCTCCTGGACAAGATAATCTAATTTCAGAACGCTGACAATTCCATTGTCCGACTTCCCGATTCCTTCAAAAAATGCGCTGCTCACAGTGCCTAACCGCTCCGGCGGATCCTGGGCGTCATGAATGCGTATAACCTTATTCACGTGGTCTACGAGAATACCCACCTTCTCGTCTGAACGGTTAATGACAACGATACGAGTACGCTTGCTATTCGGTTCATCCGCAAATCCAAAACGCTTGCGCAGGCTGATTACCGGAACAATTTTACCACGCAGGTTGATTACGCCCTCAACATAAACGGAGGTGTGCGGGAATTGGGTAATCTCCTGTATCCGGATAATTTCATGAATATCGTGAATCGGAATGGCATACCTCTCTTTGCCGATGCCAAGCTCTACATATTGAATAGATGTATCTAAAGCCATCTCACTTCACCTCATTCACCTGTATACTTAAGAAACCCGGAATGCGGACAACGATTCATTGAGCTGGTCTGTAGATTCCACCAATCCCAGTGAAGAAGATGCGGTCTGTTCGGCGCAAGCGGATACTTCCTGACTTGCAGCGGCGATACTTTGCACGGATTGCAGCACGTCCTCCGCCTGAGCGGCCTGCTCCTCGCTGGCTGCGGCGATTTCCGAGATCAACTGCGCGGTTTCGTTGACAATGCGATTGATCTTATCAAATGCCTGCGCCGCCTCCGCCGAGGATTTGACGCCAACTTCTACCGCAGAAGCACTTTTCACTGTATTCTCCTGCATCGTCTCAATAGTCAGGGCAATCTGTGAAGTAGCTTCTCCGCTCCGTTCCGCCAGCTTGCGGACTTCATCTGCGACTACGGCGAAGCCTCTTCCATGTTCACCCGCCCTTGCAGCTTCGATTGCGGCGTTTAGTGCCAGCAGGTTCGTCTGATCTGCGATATCGTCAATCAGATCGAGAATCTTGCCGATTTTCTTGGAATCCTCTTGCAGCTTGTACATCTGCTCACTTGCCACATTCATCTCATGGATAGAGGCTTCAACAACACGCATGTTTTCCGTAGTAATACCCGCTGTCTGCTGATACATAGCCGAAGCTTTCTCCGCATTCTGAGCGACTGAAGTTACTGCCATTGTCAGTTCACTCACCAGCATCGTCATGGTCTGGGCATCATTGGCTTGATGAGTACTGCTTCTTACCACTTCCTCGGTATTCAGTGAAATCTCCTGGGAGGCAATCGAGACACTTTGCGACAGCCCCACAGCCTTCTCAATCAGTACCCTAATATTACGGGTCATATTATTAATGGCGTCTGCTACCAGTCCAATTTCGTCTCTGCTCCGCAGCTTAATCGGTTCAATCGTTAAATCGCCGGCAGCCAGCTTCTCCATGACTTTACGGATGAGCTTAAAGGCACCGCTTATTTTACCAATGTAGATATAACCTAAAGTGAACGAAATGAGCAGCAACACGATACTAATCACAAGAATGGTCGTAAATGACTTATCAATGGCTTTCTCGGAAGTATTCACTTCTTGCTCCATGAATACCTCCACAATTCCTGATGCAGAATCCAGATGCCCGCGCGCCTCAGTGAACTGAGTCACATGAAGCAGTTCATTCGTGACTACTACCGTTCCTACAGTTTCAAACTGTTTGGCAATCCCATCTGCCCATTTCGCAAATTCTGCCTTTGAGTTAGCGATGTTAACTTGTATCCCATCGTTGTTCTCGTCCTTCAAATCCAATATCCGCCGGTCGTTTTGAGAATTCAGTATCCCTTCAACTATACCTAATCGTTCATTCACTTGTCCGACATTCTCGTTGAAAGCATCCAAGGCTTCCTTGTCTCTGGTTGAATAATAGAGCTGCGCCGCAGAATAGGCCTGATACATATCCCTGTCAGCATTGATCATATAGTAGGTCAATTGATAGCCATTATCATAGAGCACATGCTTTAGATTGTTATCGGATGACTTCACCAGGTGAAGCGATAAATAAGAAGTAATCCCCAAAGCAAGTATTGGAATTAATAGAACGGACAACAGCTTGATCTTTATCGAAAGGCTAAACTTCTTCATAGACCTTCCCCTCATTCCTGAAATTTAGAATAGTGAACCGATATCAAATATCAAGGCGACTTTCCCGTCTCCCAATATGGTGGCCCCGGTGATACACCTGCTCTTCCCTACATATCTTCCGACTGATTTCACAACGATGTCTGCATTTCCACTGAGCTCATCCACCATGAGCGCGATCCGCTTCTCTGCCATGCCAATAATAACAATCGGCCGATAAGGCTTCTCAATCTGATGTTTGTCCCACCCTAGGACCTCCTGCATATGCAGCAGCGGCAGGACTTCACCACGCAGGTTGATCACCGGTTCGCCACGGATCGAATCGACCTCTTCCGGCCTTACCCGGATAATCTCCAGAACATTGGACATGGGGAGGATAAAACCAGTTCCATTCACTTTGACCTGAAGTCCGGGAATAATAGCCAGTGTCAGCGGAAGACGGATATGAAACTCCGTTCCCTCGCCAATGTCACTTTGTATATCAATGATGCCATTCAGCTTCTCAATGTGATCTCGGACAATATCCATGCCCACACCACGCCCGGATATATCACTGACTGACTCCGCTGTTGAGAAGCCGGGCCTGAATATAAGACGCACTGCTTCACGGTCGGATAAATAAGCTGCCGCTTCATCGGTAATGATGCCCTTCTTGATTGCACTTTTTTTGATTCGTTCAGGATCTATTCCACCACCATCATCTTTTACCCGTATGACTACCTGATTACCCTCATGAGAAGCATGAACAGTTAAGGTCCCTTCCGGAGATTTACCGCACCGTATCCGCTCCTCTTCAGACTCAATTCCATGATCCACTCCGTTGCGAAGCAAATGGATAAGGGGGTCACTGATCTCCTCGATAACTGTCCGGTCAATCTCTGTTTCTCCACCGATCAGTTGCAAGTGGATCTCTTTGCCTAACTGTTTAGATAAATCTCTGACAATCCGAGGTAGACGGCTGAATAATTGCTCCACCGGCAGCATCCGGATCTTCATGACCTGTTCCTGTAATTCATGAATGACCCGTCCTAGGTGGTCACTCTGTCCGGTCAACTTGCCAAAATTATCATCGGCCTGGTAACGCCGTTCCATATCTCTGCTTGTCTGCTTAATGCCAACCTGATCAATCAAAAGCTCTCCCACCAGATTCATCAGTTGCTCCAGTTTCTCCACTTCTACACGGATGGAACGGACTTTTTTGCGGTCTTGTGATTGTTCGGGCTGGGAGGCTCGAGACAAGACAGGGGACACTTCATGTGTTTCTATAATCTTCGGTTCGCTCCCCTTTGACGCTTGAACTGATGGATTGAGTTCCACATCCTGAACATGTATGTAAGTCACATCCACCAAGGAAGATAGCGCTTCCTGAATCTCGGACTCCGTACGTTGGGTGATGAGAACCAATTGCAGAGCATTAAACCGGGAATCATCTTGCTCATCGGAGTGCTCATCCATAGGCGGATTCATGCACACGATTTCGCCAAGATCCGCAACATGACGATGAATTATTGTACTCCGGGCTACTTTCATGAGACAGCCCTTATCCAAGCCAACCAGAATATCGAATATTCCATGTCCCTGCTCTTTGCCTTCAAGACAACGGTAACGTTCATCCAGGTTCAACATCAGCGGTGATGGTGATTGTTGCTCCAACAAGGATTCTACTATCGACACGGTTACATTGGAGCCGCCCTCGCGATACCGGATGATCTTTCCGGCAAGCTTCGAAATATCCATTCCACCGGAATCCGTAGCGACCGCATCTACGAGCGCCTTGATCATATCTGCGCACTCCATAAGCAATTCGATAAGTTCAGGAGTGAGACCTAATTTATTATTGCGGAGCAGATCCAGCAGGGACTCCATCTCATGAGTAATCTCCTTAATACCAACGAAACCCATGGCAGCAGAAGAACCTTTCAATGTATGGGCAGCTCTAAAAAGGATCTGAATGGTTTCATGTTCTTCTATTCCCTGTTCCAACCGGAGAATACTCTCCTCCATAATTTGAATCTGCTCTTCAGCCTCTTCCATAAACACATCCATGAACTGGTTCATATCCATTGCAGCATCACATCCTATGGGGAACCACCCCTTAGTACCTTACAATCTAGTTATATCAACCAATTCTAGCGACAAAGTGATATAAATATTAAAAAGTCTGAAAAGAATGTGATAAAATCATAGATATAAGAACAACTGTGGAGGTTACCCTAGAATGGATAAACCTAAAATTCTTGTGGTTGACGATGATCGTGATATTCTTATACTCCTAAAGAAGCGTTTGGAGATCGAAGGATATGAGGTAATTACGGTTTCCGATGGTCAGGAAGTCATCAGTCATGTCAAGATCCATAATTTCGCATTAATCGTCCTGGACATCATTATGCCGAATATAAACGGTCTCGATATTTGCAAGTCCATTCGTGATCATTTCACTGGGCCCATACTTCTACTCAGCGCAAAGGACCGCGAAATTGACAAGGTGGTTGGTCTGGAATTAGGCGCGGATGATTATATCACCAAGCCGTTCAGTATCGACGAATTGACAGCACGGATTAAATCCCATCTCCGAAGAGAGAGTCGCAACGTCAATGTCAAAGCTCCCGCGTCTAACCAGAAGGTGTTTCAATTTGGTGAGATGATTATCAACGGTGAAACCTATGAGGTATCTGTACAAGGTGAGACGGTACACTTATCGGGGAAAGAACTGGAGATCCTGCTGCACCTGGTCCGTAACCGAAATCTTGTTCTCAGCAGAGAGCAAATCTACAACGCCGTTTGGGGATATGAAGATAATGGAGATATCAATACGGTAACCGTCTATCTGAAAAACATCCGCAAAAAAATCGATCCGGATCACCGCTTGATCAAGACAGTCTGGGGGATCGGCTACAAATTTGTGAATTAAGAAGAAACAGTTAAAGTATAAGGAGGAACTTATCCTTTCTTATATTTAAAAAGGTCGTCCCCGGAAACCGCCTGAAGCGGATCCCCGGGACGACCCTTTGTAATTTAATCCATCCATTTTCTTCTGATACCAATGATCTGCTCATAAATTTCGCTGAATGCTTGGACAATTACAGGATCAAAGTGGATTCCGCTTTGGCTCATGATTTCTGCCAAAGCTTCCTCTTCCGACCATGCCCTTTTGTAAGGTCTTTCTGAAGTCAGAGCGTCAAACACATCGCAAACTGCCACGATCCGCCCTTCAAGGGGAATTTCTTCTCCCTTTAAGTTTCTTGGATATCCGCTTCCATCCCACTTTTCATGATGAGTCAGCGCGATGCACTCCGCAAGAATCAACGTCTCATGTTGGCTTCCCGCCAAGAGCTCTGCCCCCTTAGTCGTATGCTGCTTCATAACCTCAAACTCTTCGGGGGTAAGTCTTCCCTTCTTTAACAATATCGAATCAGGAACCGCCAGCTTGCCGATATCATGCATGGCACTCGCATACTTCAGTTTATGGCAATAATCATCCTCCAAACCTAACTGCTTAGCCATTTGAAAGACATAATTGCTCATCCGGATCAAATGCCGGCCTGTCTCATCGTCTTTTTGCTTCATTGCATCAATCAGCCGCAAGACATACTCTTCCTTAAGCTCGGCAATTCGTACAGCTCGCTGTTGCAGCATAGCCTTTAACTGAGAATTTTGCAGCTCCTGGAGCTTGCGCTGGCGGCTCGCCTCTAGTAAATGGCGTACTTTGATGGTCACCTCCGTAGGATCAAAAGGTTTGGTGAGAAAGTCCCGGGCTCCAAGCTCCAGAGCCCGATGCCGTGATTCCGCATCTTGATATGCTGTGATTACCAGCAATGAATACAACAGCTGATGGTTCTGTTCGTGCAGTGATGTCATAATATCAAATCCGCTAACCACCGGCATATTCAAATCAAGCAGAAGAACATCCGGCATTTCCCGTTCTATCGCCTCAAGTGCTTGTGTTGGGTCATGAATCACCAATATATTCTGATGACCTTCCAGCCGAAACAGCTTCTCCAGCAATAGTGTATTCGATCTGACATCATCGATGATCATGATTTTTGGTGATTCTTCTATAGTCAGGAGATCCATATTTGACATCTACAGCACCCCGCTCTTCTCAAATCCGCCCTAGTCATTAGCCAAGAGGGATCAATAACTTAAATATACTTCCTTCTCCAACCGTGCTCGTTACCTCGATCTTTCCCTCCATCATCTCGAGCAGTTTATGGGACACTGTCAGCCCGATCCCGGTTCCTTCAACCTGTTTGCCTTCAAGCAGACGTTGGAAAGGTTCGAAGATCTTCAGCAGATCCTCGGATCGAATCCCGATTCCCGTATCCTTGATAACAATCGCAAGCTGATGTTCATCCACTGTATAAGCACTCACTGTTACCGAACCATCCGGCTTATTATATTTGATTGCATTTGAAAGCAAATTAAGGATGACCTGTTTGATCCTCATTCGATCGCAACGAATGGATTGTTCATACGATGGCTGAGCATTATTGTAGAGATGTATACCACTTAGAACAGAAATCGGCTGAACCCAGGCAAAGCACTCCTCCAAAACATCGCCAAAACGAACACTTTCCATAGTTAACGCTAAACGGCCGGATTCAATTCTGGATAAATCAAGAATTTCACTGATGAGCTCAAGCAAATGCTTTCCGGCTTTAATAATTTCTTGTACATTTTCCTGCTGGGACTCGGACAGCGGTTCAGAGGTATCATATTGTAGTAATTGAGCGAAGCCCAGTATCGCGTTCATCGGGGTACGCAGCTCATGGCTCATGTTGGACAGAAATTCTGTTTTCGCTTTGCTCGCTTTTTCAGCAATTTCCTTGGAACTGCGCATGGACTCCTCTGCCTGCTTGCGATCCGTTATGTCGCGGGATACCATGCAGACCCTCCGCACCGAATCATTTCTTTTGCGGATAAGTGTTAGATTTACCAGCATCCATCTTGGACCCTTACTCGTCTCCAGTGAATACTCAAGTTCCATCGTTTGTCCTGTATTTAGAACCTCGCTTAAAATATCGATAAATCGCTTGGCATCCTCCGGAGCTAACAGATCATCTATTCTGATCCCCTCTAGCTTTCTTGCAAGATCGAGGTTGAATTTTTTGTCTACAGTCCATACTTTTTCAATGTTTCCATACTCATCGATTTCAGCAATAATATCATCGATGGATTGAATCATCGCATTCATATCCGCTTCCCGGCTTTCGAGTGCGTCTCTGGCTTCAGTCAAGGCCGAGTTAGTAACCCCCAGATCTTTACCGACCCCAACCAGAATATGGGCGGTATCCCTGATTTCATTCACATGTATATCTGGCGTCTGCTGTTCATAGTTCCCGTTCCCGATCTCAACCGCAATCATATTAATATCCATAAGCGGCTGTGAAATCCGTTCGCTCATGACCTTGGCCCGGCGGTACAAAATAGTAAAATAAATAACATAAAAAAAGATAAGTCCAAGAATCATCAGTATTCCGATTTCCGTCAGCTCATGCTTCAAGTGGTTAGGACCTGCAAATATCTTGTCCTCAGATGCCAGCACCATAAGCTTCCACCCGGTATTCTCAACAGATGCCCAGGCGAGGATCTGCTTCTTATCACCGATTGTGACTTCACTGAGTCCGGATTTATTGGCGGTAATCTGAGGATAAAGACTTTTTAGGTCTTTGTGATAGTAGAGATTGAATTCATCCGGCTTAAAAGTGTCCTGCTGCACCGTCTCCTGGTAATTATGAGAGGTTAGCTCCTCAATTCCAAACAACTGCTCAGCCTGCTCAGGCATAGCTAGAATACTGCCATTATTGCTGATCAGCATTCCGAGTCCATCCCAAGGAATATCCATCTCCAGTACCTGATCTTTAAACGTTTCCACGGTAACATCTATCCCTACCACACCCTGCAGAACATCACCTTTATATACAGGTGCAATAGAAGATGCCAACCATCCATTCCCTGCGGGATCGAGATAGGCATCGGTCCATGTTGCTTCTCTTGTCGGATTGTGAGTCATATCCGCTTCATAATAGAAGTTAAATGTGGGAATATCCATCTTTGGGGCGTACTGCGAGATCACATCGAAATACGGATAAATAATATTTAAAGAGTCAGAACTATTGTAATATACCGCCGCCGCAAGCGGTTCTCTATCAATAATCCCCTTCATGAATGGCTGAAGTACGAGCAGACTGGCAACCTTCTTTTTCTCTTGCTCTCCGACCTTTTGGATTCCGCTGTAAAATACAGCAGCTCCGCCGGAAGCACTGTCAGCCTTCGAATAATATACTCCGTCTGAATTCATCGTCAGGCGTCCCGCGTCTTCCTCTGATAACTTCATTCCAAGCCTGAGCACGTCAGAAATGGAATCCCGGTATAAGTTAGTCACCAGGGAAATACGGTGGGTCTGATTCTCGATGAGCGCCGCCTCTTGTGAAGCAACGACTTGCATTTCATTCAGCACTTCATTCTTCATAATAAGTGTCTGCCGTTCCCGTGACCACTCATTGGTCACAAAGTAAATGCCGATGAATACAAGCTCGACAAGCACCAGGGGAACGACAGTCGACTTAATATAAGTTCTCCATATCCACTGAAATAAAGAAATCGGTGTATTGGCGTTTCTTCCCATTTAGCTTCCTCGTTTCTAACGTTCCGATGGCTTGATATATACCACCAAATTCTGCAAATAGTTCTGCAGTTGATATCGACATATCTGAATACGCTCCAGGTCTTGAAGAGCCGCAGATTCTTCCAGGGACCGTCCAATATCTGAAATTGAACGTAAGCCGTAGCCGCCTCCACTTCCTTTCATAGAGTGACCTATCCGCTGAATAGACTCGAAATCACGCTTCACTAGTGCATCCGTAATACTGAGCAAATCCTCTTTCCGATGCTCAAGGTAACCCGGAATAAGTTCCCCTATATCTTCATCCAGCCAAACCTCAACCCGTTGACCAGTCATGTCGCTAGCCTCCGATCTCATGCAATTCGCCATGTCCATAGCGACGAATCATTTCAAACAATTGCTCCCTGAAGATCGGCTTTTCCAGGAAATCCGTGCATCCTGCATCACGACAGGCTTTGCGGTGCTCCTCAAAGGCATGGGCGGTAAGCGCGATGATCGCCGTCGGCTTAAGACCCTCAGCTATTTCCCATGAGCGTATCTTTCTGGTTGCTTCATATCCGTCCATCATAGGCATTTGGATATCCATAAACACCATATTGTAAAAGCCTTCCTTGAACATCTTCACCGCTTCTACTCCGTTAACAGCAACATCGACGCGGCAATCCATTTTTTTGAGGAATGCAATGAACAAGTTCTGATTATCAATGTGGTCCTCGGCTAATAAAATACTCAACTTCCGGGCACTCAATAAACCTGAATCCTCCGGAGAAGACAGCTCAAAGGGTAGTTTTACAACAAAAGTTGACCCTTCCCCCTGCTTGCTCTGATAAGATATCGTACCCCCCAGAGTTTGTACAAGCTTCCGTGAGAAAGCGAGCCCGATGCCAAGACCGCCGTATTTTCTTGTAGAGGATGGGTCCAGCTTGAAAAATGGCTCAAAGATGTCTTCTTCTGCTTCCTCTGGAATCCCGATCCCCGAATCCTTAATCCGGATCTCGAGCCATAACATCCCGGTTTCCCGATGCGGACGTGCAGCCATAACCACTTCGATAAATCCACGGGGAGTGAACTTCAGTGCATTTTCTAGTAATGTGGCTGCAATCTGCATTAGCCGGCGAAAATCTCCGATAACCCGTACATCGTACAGCTGCTCATCCTTCATTCGGAATTCCAAGGACTTCTGCTCGATAATACTACGATATTTCGCTTCCAGTTCCACCCCGATTAATTGAAGATTGAAAGGAAGCTTCTCAACATGCAACCCGCCGTTCTCCATCGCAGAATAATCCAGAATCCGCTCGACTAAATATAATAGATTCTCGGACGAGTTCTTTAGTATACGGGCTTCCTCCGAGGTAAGCTCATTATTCTCCTGCAATTGTGCAATACCCATAATAGAATTCAGCGGAGTACGAAACTCATGGCTGATCATGGCCAGGAACTCATCCTTAGATTGATTCGTCCGTTCCAAGGCTTCTTTATTAAGAAGTAATTGATGTTCACTTTCCTTGTGTGCAGAAATGTCGGTAAACGTAAGCATGATCAGATCATCAAGGCTGCTGATTACACACCGGTAATACCGCATTACGCCTTCTACTTCAAGCTGCATCTCCTGTTCGACTGCTTCATTACCGGATATAATGCTGAAGATCAGTTCCTTATAGGCATCCAGTTGCGGAAGAACAGCGTGTTCCAGATTGGCAAACAGTGCAATTGCGGCATCATTCATCATAACAGGATGTAATTGCATCTGCTCTGGACGCATCACAATAACGGCATCTTTCAAATACTGGAGCACCTGCTCGAGTATATTGCGTGATTGCTGCTCGCTCTGCATTAATTGCCTGCGTTCGGTCACATCTGTTTGAAGCCCTATATAATGAGTGGTGATCCCTTTCTCATCTTTCAGAGCTGAGATCACAAGTTCATTCCAGAACGGCTCGTGATTCTTCCGGTAATTTAGAATTTCTACGTTAACCCTGACATTCTGTCTAAGGGAGTCCCGGATGAGTTCAACAGTTTCTTGTTTCGTATCTTTGCCTTGAAGGAAATTGCAATTACGTCCAATGACTTCGTCAAACGTATATCCTGTGATTTTAGTAAAAGCACTATTCGCATAAATAACGGGTCTGCCCGGCAGCTGTGCATCAGCGATTATAACACCAGTACCGACATCTCTAACTGCCCGCTCGTACAGATTCTTCTCGGCGATCATATCCCGAAGTGCACTCTCCGTCGCCTGATACGTCCTGATCAATTCCAGGCGTTTGCCTGTCGAAAGGTAAATCACTACACTGGCTGTAAGGAAGATAACGAGTGAGAATACCGTCTGCTTGATATCCCCGGTAAAGAACACGAAGATAATCAGTTCCAGCAGAATAGCTATCATATAAATCCTCAGCTGCCTGAGAGAAGAAATGACCTGGCTCACGGCAAAATACATCATCAGGATCGTAATCAGCAGCATGGTGTCGTAATGGTACTGCATAAGAGAGATGAAAGCCGATGCTGAAATAAACCAAAGATATCCGAATAACCATGGATCCGGATTTGATTTAACTCGCTTCATCCGGAAGCTGGCCACTAGCAGCAGCGAGCCTATAAGGAGTGTGAGAATTTCAATCAAATCCAGGCTGGGATCAGCCGGATTCATCCACGCTGCAACTCGTCCCATAACCAGAATACTTATTAATGATAAAACTATATACAGGCGCATGACTTTCAATTTGTTCATGAACAGCTCTCCCCAACAATACAATACCCGGCGCGCGCTCATCACTCACCCAAAGAGAGGTGTAGAATAAGGGTCAAATCGCCGGCATAAACCGGAATGCTAATAAAACTGCTGCTTGTTCTTAGATTGCTTTTCCCTTCGTGCAGTACCGGAGGTGTAATATTCGTGTTCATTTGAAGATCATTAAAGGCCGAGCAGCAGGCGGCGCCTACCCAATTGCCGAATTCCCCAAATGCACTCCACCCCATATCATCGATACTATCCACCGTAAAACCGCACATGACACTGACAATTCCTTTCAGGACTTCATAGTCCATACTCAGAATGATTTCACCGCGAACATCCCCCGTCATTCCAACCATCACAGCTACGCTATCCGTATGAACCGATGATTGCTGAAGAAGTGGCTCCCCCGACCGGAAACTAAGGCCTAGATACTGCGTTAACACCTTCTCCAAACCGGAAACTACAGCATTTATTTGAATATCCTGTATACTCATCATATCGGCATCTCCTTCCATTTTTATTATGAAATTTGTTTCTGAACGGATGCTAACAGGCGCTCAATCTGAAAGGGTTTAACGACGAAGTCCTTCGCTCCCGCTTTCAAGGCCTCCATGACCATGGCCGACTGTCCCATAGCACTGCACATAATGATCTTGGCACCAGGATCAGCCTCAAGAATTCTCTTCACAGCCGCCACACCATCCATATCCGGCATTGTAATATCCATGGTCACCACATCCGGTTTGACCTGCTGATATACCTTGATGGCCTCGGCTCCATTCGCTGCTTCCCCTACAACTTCATGACCATTGGATTCCATCGCCGAACGTACCATTAATCGCATAAATGCAGCATCATCTGTAATCATTATTCTCGCCATATTTGAACACTCCCTGTCTTTCAATCTTCTTGATAAACTTATTCTAGAATGAAGTTCTAAAGGGAACATGACGAAATTATGAAAGAAAAATAAAAAAGATGAAAATTTAAGGTAAAAGCAACTGTGCTCTGTCGGAGGCGCTCCAAGGGCGGACTGTTGCTGCAATCGCTGTTGTCTTCGGATGTGTTGAATAAGTCTCAGAGACAGCTTTTACTCAAAAGGAGGATAGAGCAGTACAAAAAACGCCTTATAAATAGCGGGTACCCCGGCTATTTATAAGGCGTTTCTCCATAAAAGACTATAATTACTTTACGCTCCGTAGAAACCGTGCAACACCTGGACCATCTCCGGCTTGATGTTGATATCAGGGCGTCTGTCCTTAGCTAAGCGCATGGCTTCGTCCACGTTCGGGGCCAAACCGAGCTCAATCAAGAGACCGCTGGCGACGGTGCCTGTCCGGTTGCGGCCGCCGGCGCAGTGGAAATAGACGGTCTTGTTGTTTGTGACGGCATCCTTGACCGCGAGGATTGCAGCATGGATATAACCTTCCTGACCCCCTTCGTCCTCGACAATCGGATAATGATGACGGGTCACATGTGCCGGGAAGCCTTCCGCCTCTGTGCCGGTATCTCTCAGATCAAATACGTCTGTGATTTCCCGTTCCCGTAGGGCATCCAGCAAAGCTGCTTCTCCGCCGATATATACTTTTCCAGCAATCAGTTCATGATAGTTGGCCATTCTTTATTCCCTCCGCTCTTACTCGCCAGTCTCGGCAAAATGTTTGATCCGTTCCCCGACCTGATCGCGGACACGCTGGAACACGGCCCATTTCTCTTCATCGGTTCCTTGCGCTTTGGCCGGATCATCGAATCCCCAATGCTCCCGTTTCACCTTTGGAGGTGTTACCGGGCATTTGTCGGCGGCGTCGCCGCACAGCGTGATTACAAGGTCTGCATTGTTCAGCAGATTGGAATCAATAATATCCGAAGTCTGCCCGGTAATATCAATACCCACTTCATTCATAGCTTGTACCGCTTTAGGATTCAATCCGTGTGCTTCAATACCAGCGCTGTAGACATTCCAGCTGTCTCCGAGATATTGCTTAGCCCAGCCTTCAGCCATCTGGCTCCGGCAGGAATTCCCTGTGCATAAGAAGTAGATAGTTTTCTTGTCCATGTGTGATTAGCTCCTTTAAATTAGAAAATGGTTAATCGTAGGTAAAGTCCCAAAAGGGTAATAAACAACGTTGGAATCGTTAATATAATCCCTGTTTTAAAATAGGTGCCCCAGGAGATCTTCACGCCCTTGGATGACAGAACATGCAGCCAGAGCAAGGTGGCCAGTGAGCCAATTGGGGTTATTTTCGGCCCAAGATCGGAACCGATGACATTCGCATAGATCAAGGCTTCTTTAATAATCCCGCTGGTATGTGTGGCATCAATGGCCAGTGCATCAATCATCACTGTAGGCATATTGTTCATGACCGATGAGATGAACGCGGCAATGAAGCCCATACCCATCGTTGCAGCGAACAGCCCATGATCAGCAGCAGCTTTGATTCCATCCGCCAGAACATCCGTAAGCCCGGCATTACGCAGCCCGTACACGACGACATACATCCCGATGGAGAAGAACACAATCGCCCATGGGGCCCCCTTGATCACTTCTGTTGTTGGTACAGCTGGGCTTCTTCTCGCCATCAACAGGAAGAAGATTGCGATCACTCCCGCCACAATGGAGACCGGAATGTTCAGGAATTCGCTGACAAAGTACCCCACCAGAAGTACACCGAGCACAATCCAGGATAGCTTGAACATCTTCTTGTCTTTAATGGCATCGGCAGGTTTCTTTAGCTGCGAGCTGTCAAACCGTCCTGGAATGCTTTTTCGGAAGAAGAAGTAAAGGACCATGATGCTCGCCGCCAAAGAGAACACGGTTGGAATAATCATATGTCCCGCATACTCCATGAAGGTGATTCCGAAGAAATCGGCGGACACGATATTCACCAGATTACTGACAACAAGCGGCAATGAGGTCGTATCGGCGATAAATCCGCTGGCGATAATGAACGGGAATACTTTCTTCTCGTCAAAATTCAGCGCCCGCATCATCGCGAGTACAATCGGGGTAAGGATCAGCGCCGCACCGTCATTGGCAAAGAATGCAGCTACCACCGCGCCAAGCACCGTGACATAAACAAACATCCGCAGACCATTGCCATGTGCCGCTCTCGCCATATGCAGGGCAGCCCACTCAAAGAATCCGATTTTGTCCAGAATTAGTGAGATTAGAATGATCGCGATAAACGCCAGCGTTGCATTCCACACAATTAAGGTGACATCCTTAACATCACCGAAGCTGACCACACCTGCAATCAAAGCAAGTACAGCCCCGCCGCAGGCAGAGTATCCGATCGATAAATTCTTCGGCTGCCAGATGACAAAAACTAGTGTAATTAAAAAGATGATGCTTGCCAGTATAACTTCCGACATGTACTGAGCCTCCATTACAATTCAAGCATTATTATATAACTATATGGTTATATTCGAGTCATAAAAAACATTGCGTTAATCACATGAAGCAACAACATGCGCTTTGTTAAGCTGCGCCAGAATGGTGCGGGAATCCGGCATTTGATCAAGTACGGCCTGGATATAGGGCTTATCTTCAACGTTTAATGAATAGTGTACCCATTGTCCACGTTTGCTTTCTTTAACAATGCCCTGACTTTTCAGCTTTCTTAAATGCTGACTGATCGCCGGCTGGGAAATATCGAAGATATCAACAAATTCGCACACGCACCACTCCCGTTCTTTGAGCAGCGAGAGCATCGCAAGACGCGTCTTGTCCCCGAGCAGCTTCAAATCATCCGAAATCTCTGTAAGTGTCTCCACGCCAGTTCCTCCTCCCTGAAGTATATAAGCTAATGGTTATATTCTAATAGCGAGACTGCAGTAAATCAAGAAAAATAATAGTTGCACATTGCAAATGGTTAGCGTATAACTAAATCATGAGGTGAAGGAAATGGAAAATCCACGTGAATTATTTCAAATTATGACCCGCCGGTTTGGGTTGTTGAACAAGAACTGCTGCAGTATTGGCGGGTGTGATATCTCCTTGGTGCAAAGCCACCTGCTATATGAGATTGACCGTCAGCATAACCCTTCCATGCAGCAGGTTGCCGAAACTTTAGGCACCGACATCACAACTTTCAGCCGTCAGGTTCAATCGCTGGTTAAGATGAATCTTATCAAGAAGACACCCGACCCGTCCGACCGTAGAGTATTTACCCTTTCGCTGACCACCGAAGGGAAATTCGTGGCGACAACGATTGACCAGCAAATGAATGATTATCTGGAGGAAGTTTTTTCCTTTATGAGTGAATATGAGAAAGAAACCGTGCTTCGATCGGTGAAGCTGTTCAATGAGGCCATGGGGAAATCAAGCCGCTGCTGCGCGCCCGTAACCGGGTGATTTCTCTTGATCTATAGTTGCACATTGCAAATAAAAAAACAAGAGGAGTGTTCATTTATGAACGACAAGCTGACCAATGACCAGATCCGCCAAACCGTAAGAAGCCGGTACCGGCAAATTGCTGTAGAACGGGTATCCACCAATCCAACACGCAGCTATAGTGAAGGCGCCAGAAGTTGCTGCTCCACGCCGGTAGATTTTAATGAAGTGTCCAGCAAGCTCGGCTACTCCTCCGATGAATTAACCTCTGTTCCTGAAGGGGCGAATCTAGGTTTAGGCTGCGGGAATCCACAAGCCATTGCAGAACTGCAGCCTGGAGAAACTGTGCTGGATCTGGGCAGTGGCGGCGGGTTTGACTGCTTCCTGGCATCCCGGCAGGTGGGTCCATCAGGCCGGGTCATCGGTGTAGATATGACTCCAGAGATGATCACACGGGCACGCGGTAATTCCCTTAAAGGCGGCTTCACCAATACCGAGTTCCGTTTAGGTGAAATCGAACATCTGCCAGTTGCAGACAATACGGTAGACGTCATTATCTCGAACTGCGTAATTAACCTCTCTCCCGACAAGCTGCAGGTATTCCATGAAGCCTTCCGAGTATTAGCGCCCGGCGGCCGCCTGGCCATCTCCGATATTGTCACGACCACAGAGCTTCCTCCGGAAATCCGGAATGATATGAATGAACTGTATTCCGGTTGTATCTCCGGCGCTTCATCCATGTCCGATCTGAGGACTATGCTGGAGACAAGCGGCTTCAGCCAAATTTCAATTGAGCCCAAAGACGAATCGAGGTCTTTTATCAAAGATTGGGTGCCAGGCGCGAATGTCGATGAGTATATCGTCTCTTCTGTAATCAAGGCGATTAAAGCTTAAGTTAAACTGTAAATCCACGAATCCGCTAACTCTACACGTGAAATGCAGGAGGAATGAAGTATGATAACGAGCCTTACAATCCGTGATGCAGCCTTGAACGACTTGGACTGTATCCTTCGTATCTATAATCAAGGTATCGAAGACCGGATCGCCACACTGGAGACCGAAACCAAAGACCAGGAATATATGGAGAAGTGGTTTGGGGAGCATCAAGGGCGCCATAGCGTATTGGTGGCAGAAACCAATGGCGAAATCACCGGCTGGGCTGCGCTGAATCCTTATTCTCACCGCTGTGCATATAAAGGAGTAGCCGATCTTTCAGTCTACATTGACCGCGGCTTCCGTGGTCAGGGTATTGGTTCCTCCCTTCTTGAGGCGCTGGAAGCCAAAGCTAAAACCAATGAGTTCTATAAAATCGTGCTCTTTACCTTCCCCTTCAACGCACTGGGCCAAGGACTCTACCGCAAGCTGGGTTACCGCGAGGTCGGTATCCTGGCGAAGCAAGGGGTAATGGACAATCAGCCTGTGGATGTGATGATTATGGAGAAACTGCTATAGCCGTAAATACACAAAACAGGCTCCGGAGATAACTTCCAGTGGGGCCTGTTGTTTGTTTTTATCATTCTATAAATGTACAATATACAACATCCTAATCTTTCCAAACTTCCATGCGAAGAGGTGCCAGATGCATCAGTTCAACGAAATTTTCATTCAAGTTCTGATTTTGCTTGCGATTTCAATGGGAGTTATTGCTGTTGCCAAAAAAATAAATCAGCCGTACTCCATCGCGCTGGTTGTGGTCGGCCTGATTCTGGGTGTCATCCATGTGCCTGTGCTTGAAGAGGCTGAAGCGTTTATTACTCAATCCCACGTATTCCAGACAATCATTATTTCTTTATTCCTGCCGATATTGCTAGGAGATGCCACTTTGAAGCTCCCTGTATCTCATCTTCGTGAGCAGAGTAAGCCGGTGCTGGCTTTGGCGTTGGGCGGGACGCTGCTTTCTTTTCTGATCATCGTCGTTTCCATGCACTGGCTGGTGGGACTTCCCTTGGTTGTTGCCTTCACCTTTGCCGCACTGATGAGCGCCACCGACCCGATCAGCGTGATCTCGATCTTCAAATCGCTGGGCGTGCCGAAGAATGTGGTCACGATTATTGAGGGGGAGTCGCTCTTCAATGACGGAATTGCCGTTGTGCTGTTCCAGATTTCTTCCATTTATCTTCTTTCCTATATGGAGATGGGCTGGGCAGGTGTAGGCAGCGGAATTCTACTGTTCTTGAAATTCAGCCTTGGCGGGATTCTGATCGGTGCCATCATGGGATATTTGTTCTCGCAGCTGATCCGTTTCTATGATGATTACCCTCTGGAGATCGGCTTCTCCATGCTGCTGTTCTTCGGGAGCTACTTTATTGCAGAGCATTTTCATGTATCCGGCGTAATTGCCGTAGTCGTTAGCGGCCTAATCTTCGGGAGCTATGGTGCAAGAATCGGCATGTCCGAAACCACATACACGAATATCAACTCGTTCTGGGATGTCATTACACTGGTGGCCAATTCCTTGATCTTCCTGATGATCGGGCTTGAGATTAAGAATATCAGCTTCTCCGACAAATGGGGAATCATTGCCTCCGCTATCCTGATTGTCCTTCTCGGAAGAACGCTTGCGCTGTATGCAAGTCTCGGTTTCCTGAAGAAGTTCCCTGCCTCTTGGAAACTCATCCTGAACTGGGGCGGGCTTAAGGGAAGTCTGTCACTCGCGCTGGCACTAAGTCTGCCGATGTCCTTCGAAGGCAGAGAGAACATTCTGGTGCTAACCTTCAGTGTAGTCTTATTCTCCCTGCTGGTTCAGGGCTTGTCTATCAAATCGCTAGTGAAGAAGCTGGGATTGGCGAGTGGATCGGAGCCGCAGGATACAGGGCACTAAATACATTCCGAACATTTGAATCCATACATTATCAAAAACAATGGGTGTATCGGCAGCCATAGGACTTGGCTACCGGTACACCCTTGCTCGTATTATAATTGCGGAATATCATTCGGATTACTGGCTTCCGCCGGTCTATCCAATAGACCGCCAATGCCGTAATCCTTCAGGTTCTTAATAAACTGCAGCGCTTCAACCCGGGTTAATGCCTGATCTCCTTCAAAGCTTTGAATGCCGGCTTTATTCGGGTTTTTGCCTTCCGCTAGACCAAAGGCTAGCAGATAGCGGATAGCATTGTCGCCGCTGAAGTTAACACCTTCTGTCGATGAGATCAGTTCAGCCACCTGTTTGCGGAGGATGACCGTATTTCTTACTTTCAAATCCGTGAAGCTTCGCACCGGGTAATTCAGCTGTTTGGCTCGGGCGTAATAGATATCCGACCAGGTTATAGATGGGACAGCAGCCAGATTAGGCTCAAAAGAACGAAGCAGCATGGCCAAGAACTCAGCCTCGGTAACTGTTTTACCTGGTTTAAACGATCCATCATCATAGCCCTTGATGATTCCGCCCGTAATCCCCCACTGAACCGTTCCCTCATACCAGGCTCCTGCTTTAACATCATTGAAGGCAGTTGTCCCTGCCGCTTTGACGTTCTGCGGGACGTATCCAACAATCAGTGCCAGTGCGAGAAATAAGGAACATGCCGCACCTGCCATCGATTTAAATTTCATATAATTGCTCCCATCTGGTTAGTAGAATTCATGCTTTCCGTCTTTGGTTACCTTGTGGTGAACTCCAGCATAATTGGGTTCTTCAGCTCGTACGCTGTTCCTGAGCCCGGACTCGGCTTGCCTTTAACCGACTTATCAATGAGGATCGTAAAGGTTTCATGTACAGGGAATGACCCTTGCCCCGGTGTAATAAGAATCCGGTTGAAGACTACCCTGATGTTCACTCCCTCTACCGGCTCACCTTTACTATTGAGGACAAAGATATTCTCTCCGGGCTTAATTGATGAAACATCGATCGTTTTGAAATTTGTGCTCTTCATGGCAATCTGCAGACTAATGCCAATAGGTGCGGCAGATCGAATCTCATTTTTGGCTGGAACATCTTTAACTCCCATCGTTTCTTTGAGTTCATTCAACTGCTGCTGGAATTCCTTGCGCTCTTCAGTATCGTTTAAGGCCAGCACAGCCTGCTTCGCTTTAACAAAGTCCGAAACCGTATGCGATTCCTCGGCGTCCCCGAGGACCGATTCTACATCCCCGGATGACTTCTTATCCTTGTCCTGAGCCGTTGGTGCAGCTATAACTGCAGTTCCTCCGCTTGGGGCAGGAGTTGGATTCATAGGAAGAGATATGACACCGCTGCCCGGAAGCGAACCACCGGGATCCGGAGTACTTGGAGCTGTCACGACTGGCTGCGTCACAACGGATACGGCCTGTGTATTTGCCTTAAGTGCCACTCCAGCCGAAACATTACTGCTGGCGTCTACGGTTTTAACAACGATGTTGTATTCGGTATCCGCGAGAAGGTCTGTCAGCTCAAACCCTGATGCAGAGGTTTCTCCAGCCGCGCTTCCGTTCAGATAGACTTTGACTTTGGAGAAATCGGCATCCGCCGGATTACTCCAGCTCAGCTTAATCGTGCTAGTTGTGCTTTCATCCGCTTTTAGACCTGTAACTTCTGCTGGTGGCGTTAGGTCAATTACAGCTGTTTCAGCATAAGTCGCCTCTGTTACGCTTACACCTGCCGATTCATTACCCGTCAGATCTACAGATTTCACCGCAACGGTATAAGAGGTGCTCGGCAGCAGGGCATTTACCGTGTAGGTCTGTTCCGCTGTCGTGCCTGCCTTTACATTGTTCACATAAATATTACTCGCGGCGAAGTCCGATTCTGCTGGATTGGACCATGCCAGAGAAAGAGAACTATCCGTTTTGTCGGTCACCTTCAGCCCAGTCACGTTACTTGGAGCTGTTATATCCTTGCTGAATGTAAGAGAGCCAAACCCAAACTCAATATCCCGTCCCGGCGTCCCCAGATCGACAGCATATTTTCTGATTTCTTCTCGAAGCTGGACATTGGTCATTGATGGATATTTCTGCTTAAGCAGAGCCAGCATGCCCGTTACGTGAGGAGCCGCCTGAGATGTACCGCTTGCCATCGCATATCCCTGTGTACCGTTAAACTCATAAGTGGATACAATATCCACTCCGGGAGCGGCCACCTCTACTTCACTTCCGGCGGACGAAAAGCTGCCTCTGGCATTACTGCTGTCAACCGCTCCGACAGCGATGACGCTGTCGTATTTTGCCGGATAGTTCACTGTATTTTGGCTAACTGGTTTACCTTCCTGGCTGTTTCCTGACGAAGCGACCACAAGAATGCCTTCACTGTAGGCGCTGTCTACCATCTGTTTCAGAGCCAGAGAATCTTCATCCGTTCCGAGTGAGAGATTAATAATGTCCATGTGGTTCTTGATCGCCCAATCCACACCCTCCAAAATGTCCGCAAGGTTGCCTTTTCCTAACTGATTCAATGCTTTGACAGCATATAACTGCACATCCGGAGCGACTCCGACCATGGCAACACTATTATTGTTAGCCGCGATAATTCCTGCAACATGAGTACCGTGTCCGTTATCATCGGTATAGCTGGTGGTATAATCCACTGTTGAAATTCCGCCAGCAATATTCAGTTCACTGTGCAGAAAAATACCGGAGTCTACCACAGCTACCTTAACTCCTGTTCCCGTGTAGCCCTCATCCCACATGGCCGTAGGATGAACCTCCTGGAAACTCCACTGGGATTGCTCTGCCGGAATGACGCTCGTGACCGCATTGAAGCTTGAGTCTGTCATTTGAAAAACCGTATTGCGCTCAATATAATCAATGTTCGGATCGTTCATCAATGCATTGAGATCGCTGCTAGTCACCGTAGCCGAAACCGCAGGGATGCTCTCAAATTCGTACCCGACATCCACACTTTCTTCAAGAATAAGGTCTTTCCCCTCCTCATTCTTGTACACAACAATAACTTCCTGCTCCGTTCCTGGCACCGGTCTCTCGACCGCATAAGCCATTTGGGAGTTCGCGAATAGGAATAGAGCTGCTAATGCGACAGCCAATCTATTCATCTTCTTTTTTATATTCATAGGGGTCTCTCCTCAATGAAAGAATAGCCAAAGGGACGACGACTCATAGACCATAAAGTTTGGATGATAGAATATCGGCTAAAAACAATTTTAAATTTAGAATTTTACAAAAAAAAGATATAAAATATGTCAGGAACATTATCAAATCACAGGCCAAACCAAGTACAATTATATAATCTCAATGAAAAGGATGTATTCGAATGAAAGAGCTCCACCGAATGATACATAAAGATGTCCAAAGCTTGGAAGGCAGTGTATTTGAACGTAGAGCTGCCAGAGGTATCATCCTAAGAGGCTCAGACATCCTTCTTTTGTATACCAGAAGATACAATGATTACAGCTTTCCAGGAGGAGGTTTGGAGCCCGATGAAGATCTGTTCGCAGGGTTGCGCAGAGAAATGTACGAGGAGACTGGGGCCACCCAAGTTGAAATCGTTCATGAGCTGGGATACATCGAGGAATACTTGCCTTATTACAAACCCGAATTCGATATGCTCCATATGATCTCTTATTATTTCGTATGCAGAATAGAGGAAGAACTTGGCGAGACCCGGCTTGAAGACTATGAAATCAATAACGGAATGTCAGCCGTATGGGTAAATATTCACGAGGCGATCCACCACAACCGTCAGGTGATTGAGAGCCGGGAAGCTTCCATGGGTTTAGCCGTCGAACGGGAGACGTTTGTGCTTGAGAAGGTTGCCCGGGAGCTGCTGAGTACGCCAGCTTGAACCTTCAACGATCTGACAGCCGGAAACAATCAAAAAAATCCCAATAAGGCGTATGCCCCATCGGGATTCCGGTTATCCGTTAAATCATTATTTTAGCTTAAACGTCTTCACTATTCTCGGAACATCGTCATTGACCATGTGCTTCAGCAGGCGGATAGGCCGGCCGTATTTTTTATAATCGTAATCGTCTCCCGACTTGTTAAGGAATTCTGAAGGAAGCTCTTCAGGAACTATATAGGCAAAAATCAGCCCGTCCCGGACTGCCAACCGAATGAAAGGTGACTCATCATACCCGTCATCCCGCCATTTCTTCAAGGTCATCCGGAACACCAGCATGGACAACGCCGGTTCGTACACCTTGCCTTTGTATTTAAAATAGAAGTGAACGCCATATTCCTCATCACCCGTTCGGCCGGTTCTTTTAACGACAGTGTAGCATTTCCATGAACGCGGAAGCTTCAGATGGAAGCCGTACTTCGGATCGCTGTACAAAAGGGTTAATCCCGGCTTCGCCTTTGGACCGGGACGGTTCATTTTCGCAGCCAGCTTTCTACTCCGGACGATAGACTTCATTAGATTCACCCCTCTGCCATCGATGATTCGGATCTTTGGATCATAGTCAGTTTATTCAGACGGATAAGAATGTGACTACAGATCGGCTTATAATTGGAGCGATACCAGCAGCACAAAAAAGCCTATTGTCCGCAGCACAGATTATGGACCGTTTTTGTCTTGTCCTTCGCTCTGCTCTGCTTCCAAAAGGCTTCTTATATACAACTTCTGATGAAGTTCACATCATTATTCCGGCACTACTCATTCTTCAGATTCAAACCGAAATAGCTATTGGCATTATTGAAGCAGATATCCTGAACAATACTTCCCAGGAACGGAAGATCATTCTGCACTTCACCGCTCACGACCCAGCCGCCGAGGAGATTGCACAGAATACGGCGGAAATACTCATGACGCGTATATGAGAGGAACGATCTCGAATCCGTAAGCATTCCCACAAAGCAGCTGAGCAGGCCAAGATTGGATAAAGAGGTCAACTGCTTGAGCATACCGTCCTTCTGGTCGTTGTACCACCAGCCGGAGCCAAACTGCACCTTCCCCTTGATCCCGCTGCCCTGAAAAGATCCCGCCATCGCTGCCAGCACATCATTCTGCGCCGCATTCAGATTGTACAGGATCGTCTTCGGCAGCTCGCCGGTCCGTTCCAGTCCGTCCAGCAGCTTATATAACCGTTCGGCATAGCTGCCGTCACCGATCGTATCGAATCCCGAGTCCGCACCTAGCTGATGGAAAGCCCGTGAATTGGGATTGCGGATGGCACCGATATGCAGCTGCATCGCCCAGCCATAGGCGGCATATTGCCTGCCCAGAGCGAGGAATAACGCCGTAGCGTATTGGTCACTCTCCAGACTGCTTAATGCTTGGCCGCCAAGCCGCTTACTGAAGATACTCTCCAATATGGAAGGCGAAGCCTCTGCATACGGCAGGTGCGAGAACCCGTGGTCAGCGATGATACAGCCATGCTTGTGGAAATAATCCACCCGCTCCAGCAGCGCACGTTCCATCAAAGCATAGGTAGTAATGGAATAACCTACGGCCTGCTCCAGCTTACAGACATAGTCCGTAAATGAAACCGACTCAATTAGAAGTGCTTTGTCCGGCCGGAACGTCGGTGTCACCCCGGTATTGAACTCTTTTTGCCCGGCAATCTGTACGTGGTAATTCAGATCATCCACCGGATCATCCGTGGTGCAGATCCATCTTACCTTGGAACGCGTAATCAGCCCTTGCGGTTTGAAGTCATCCTGAGCAATCAGACGGTTGCAGTGATCATAAATGTCCCGCCAATTCCCCGGATTCAGTTGCTCCTCCACGCCGAAGTAGGCTTTAAGCTCCAGCGCCGACCAGTGATACAACGGATTGCCGATGGTATAGGGAAGAACCTCGCTCCACTTGGCGAACTTTTCTTCATCTGAGGCGTTGCCGGTAATATATTTCTCATCCACGCCGAACGTTCTCAGCGCACGCCATTTATAATGGTCCCCGCCCAGCCAGACATCGGTGATGCTCTTGAACGGCTTATTCTCGGCAATGGCCTGCGGATCGAGATGACAGTGATAGTCGATAATAGGCTGAGCTTCAGCATACTCATGATAGAGTACCCGGGCTTCTTCCGACTGTAATAGAAAATCTTCATGAATAAAAGCCTTCATCCTTATGCTCCTTTGCCCTTATTTCAAATAATGGTCCAGCGTTCTCCGCACCGCTCCCGGACCTGCCAGCATTTCATGGAACATGACCTCTATCTTCTCCCCGAGACCGATGGCATACAGCTCTACTCCAAAGATCTTCTCATCCTGTAAGATAGCACGCACATTTGAAGACGTATCCCCCAGGCTAGTCCCGGCCAAATGACCCTGAAGAGATTCCAGCAGCGGATCGGGGCTCAGTACGAATGGCTGACCTTCATCATCTACTCCCACCAGATAGCGGCACCAGGCGGCAATAGCCAGCGGGATCGCCGTAAGCGCCGACGGATCAAGATCATCCCTGCGGATATAGGATTTGATTGTTTCACCGAACCGGATGCCCACCTTCTGCGAGGTGTCGGTAGCAATCCGCTGCGGAGTGTCCGGAATGAATGGATTCGCGAAACGTTCCTGGATCACTTCGTCAAGGAACTGCTTAGGACTGAGGATACCCGGATCAACGACAACCGGCAGCCCTTCGGTATACCCTATAGTTTCCACAAACCTGCGCAGCGTCTCATCCTTCATCTCATCGGCAATCAGGGTATATCCGAGAACACAGCCGGTTACGGCAAGCGCGGTGTGCAGCGGATTGAGGCAGGTGGTCACCTTCATCGTCTCCACCTTGTTGACCGTATCTCTGTTAGTGAAGATAATACCCGCTTCCTCAAGCGCAGGGCGGCCATTGGTGAACTTGTCTTCGATCACCAGATACTCGCTGATCTCCGCATTCACGAAAGGCGCGGTGTACGTATTCTTGGACGTAACGATGACGTCCATCTCGCCGATACCCTGCTCAAGCAGTGCCGCCTGCACCGACTCCGACGGGCGGGGCGTGATTTTATCGATCATGGACAGCGGGAACGTGATCTTGCTCTCGTCCTCAAGGTAGGCGGTGAATCCGTCTTCAACCAGGCCCCTCTTCGCCCACTCTTTGGCCACGGTAATAACGCCGTTCTTCAGCTTATCCCCATTATGGGAGCAGTTGTCCATACTGACGAAAGTCATCGGGTATTGGCCTTTCAGATAGCGGCGGTATGCGAGCGATGCAACAATGCTCATCACATGAATGGGCTGCACCGGACCGTTCTCCATATCCTTCTCCACGATACCGAGGTACTGTCCATTGAGTCCAGTCAGGGAATAGCCTTTCTCCGTAATCGTGAAGCTGGCCATCTGCAGGCTGGAATTCTCAAAAATCCCTGTTAGGCGGCTGTAATCCGCTTCACGGTTCTTGTCGGCTGTGATGGCCTCGACAATGCTTGCAACGACCTTCTTCTGGAACTCGCCGCGGGTATTCATCTGCACCAGCAGCGTCAGGTTATCGTAAGGCTTGTATACCTTGTCGATCATCTCGAAATCGAATGATTCCGCAGCGATAATCCCGGTATCCGCCTTGCCGCTGTCCAGCAGCTTCTGGTGGGCGTTCGCTACAAAGCCCCGAAAGATGTTACCTGCACCGAAGTGCACCCACTCCGGCTTCTCCCCTGTGTTCTTTGCGATCTGTGGGATATCGAACTTCGGAAGCTCGACGCCCGCAGCCTTCCAGGACGATTCGTCAGCGATACTGCTTAGTGATAAACGAAGCATTTATTTCGCTCCCTTCGCATTCTCCAGACTGTCCCAGACTCCCAGCAGATACATAATGCCGAGCGCCCGGTCATACAGACCATAGCCAGGACGGCAGTTCTTCTCTTCTCCCCATAAATGACGGCCGTGGTCCGGACGCACATAACCGGTGAAGCCGCTCTCGTGGTAGGCTTTTACAACCTCGGCTACATCTACGCTGCCATCGCGTCCACGGTGTGAAACCTCTATGAAATCACCGTTATCGAACACTTTTACATTGCGGATATGGGCAAAATAAATCCGGTCATGGAACTCGCGGATCATCGCCGGCAGATCGTTCTCCGGATTCGTTCCGAGCGAGCCCGTGCAGAAGGTCAGTCCGTTATACGGACTTGGCACAGCGTCCAGCATACGGCGGATCGTATCGCGGCTGCGAATAATGCGTGGCAGTCCAAAGATCGGCCAAGCCGGATCATCAGGGTGGATCGCCATTTTGATATCCACTTCTTCACAGACCGGAATAATGCGTTCCAGGAAGTATTTCAGGTTCTCGAACAGCTTCTCTTCCGTTACATCGGCATAGGACGCGAACAGATCATCCAGCTTGGCCAGCCGCTCCGGCTCCCAGCCCGGCATCGTGAACTGTCCGGCGCCTTTCAGAATGCGGTCCACCATCTCGCGCGGATTATCGGTAATGGCAGCCTTTTCATAAAAGAGGGCGTTCGATCCGTCCGGCAGCTCCTTATACAGCTCCGTGCGCGTCCAGTCAAAAACCGGCATGAAATTATAGCAGATGACTTTAACGCCAACCTTCGCCAGCTTGCGGATGGTGTCGATATAAATGTCGATATAATGATCGCGGGACGGCAGGCCGATTTTGATATCATCATGAACGTTGACACTCTCAACCACGGCGGTGCTGAAGCCCTTGCCTGTGATTTGGTCCGCCACCTTCTGGATCTCATCCATTTCCCACACTTCACCCGCCACTTTATGATGCAGCGACCAGACAATCCCCATAACCCCTGGAATTTGCCGGATATGATCAAGTGTAATGTTGTCATTTCCTTCCCCGTACCATCTCCACGTCATATTCATCCGCGAATCCTCCTCCGATGCACTCTAATATCTTGTATACAAGATTTGTTCTGATCATAAAGCACAGGGCGTCGGACTGTCAACGCAACCTTAACATTAGATAAAAAGACCTTTAGAAACTACATACAGCACATAATACTCATCTTCTATTCGCTTTTATTCAAGTCCATCATGTTGTATACTAGATTATAAAAAAACAACCCGGAGCGGAGCCGCCATGTCTATAAAAGAAGAGATTATGAACTCATTGAAGAACGAAATCCTTACGCTGAAGCTGAAGCCCGGAACGATTCTGAGCGAAACCGTTCTATCCGAACGTTACCAGATCTCCAGAACCCCGCTCCGCGATGTGCTGAAGCAGCTCAGTCTGGAATCCTATATCGATGTCTATCCCAAGAAAGGCAACCTCGTCTCCTACATCGATCTGGAATCGGTGGAGCAGATTATTTATTTGCGGAGTGTTCTGGAAAAAGAGATCATCAAAACCCTCTCCTCCCACCTTCTGCTTACAGGGGTACATGAGCTGAAGGAGATTCTGGACAAGCAGCAGGCTCTCATCCATGAGGACGACGCGGCAGAACGCTTCCTGAACCTCGATGATGTCTTTCATCAAACTCTGTTCCGGCTGGCCGGGCGGGAATTCCTGTGGAACCTGATTCAACAGTCCAACGTGCATTACGCAAGATACCGCAGGCTGCACATGCTGAGGCAGGAAAAGCTGGCGGAGATTCACCAAGATCACCAGAACATTCTCCAATTCATGATGCATAAAGAGATAGATAAGCTCGATGAGCTCATCCACCATCATCTGAGGGAGGATATTAATTCAATGTATTTGCAGGAGAACTTCTCGGAGTATATTAAGGAATAACCTTGGACATCATTCACCATGTTTAATAGTCCCCGATATATGATTCATCGAGGCCTGCCACCACTTGTTTAAACTCTAGATCTCAGAATAATTAATGAAAATGTTTATTTATAACGGAATTTATTTAATTTAGCTTCGGTGGCGAGTAAGGAAGCGGAAAGACTCTCGTCGAGGCTTCCCTCTCCTCTTCTGAAGTACAGGCAACGCACAAAATTCTTGCTGTTCACCCGGGCAATCGTCTGTTCGCGGCTTCTTGGCCACTCAGCACATTGTGCAAGGGTTTTTATCCAGCCAGCGAGATCCTCACTTGGAAGCAGGTCTCGTTTGATCATGACATCCACAATACTGGCCATTCGTTCATCTTCTTCCTCATTAAAGCTTTGTTGTCCATTATAAAGCATTCCATGAATAACACCGAGGACCTCATGGCGCACCTCACTATCGCTTTCCGGACACTGCACCAGCTCCACCAAAGCATCAGCACCGTGAGCTGCGCTGTGGGCCCACCCCCCTTCCAACAAATAACCGCGAAGATCCTTTTCTTCCCGGTAATAACGGAGTAACGAATGCTTCAGATTCAAGAAATCCTCCGGTTCCAGAAAAGGCTGCTGTCTGTGGCGGCGTATAATCAGGACAATGACCAGCGCAGTGAACGATCTTGTAAACACACTTGGGTCGTCAATACTGCCAATACGGTATAACAGATGCTCCTCATCGGTCAGAATCATTAGCATTTCGCGAAGCTCCATTGTCGTGAAACGCTTCTGGGTCTCTATCCATTCATAGAAGGTTGGATAAATAAGCTCATCCCGCAGCGCCGGCTCGGGATCACCAATATGTTGCAGCATCAACGTAATAAATTCCTGTATCCGCTCATCTTCACGGAGCAGATACTGCTCTTCCTCAATTCTTTGCAGGTCCAATATGAGTCTTGACCTTGCCTCGTTCATTGTTCATCCTCCCTTAATCATGGCCATAATCTCTTCAATTACAATCTCCGGTTCATCATGATGAATATAATGTCCGCTACCGGTGGCCATCCGGCATTTGCTAGACGTGGACAGCCGCAGGAAATCCCTTTGCATTTGTTGATCAATCCTCAGTATCTCCTCATGCGGCCATTCGTCATTAGCTTCATCCGGTAAGCCTCGTATAATAATGGATATATTCAGATCACTTTTCCGTGTTCGCTCAGCAACCTGCTTATAGCTATGCGGCTTGTTAATTCTTTCGCTGTTTAGCATCGGATTTGAATAATACTCTCTATTCTGGGAGATGAGCTTATCGGGTAGCACCTCTTCATAGGCAAGCTCCTTATATTCGGCGGCGGCATCAATCAGAACCATACCCGAGACAAGCTGAGGGTACATGCTGGTATACAGCCTGGCGATCAGCCCGTCAAAAGAATGCCCCACCAGGATATAAGGCTGCTCAACCTCAAGTAATTGCAATAATTCAGAAAGCTCCTCCACCATCTCAATACAGGTACGCGGGCCAAGATCAGCTTGACTCCTCCCGGTTCCGGCCCTGTCATAGGAGAACCTTGAATACTTTTGCGAAATCCGCGCTTGCACCACATCCCAAGTATCACTGCTGTCGCCTAACCCGGCGATAAAGACAACACCAGGTGCTCCTCTTCTTACATATCTGCAGTAGAGTTTGCTATCGCCACTACCAGCAAATCTCTCCGTGTAACCGCTGCTGGACGGGTAAATTAACAAAAGGCAGCGCAGTTTGGACGTTTAATTGAAGCGTCCAAGCATGCCGCTGCCTTTGGGATTCGCTCAAGCGAAACCCTTGCCCTCTGCTAATCTCTGGGATATTTCTTTAAATCGTTCCATAACGTGCTTGAAGCATTCTTCAATGCATCGACGGGTGACTGGAGGTTGTCGTTCAAGGTTGTCTCCCATGTCTTAAACAATTCGGCTCGTGCGGGGTCATCATAACCAAAACAACCAGCGAACTTGGATTTCCTCGCATCCGGATATTGGCCGTAGGTGAGAATAACGGTATTTATCATTCCCGTATCAGTGCCGGCCACGACGATTAATGACGCAGCCTCATTGATCCATGTCTTGTCATCTGTTTCTATAATCGTCGCATTGATCAGTAGAGAGAGAGCTTCGGTATTCCCTTTGAATTGGCTGATTAGATAAGCGACACTGTATCTTAGATTCGCATCCGGCGAGTACATCAACAGATTGCCGAAAGACTTCAGCGCGTTATCCGACTTGAACGCCTTAAGCAGCTCCAAAGCTGCCCTCCGCGAATCCTGATCATTGACGGCAGCCGAGAACAATGCCGCTATGTCTTTAATATTGCCCTCCAGATTATGAACGGCGAACTCCTGCGCCATGGTCGCCGACCATGACGGTTCCCCTTTAACGATGATTGCCTGCAAGCCTGCAAGCAATTGCTGCCGGTCGATATTCATCAGCTTGTCGCGCTGCGCCGTTTCGTCGGCTGTCAGCTTGGTGTAGTCCTTCTTGAATAATGTCTTCAAGCCTTGCCGGATATCGGCATCCAGTAAGGCCAGATCTGTGTAGATAACTGGTTTAGCCGCCGCTCCGGTATTCAAGCCGCCGCTTGTTGCGGGCGCTGTCACTTGAACGGCGATGCTCGCTTTGCCGCTGTACCCTTTTTGAGAAACCGAGGCAGTAATTGTTGCTTTACCGGATACAATACCGGTTACGACGCCGGCTGAAGTCACGGATGCAACCTTGGCATTGCTCGTTGTGAAGACAACGGTGACTTTAGCCGACCGTTTCAGTTTCGTGTTCAAATCCATTTTCCCACCTTTTGCCAGGGAGATAGACCCTTCCGTGAATTTCAGGCTCACAGCTTTGACCGGCGCGGCCCATGCAGTACCGGCGGTCAGTTGAATAAGAAAAATTAGAATCAGGGATAAAGCCATTATGCGGTTCTTCGACATCGTTATGTACTCCTTTTGGACAATTATGGAATATGAGTGCAAGTATACCACGAGATTTCCAGTTGTACGAACTATGACGGATTATGTATAAAAAAAGAATAATTCAAGGCGGCCTGTTTACCGACTCTTGAATTATTCAGAACAGACAAATAGATCCTCACGGATTTCCTGTAAGTCTTAGAACTTACAGCCTTATTCCCGCATACACCTGCTGATCGATCTCTACTGCCGCCTGCTTCACCTGCTCCGCGAACCATCTCCCGTAACGCTTCTCGGTCCACTCTTGAACCAACGCATCCCTGGCCGTTTCAAAGGAAGGTGGCTCCGGCTGCCTTGCGATGCTATCTTCATATTCCTGCCTCAGCTGCTCCTCCGTAGGGAGGCCGTCCTGTTCCGTCAGCCACTCTTTGAGGCCAAGCACGGTATTGGAAACCGTATACCGGTAATAGGCAACTTCGCTGTACTGCCGGGGGCCGTAGATGACTTTCCCTGCAGCAGCACTCTCTGCCCGCTCCCGGTTCTCCTCTTCCCATTCCGCGAGAAAAGCATCATAACCAATAGCGGTATTCAGCCCAGCCTGGCTCGCTGCCAGCTCCCGGACCCTGTCCTCCACTAATAGCTGCAGCGTCACTTGTTTTAGTCGCTCTTGGGGAATTTCACCTTCCCCTCCACAGGGCGTACTCCAGAAGCTTGCTGCTGCAGGATCGCAGCCATAGGTTTGCTGGTAATAGGTCATCGTCTCGGCACGCTGCTCCGGCATCCGGACCTTGAATTCCTTCAGCGTCACAGCATAGCCGTTCACCGTCGCTACCACGGCATTCT
Organism: Paenibacillus oryziterrae; assembly: GCF_042610485.1. NCBI lineage: Bacteria > Bacillati > Bacillota > Bacilli > Caryophanales > Paenibacillaceae > Paenibacillus > Paenibacillus oryziterrae. The sequence continues at coordinate 74,420 of NZ_JBGJZO010000006.1, read as the reverse complement.
CATCCGCTCTCTGCGCCGCTTCACCGACTGAAGCAAGGGCAGGCGATGTTCCGGACCACCGCGGAAGCAGCAGCGCGCAGGCAAGCAGAACGGCTGTCCCGCATATCATCCATATATATTGTTTCCCGTGGTTCATCCGAATCATTGCCCGTCTCCTTCTTCAATCCATTGTAATCAAGTTAGCATCGGAAGCCTCACCACAATATACATTACTGAATGACCTTCACATCATCGATCCGGGCTGTAGAGGTATGCATCCGGATACCTATCTTACCGGCTGATATCGGCGCCGTATCGGTCCACTGGATGAGCTGGGCGTTATTTACGTAACCTGTAATCGAATTGCCGCTCACCGTCACCTTCATATCTGCCCATTGCCCCGGAGTGATGGTCACGCTGGCGCTGCCTACCAGGGTCATCGTGCCTCCGCTTTTTTTGTACAGCTCCGCTTTGTCCACGGCGTCGTTCAACCGGAACATATAATAGTTCGAATTATCCGCATAACGGAACACCAGTCCTGCGTTCCCCGAAGCGGTCAGCAGCTTGACGCGTGCCGAATAAGTGTAATTGTTCCATGATGCATTACCGGTATAAGCCAGTGCTTCACCTGAAGCAAGGCTCTGGGACAAGGCAAGGCTGCCGTCTGATATCAGGCTCCACGTACCGCCGGAAGTCGCCCAGTCGCTGTAATCATTATCCTCGAAATTGTCGGACAAGAGTGTTATCGGCTGCGAAACCGTGCTCTGGTATTCAAACGCCCCGATATCCGGCACTCCGTAATAAAGCGGATTGCCGAAGAAGTCTTTGCCGCCATTCCCCGCAACCGCCACGCCAGCGTTGATCAGCGGAGAAGCCGTGGTCAGCTTGAATCCGTCAGCTGTCGCCCGGCTCGATACCGCATTCGGATTGACGAACATAGGATCGCCGACGATTTTATAAGGGTCACTTGGAACGCTGGAATTCAGTCCATAGAAGCTGTTATGGTCATAGGTCATTCTTGGACTGTTGGTATACTGCCCGCTCGCCCCGTTATAGAAGATGTTATTCGTGTAATACGCCATCCCTGTCGTACTGGCATGGGTCAGTGCCCGGTTCTGCGTGCCGGAACGGTAGATAACATTATTATAGACGTACAAATTCCCGCCGCCGCTGATCAGGTTAAACGCCCCGTTGCCGTCCAGATCATTCTTGCTGATATTGTAACGGAAGGTATTATCGTCGGTATCGTTCATAACCAGTAGGGTTCCGCCTTGATTGTTGTGGCTGTAATTATACTGATAAACGCTGGAGTTCACCTCCACGTCGAAGTCCCACGGCTGGCCGTCCCCATCCAGCTTCCGGGTATCGAAGGCTTCATTATATTGAAACACAGCACCGGTTGTATAATAAGCCCACTGTGCCGCCACCACGGCAATACGATCCAGGTAATTCACAACCGCTGTGTCTATGTCGCAGGCGTTGCCGATCGCATTCGTCGTATTGTATTCAATAAGCGGAGCTACAGCAGCTCTGACCAGAATGCCGTCGCGGTGTATTTTCTCCACATAGTTGCCCCGGATCACCACATTCTTGAAAGCATCAAGTTTATGGGTCCAAGCACTGTTGGCAAAAGCGTCGGTCATCGTCTGGATGCCCGTATCCGCTACATTGATTATGGTATTATTCTCGATCAGAATGTCGTCCCAAGTGCTTTCAATCGCGCTATTGGCGCCTCTGGCATGGAAATTGATGCCGCCGGTCCGCCGGTCCGTACCGAAGATGTCATGGATGTCGAGATTCTTAATGTAGATATGCCGGAAGCTGCCTGCGCCGGTGCCTTCACCGACCACAAGAACCCCGTGTCTTCTAATATCCGTCGGCTGCTGGCCGCTCGTGATCTCGAGATTGTTGATCTCCCAGTAGGAAACATTACGCAATCTTACCCCAAAGCCTTCACCGTTCACGCTCGTATTGCCGAAATGAATCAGCGGCTTCGCCCCTGTTCCGTAACGGTCAACGGTGATCGGATTACCCTCCGTACCCGAGCCTTTCAAATCCAGATACTGACCACTCCATACGCTCCCCGCTTTCAGGAGTATGCGGTCTCCGGGACTGAAGGTGACCGTGTTCACCTGGGTCAGTGTCTTCCAAGCCGCAGCCTCGCTCGTTCCCGCCGCGCCGTCATTTCCGAGGGCAGAATCAACATAATACGTAGTACCCGCTGCCTCTGCTACTGGTCCTGCCGCTCCTGATAACAGGGCTGACAACAGAAAACCGATGATGACGAGCAGAGGCATTGCCCCGGCTCTGCTTCTACTTCTCTTCACTTGCGATCACTCCTTCATCATGTACTTCTGAAGCAAAGGTTTCACCCAGCCAAGCTCCCTGCCGCAGTAGTCCCTGCTGAAGCTTGGGAACATCCACATTCCGGCTGCAGCCGTCTGCCCCGGCTGCCATCGCCGCTGCCAACCCGGAGGCTTGCCCCATCGCGAAGCAATTGGGCATGACGCGCAGCGAGCCCTGAACAACCCGGTCCGATGAGGAAGCGCGGCCGGCTACCCAAACATTGTCGAGGCCAAGCGGCAGCATGCAGCGGTACGGCACGCCATGCGACTGCCCCGGCGGAAGATGATGGATATGCATAGCGCCCGAGCTGCGGGCCATATGAATGTCGATGAAATAGGCGTTGCGCGCAATGTCATCGGCGAATGAAGCCATGTTCATGAAGTCTTCCTGCGTCAGCACATAGTCGCCGACGATCCGCCGCGTCTCGCGGATGCCGATCTGTTCTCCTGTTGACAGCAGATGAGCCTGCTCGAAGCCGGGAACATAAGCCCGGAAGAAATCGAGCTGACGCTTCACCAGCTGACGTCCTTCGAAAGCGCCAAGGGTCAGATCCTCCGCCTTCGTTCCGTCGATGCCGAAGACATGGCCGAAGTTGACGCCGACCAGATCATCAGCAATCCAGGCCAGGCCGGAGACGGAATCGCGTCCCGGGGGCAGTTTCCCTTCCGCCTGCGCCTTCTGAACCGCCTGATGAATCTGCTCGGTGTCGCTGCTCTCCTGCAAATACTGCACAAACCGCAGTCTGTCTACACTGCCTAGCAAGTAACACATCGTAGCTGCCTGAAGCTCGCCGGATTCCCCGCCTTTATGGAACGGCGCTCCGGCCATAGCCGCCAGGTCAGCATCTCCGGTCGTGTCGATGACTGTCTTCGCCCGAATGAAGCTTCTGCCGGACTTGTTAACGATGACGACGCCTTCAATCCTGCGGCCAGTTTCATCCAGTACGGGCTGGCTCACTACGGTATGCAGCAGCACTTTGACACCGCTTTCAATTACAGCCTCGTCATATACACGCTTCAAAACCTCCGGATCAATCGGCACCCAATCCAGCTCGGATCCGAAACGTTCCCGGAAATCCGGCTCGCAGCCTGCCTTCATCCGCTCTAGCAGCTCCAGGCCGATGCCGCGAATAATCGCTTTCTCCCCGTCACTGTATGGGCAGAACGCGGGAACCAGGGCAACCGTACCCATGCCGCCAAGAAATCCCCGCTGCTCAATCAACAGGGTTCGCGCGCCAGCTCTTGCGGCCGAAATGGCCGCAGCAATGCCGGCGGGCCCCCCGCCGGCAACTAATACATCCACTTCCTGCGACACGGATAACGCTTCCGCAGGCAATATTATTTTCTTCTCGCTCATGGCTCTCCTCCTAGTTGGAACTCTCGTTTCTTCCATTATAGGGAGAAGGCCGTGCGGGAAGCGTGTATCCTCATTGCCTGTTTGCATGCAAAGTTTCGACTTCATTCCCCCATGATTTCGCCGGGGACTGAAATCTGGGTTTTATATTCGCTTGGGCTCTTTCCGCTGTATTTCTTGAATACTTTGGAGAAATATGCCCGGTCGGAGAAGCCGAGGGTATAGGCCACGTTCTCAACGGTTTCATTCTGCCGGCTCAGCATCGTAATCGCCATATTGATTTTGTACTGGTTGACGTAATCGGTGAAGTTGACACCTGCGAGCTTCTTGAAGTATCGGGAGAAATAGCTGGCATTCAAATGCAGATGCTCCGCCATATCCAGCGAGGTAATCATGCTGTCTACATGCTCGTCGAGAAACTGGTCAATGGCCTGCAGGCGGATATCCTTCCCCTGAGCGGGAGCCGGTGCCAGTGTATGCTGTCTCCACAGATTCCGCAGCTCCCGCTTGGTTAAGCGGGCAACTTCATCGATGTGCACCGCCTGCCCCAGCCAGAAGAAGAAACGGCTCTCGACAGCACCGCTTGATTCAAATACCATCTGGCGGACAAAGTCGCCGCAGATTTCTTTCACCAGACGGGGCAGCAGCCGCTCGGAGGTGACATGCTGAATCCACGGATTAACCGCCATATCGATCCAGGCGGCATTGCCCTCCTCAAGCGCCAGCGACAGCATACCCCGTTCCTTATCCCATTTCCGTTCTGTTGTCTGCTGGAAGGCAGCCCGGAACTCCATAGCAGCAACCGCTTTGGCTTCCGGATAAAGATCGTAGAAGCTGTCGTCCCTGCATTCGCTCAGCGTCTTATACACGGTATCGAACTGCTCTAGTAATACGGTTTGGGTGGAATAGAACCCGCTCACCTTAATCTTCAGAAATTGCTCCGCCTTGTCCCTGACCAAATCCATGAAATCAATCCACGGCTGATAAGAAACCTCCGGGTCCGCTACATTCCAGATCAGATAGATCCCCGTATCATCGGTCATGATTGGTGTAACCGCCACAGGTCCCGCCGACAATTCCATGGCAATATTGTATACGGCAAAGTGAATCAGCGGCATATCCCCGTAGCTGTACCTCTCGGTCAGGGAAGCGGCATCGATATGGAGGAAGCCCTGGCGGAAATAAGGAAGCTTCCAGGAGATACCGAGACGTTCACCGAAGGAGAGAGTATGATCCAAATCACCTGCCGGGGAGAGCAATTGCTTCAGGAAGCTTTGCCGCAGCACCTCTTTGTTACGCTCGATCGCTTGCTTGAACGAATAGCGCTCAAGCAGTTCCTCCCGGCTCCGGAAACGGCTCATCGCCTTGACCAGACTGGCCTTAAGCTGCCCGGGTGACAGCTCATCCTTAATAAGATAATCATCGGCTTCGAGCTGGAACGCCCGCTTGGAATATTGAAAATCCTCATAACACGTCAGGAATATCAGCCGGACCTCCGGCTTGGTAATCCGAAACGCCTCGGCCAACTCCAGCCCATCCATTCCCGGCAGTCCAATGTCGATAATGACGAGATCCGGCAACGCCGTATGAAAGTCCTCCAGCGCCTGACCGCTGCTTGAAGCCGAAGCAACAAGCTCCAGCTCCAGATTTAACGAGCCCAGCAGATGTGCCACATACTCCAGCATAGGTACATCGTCATCGATCAGCATTACCGTCATCATGAATTACCGCCTCCTTACTGCTTGTTACCGGAATATATAAAGTAAAGCTCATGCCGCCGCCCTCGCGTGCCGCCGCTGTAATACTCGCCTGATACCCGTACAGCACCTGAAGCCTGCGCGCCGTGTTAATCAGGCCTACGCCTTTATCCTGCTGCCGGAGAGTTTCGTCCTCCATCCCATGCAACCGCCGGTTCAGCCGCACAATCATGTCATCACTTAGGCCACGCCCATTATCGCTGATGGTGATCTCCAATTTGTGGCCCTGAAAAGAGGTCCGCAGTTCAATGACCGGATGCTCCGGACGGGAGGAGAAGCCATGATAGATCGCATTCTCGACGATAGGCTGCAGCAGCAATCTTGGAAGCTCGATGTCTTCCGTTCCCTCTCCCAACTCATACTTGAAGTCAATGCTCAACCGGTTGCGGATTTGCATGACCTGAACATAGCTTCCCAGTACCTTGCACTCCTCGGACAACTTCATCGGTTCGTCAACATGGACATAGGCACGCAGCAGCTTCATCAGCGCATCAACCATGGTTCCGTGAGACTCATCTCCTAACAGCAGCAGGCTAACCTTAATTGAGTTCAGTGTATTCAGCAGAAAATGCGGACGAATCTGCGCGGCCAGCGCCTGAAGCTCCAGCAGCCGCTTCTCCTCCTGCTCGCTCTCCACCTGATGCAGCAGCCCGTTGATATCGTCCAGCATCTGATTGAACGCCGCAGAGAGAACGGCGACCTCGTCCTTCCCCTTCACCGGAATTCTGACATCCCGCTTTCCGCCGACATACTGCTTCACGCTTGAACGGAGCAGGCTGATCGGCTTGTTCATATGCCCCGCCCAGAACATGGACAAGATCAGAAACGCTAGAAAGAACAATCCAACAACTGAAAGCGTTACCATAAATTCCCGATTGATATGACTGTCAATGAATCTGCGGGGGATCTCGCCGGAGAGCACCCAGCCGGTCTTCGGAATCGATACCCTATTCACCAGCCTGTCCCCGGAAGACGCAGCTTCACTCCCGCCTTTAATGGCAATAATATCGCCGGACGGACCGCTCAAGGAGAAGACGACGTCAGGGTTTCCTGTATCCAGGAGGCTGTGAAAATAGGATTTAGGAATCCCGATGTACAGCGTCGCCAGCTTCTCATGGTTGCGCGGGTCGATAATAAAACGGGCCGCGTAATAATAATCCGGAGCGAAGTGGGCCTCACCGAAAGGGAACCACTGCAACGCCGTCGTTTCCTTCTCGTCAAGCTTACCGCTTTCCTTCAGAAACTGCTCCGGAAGCTCCGAGAACACCGGTGAGGTGCTGTCACCCATGATAATTTTGTCCGCCCGGTTCACGAGCATCATCTTCAGATTGGCATCTGCGGACTGCATCGACAAAATATCAGCCATAGACTTCAGCCTGGAATAATGGGCATAGGTCTCGAAATTGGCAAAGCTTTCGGCATCCTTCAGATGCCGAAAGCTTTCTAGAGTATCCGGATTATAGGTTTGAGAGAAATAGACCGAAGCGAAGGAGATGCTGTCAATCGTTTTTCCGATCTGATTCGCAATAACCGTAAGCGTCTCTTCATTGGAGCGGGCCAGTTTATCGCTCACGTTCTGCTTCACGGAAGAATACGACCAAAAGGTCACAGCGATGAAGGGAAACAGTATAAGGATTAGAAATGAGAACTGCAGTTTGCGATGGAACGAAAATCTTCTTAACCATTCCATGATGAGATCATCCTTGTCCTGATTTATGCGTAATTACACTCATTATAATCCCTTGTCGCTGTGTTAAGCCTGACATTATCTACTATTTGTTCGCTTCGACGACTTTTTTCACTTCGTCCGTGATCTCCGCTTTCACTTCATCGAAGTTGCGGTTATCGAGCATGTAGCTGGAGAAGCCGTTTTCGACGATCGTTTTCAGCTCTGAGCCATAAGGAACACTGAAGGTGTCCGGCATTTTATTGCGCGGATCAAAGAGCGTCTTCGCCAAGGATTCGGTATCGATCAGATTCTCATTTTCCTTGAAGAATTCATTAATCAGTGCTGCGCCGTCAACACCCTTATAGGCAGGAATTTCTTTCGTATATGTGGAGGACTCTTTCGTCATCCATCTTACGAAGTCATACGCAGCCTCTTTATGTTCTGATTTCGCGCCAATCGCCAAACCGCCGCCGGAGATATTGGTCATGCCGATTTCACTTGAATCCACGGCACGCGGCACCGGTGCGTATACCATTTGGAAGTCATGCGGGAATTTCTCCAGTTTCAATCCTGCTCTTACCGCATAGCTTGGAACCACTAGCATACTTGCGTTCCCTGCAAAAAATTGCTGTAGCACATGGTAATTGGAAGCCAGCACGTCTGCATACGGTTCAACACTCTTATCTTCCTGCTCCATTGCCCGGCGAAGCTCGAAGAAATATTTGAAGGACGGATCATCGAAGGTCGGGTTCAGATCGGCATCCAGCTGCGGATTCGGACGCTCGGTATAAGCGATAATGTTGGCATATTCGCCCCAGGTGTGGAAGTAGGTTCCGTAGTGTCCGTCCATAGTCAGCTTCTTCGCATAATCGCGGAAGTCATCCCAGGTCCAGCCCATTTCAGGAAGCTTCAGTCCGGCCTTCTCCAGATGATCGCGGTTAAACACCGTGAACCATTGGGTCGAACTGCCCAGGAGTCCGTAGATATTGCCGTCCAGCTTAATGACTTTGTTATATTCATCCTCAGGTTTTACGTTTTCCTGTTCGAATAATGAGTTAAGCGGTTCCACAACTCCGCGCGAAGCGCGTTCCAGCAGCTCCTCTTCGTTCCCGGTCATGAACACGTCAACCACTTCGCCGCTGGCGATCTGAATATCCAGCTTCTTCATGAAATCGGTGCTGTCACTGTTCTGCACAAGGGAGACATATTCCACTTCCACCTTGTCCTGCGACTCATTGTAGGCCTGAACAGCTTGATAGATCGGCTCATCCGGCTTGCTCGCCTTGTAGGTGTAGAATTTGATCTTCTCCTTGCCTGCGGGCTGCTCCGTCTGTTCGGCGGCTGCCGGTGCGTTCGTAGCCGATGTATTGTTTCCACTATTGTTACCGCATGCGGTAACCGTAAGAATCATTAACAGACAGATAAGCAATAATGATTTTTTCTTCAAAATAATTCCCCCTTGTAATGGTTGCTGCAGGCTCATTATACTATCTCATCTTCGCGCATACCGTGTACAGAATTGCGGTATGCGCGTAGACATTTTTGACCTTGGTCGGACCCTTCGCAGCGCCGGCCAAACATAATTACCCCTTAACCCCGCCGATAGCGATCCCTTCAATAACCTGCTTCTGCAGCGCCAGGAACAGCGCCAGCAGCGGAATAATTGCCGCAACAGATGCCATCATCATGACCGCAATGCGAGTGCCGAACTCCTCCTGGAAGAACTGCATGCCGAGCGGAATCGTATACAGCTTCGTCGAGTTCAGCATGATCAGCGGACCCTGGTAATCATTCCAGGTCCAGATGAACTTGATAATCCCCACCGTCGCCAGAATCGGCCGGCTCAGCGGAAGCATGACGCTCCAGAAGATACGGATGAAGCCGGCGCCGTCCAGCTCGGCCGCTTCCAGCAGATCATTATGAATGCTTACCATGAACTGCCGGAGCAGGAAGGCGAAATAGCTGGAGAACATGCCCATTAGAATCAAAGCGGCATGGGAGTCGTACAGCCCCAGTTCCTTAATCATAATATAGCGCGGCACAAGCGTCGCCTGCTCCGGAATCATCATGAACGCAAGCATCAGGCTGAACACGATCCCCTTGCCCTTGAAATCCAGCTTGGATAAGGCATAACCAGCCATTGCAGAAATGACCACCGTAGCCAGCGTAGAAATGACCGCAATCTTGATCGAGTTCATATAGAACAGACCGAAGGAGACATCGCCCATCCACACCGCTTTAAAATTACTGACCAGATTCCATTCCTTCGGAATCCATTGAATCGGAAACGTCCAGACCTCCTGTTCCGTCTTCGCGGCAGCGGACAGCATCCAGATCAGCGGCAGCAGGAAAAGGATCGACAGCGCGGCGATAAAAACGGTCAAAATCAGGTTGCCTGTCTTTATTTTTTTGAGTGACATCGCATGGGTTCCTTTCGCTTGAGACTAATAATGAACCTTCCGGTTCTGCGTAATCCAGGTAATCGACGTTACGATCATGATTATGAGGAAGAGCACCCAAGACATCGCCGAAGCGTACCCCATCTTAAAATGTTCAAATCCTTCCTCATAAATCTGATACACAATCACCGTACTGGAGTAGTTGGGGCCGCCGTTCGTCAGGAACTTGATCATGTCAAACACTTTGAAGGACGAAATCGTACTGGTAATCGCCAGGAAAAAGGTGGTCGGACCCAGCAGCGGCACGGTAATCCTCCGGAACTGCTGGATGCCGGTCGCCCCGTCGATCGTTGCGGCTTCATACAGCTCTTCCGGAATATTCGTCATTCCCGCCAGGAAGATAATCATCTGGTAGCCGAGAATCTGCCAAATATAAATGATCATAATCGCAATCAGCGAGTAGCTCGTGTCAACCAGCCAATGCGGGGGACTTGAAATGCCCAGCTGCATCAGCAATTGGTTGAGCGGACCTTTGGACGGATGATAAAGCGCCTGCCACACCGCCGCGATCGCTACCGTCGAACAAATATAAGGGATAAAGAACGCCACTTTAAAAAACGTCTTGCCGTACAGCTTCTTATGGATCAGCGCAGAGAGAATGATGCCGAGAAGCATGGTCAGCGGCACTGTGCCGACGGTGAACAGCACATTGTTCTTCAGCGCCAGAAGAAAGTGATTATCCTTAAACAGATTCACAAAGTTGTCCATCCCGATAAAATGAATCGCCGACAGCCCGCCCACCAGATTCCATTCGGTAAAACTCAGAAAAAGACTGAACAGCAGCGGGAACACGGAGAGAATAATCATGCCGATGACCTCAGGAGCTATGAAAAACCATCCTGCCCATTGCTCCCGTCTTTTACGTGTCCAATACGTCTTCTTCTTCGTTGCCACAGCCGTCTTCTGCACAATAACCTGCTCACTCACCAGCGCTCACCCCCAGAGTTTCCGCGCCGGTTTCCGGCAAGTAGGCGCCCTCTTCCTTCAGCCGTCTGCGCAGGGCGGCAACGTCCACGGCGTGAACGTCATGCCCGGCCTCAGCTGCGGCCAGCGCTGCTGCCAGTCCGGCTGCTTCCCCCATCGCCAGACATACCGGCATGACCCGGACGCTTCCCAGTACTTGGCGGTCGCATGAAATGCTGCGTCCGGCGACAAGCACATTGCGCAAGCCGCGCGGCGTAAGGCAGCGGTATGGAATGCCGTGCGATTCACCCGGGCCATACAGCGTAATTGTCAGACTAGAGCCTGTACCGCTTTGCTGCTCCTCCTTCGTCCCGTGGATGTCGAGGAAATAGCTGTTGCGGCAAATCTCATCATCGAAGCTTCTGCGCTGGATGTAATCCTCCGCCGTCAGGATATAATCGCCGATAATCCGCCGCGATTCGCGCGTACCGATCAACGTTCCCGTACTCATGACGAACGCATTGCCAAAAGCCGCAGGCTGAACATCAGCCAACATGTCCCGGTAAGCAACAGCCATTCTGCGGCCTTCGATCATCGCATGCGAAACGGAGAATGTATCCGTGTTATCCACGCCCCACAGATGCCCGGCATTGAAGCCCACAGCGCGCGGCGCGACCAGGTTATTGCACAGATGCGTGTCCGGAATCCCGGGATAAGCGCCCGACCCGAAGACCTCATGAATCGGACTAAGGGGATTCTCCGCATGCAGATTCTGCCCGTTTAAGTAAGCATAGTCGTCCACGTTGCCGAGAATGAAGCAATGCGTAGCCGGCTGCAGCTCGCCGGTTGCCGCATCCCCTTTCTCGTACTCCGCCCCGGCCCATGCGGCAACATCGCCATCCCCGGTGCAGTCGACATAAACCTTGGCCCGGAATGCCTGTAAGCCGCCCTTGTTCAGGACCACAATCGCGGTCACATTACCATCCTCGTCCCGTTCCACATCGGCCAGCGTGGTCAGAAACAGAACACTGGCTCCGGCTTCCATCACCAGGTCATCATAGACCCGTTTCAGCTTTTCCGGCTCGATGGGAACCCAGTCCAGCGCATCCGATTTAACATGCGGCATCTGCGCTCTCAGCGTCTCGAACACTTTAGCCGCCAGTCCGCGGTAGATCATTTTCTGCTTATCGGAGAACGGGCACCACGCCGGGACCAGTCCCGAGGTTCCCATTCCGCCAAGACTTCCGGTCGCTTCGATCAGCAGTGTGCGCGCCCCTTCCCGGGCCGCCGCAGCCGCTGCGGTACAGCCCGCCGGGCCGCCTCCGACAACGATGACATCGAAAGAGGAATTTAAGGGGATTTCCTTGCTTTTTAACGTAAAACTATCCATGTGAGCCTCTCTTTCCCGGCAGCCGAATCTTGCTGGCTCCGCCTGCCGTTCTTCTATGGGTTTATTGTAGCAAGAGGCATTTGGGATTACGGTATAGCCTTCCGACTCCTTGATGTGTAATATTTTGACCTGCGACGATTAGAGCTGAAATGAACTCTTCGGCGTTAGTCGCTGATTTCTAAGGCATAGAGGTGCTGGTCTCTAAGGCATAAGCCACTTGTCTCTCGAGAGTAGAGGGGCTGGTCTCTTGTGAGTAGGCGCTGGGTCCATCGGGAGTTAGGCCGCTGCGGGTTCGGAGGGTTCTTGCGATCGCTGTTAAAGCCCGATTTCCGGATTGAACTATAATATAGGTTGAAATCGGGCTTTAAAGGCGAACACTTCGTTTCTCCAGAATCCCTCCGACCCTTCGCTCTGCTCGCGCGAGTACAAACTAACCAAACGCAACGCCCCTTCAATGCCCTTAACCGGGCCACCTTCGCTCTGCTCGCGCGAGTAAAGTCAAACCCAATACCAAAACCAATGCCGGTTGAGTCGAAGCAGCTTTTAAATTGCAGATTGTTAGTTGAATCAAAGCAGTCAAATAACAAAGGAGCATGCCGCAGAGTGGACATGCTCTTTTGATTGTGGGTAAGAACAATGCTTGCAAGGCTGTTTCTTGTGCAGCAACCAAACAGGCCAACCGGGATTTCGGATGGCCTGAAAGGAAGGGTGGATACGCTGGCTTACAGCATTATTGGGTTGATCTGCTACGATGATGTTTGGTCTGGCATTCCAGCAACATCGGATATTCTAATACTAAGGGGCAATCGCAACCGCAGACCCGCGCTTATCTCCCGCAGCTCCATTAATACTCCCTTGAATTGCCGAGAAGACTAATGCAGGAATCTGAGATCCGAAAGATCGTCAGTTTGCAAAATAAACCCGCTCCATATCCGCAATAAGCAACGGGTGCACCGGATGCCAGCCCAGTTGCTGACGGGTAAGCGCGCTTGAGGCTGGATGGTCGAGCGCCACAAAACGTGAGAGCCAGGCGAAATGACCGCCCGCTTCTTGAAGCGTAATGGATAACATTGGAAGGCTGAGATTTCGGCCGATGACCTCGGCGATGTCCCGGATCGCAATGCCCTCATCGCTGACGGCATGTAGCTTCGCGCCTGCAGGCGCAGCTTCCAGAGCCAGACGGTACAGATTGGCAGCATCCAATCGGTGTACGGCAGGCCAACGGTTGGTGCCGTCACCGACATATGCTGAAACCCCTTTGCTGCGAGCGATGCTGATCAGACTCGGAACAAATCCTGTATCATCCGCATCGTGCACCGATGATGGAAGGCGAATAACGGAGACGCGGACACCGCGCGCTGCGAATGACAGAGCCATCTCTTCCCCCACGGCCCGGAAGTGCGCCTTGGAAATCGGTGTGTCCTCAGTGCTGATCTGGCTGCCGTCCGATGCCAGAAGCGAGGTGACGGAGGTGACGACGAAAGGCCGGTTGGTGCCTTCAAGTGCCTCGCCCATCGCCTCTATGGCGCGAGCATCCGCTTGGCTCGATGCCGCGTAGTCAGTAGTGTCCGAGATGATGGTGTATGCCGTATGGATAACACCATCTGCGGCCGACGCTCCGCTGCGCAGGCTGTCCAGATCATCAAGGGAACCGCGGTGCACCTCCGCCCCTACGGCTGTCAGCGCCGCAGCTGCCTTGTCCGAGCGGGCAAGGCCAAGGACCTGATGGCCAGCATCCAATAGTTCACGTACAATCGCAGAGCCGATAAAACCCGTTGCTCCAGTAACAAAAACTCGCATGAATTATTCCTCCTTAATCTGTTGTACAGCCTTATTATAGGCCTTGCACTCCCCGCTTCTTTGCCTGTTCCAATTCACTTCTTGCCTGATCCGCCACGATGCCCCGGTTCAACCGGAGATGCGAAGCCACAACAAAAAGCCGTGGGCACACACCAACGGCTTTTCTGTGTTTTTGTCACTATCCAAGGCTAGTTTCTGTTGTTCAGGAATGGTAGTTTCCCGCACCAGCTAGTCCATCGTCTTCGGCATTTGAGTCTGCTGACGCAAGTTCGCAACATCCCTGCTTGGTGGACTTCCGAAGAAGCGGCTATACTCTCGGCTAAACTGGGAACTACTCACATACCCTACCATCTGGCTCGCCGAAGTTGCGTCCATCTGGCGGGACAGCATCAGACGACGGGCTTCATGAAGGCGCAGCGCCTTCTGATATTGAACCGGGCTCATTGAGGTCAAAGACTTGAAGTGCTCACGGAACGATGACTCGCTCATATGCGCAAGCTCGGCCAGGTCCGCGACCTTCATCTCTTGCGCGTAATTGTCCCGCAGCCAGGTAATTACCTTGGCAATCCGCTGCACACCCGAGTCTGTAAGTCCCATCTCCGCCACCTGAACACCGATCGGACTGCGCAGCAGACGAATCAGAATCTCGTCCATGACAAGCGGAGCGAGTAATTCAGCATCGCCCGGACTTTGCAGGCATTCAACCAACCGCGCCGCTGCGTTTATCATGCCAAAGTCCGCACCCGTCACGTACCCGGCCTTCCACTGCCGGATGACAGGCAAACCTTGCGGGTATATTTTCAGAACCAGCTCCGCAATCCGCTGTGAATCCAGATCCAGCCGGATCGCCAGAAACGGCTCCGCAGGGCTGGCCTGTGTAGTCTTCAGCGCTACCGGCAGGGCAACGGGGAACATGAACATATCCATCCTCCCGAAATGATACACTTCATGTCCAATCATCACCGTCTTTGCTCCTTGTGCTACAAGCAGCAGTGACGGCTGGTGTACTGTTTTCAAGCCATCCGAATCCGCCCGCGAGAAGCGGCTGAGATTCAACCCCAGAATATGCTGATTAAAGACGCCATCATGCGGTGTATTCTCATAAATCAGGCTTGCCAGCCGGGCCGTTTCCGCCTCCAGCAGCCCTCCGTCCTTGACTGAAGCCAGTGAACCCGATAGTTCATTTCGTATGCTCATGATTGTGCAACTCCTGCCGGTTTAGATATTTGCTTCTCCGTTCCGCCCCACTGCCTAAAGCGGATAGGATCTGGATAAGATGATCCTTCTTTCAATTATTTGCTGTTCAGAAACCGCCGCGCACCCTCAGTCAGGCCGGACAGCTTCTTCTCCCCGCTGGTTATGACATAACTCCCTTCCGGCTTGAGCCCTTGCGGGCGGGCACGGATTGTTTTTGGCGAAATGCCATATCTGGCCTTAAATACCTTATGAAAATAAGAATAGGTACCAAACCCACAGCTTCCGGCGATATTTTCCAGACTTAAGTCAGTATATCGTATCCGTTCCAGTGCGTTAGATAAACGAATCTCTTGCGTGTAGTGAATAATTGTATATCCTGTCAACTCTTTAAAAAGATGCACCGCCCGAGATACACTAAGGCCAACATGGCTAGCTACTTCCTCCACCCGCAACGGCCTAAGCGCATGCTCATTGATATAGCGTCTCATCCGCATAACCAACTCGTTGGAACGCCCCAGCTTGCCCTGCTCGGAATTAGATTCTACCGTTAGCCGGTCAAGCGATAGGCAAAGTGCGCAGAGCAGGTGCTGAATCAGCTCAGCGTTCTCCTGTACGATCCGGTGCTGTTCTATACTAAGCTGCTGCCATAAAGACAGCAATCCCGAATCCAGGTGAATCCTCTGCTGCATCCGCCGGGGCTGGGCCACCCACCATTTCTCGATCCACTCCCCCTCGCACAGGAGATAGTAATCGCCGCTCTCGATTTTTCCATCCATCTCTTCAACCACCAGATGATAAGGCTCCCCAGGCCTGTAGATCAGCAAATCCCCTGGATGAATCACACTCATTTTGCCATTCACCAGCGCTCGGCTGCTACCAACTACTTGCAAGCGAAACAGAAAAAACGGCGGCGGAGTGAATGAGGTTGTAAAAGGAAGCGTATGGAAGGAATAGGCACAGGCATGAAGCTTCAAATCCATTGCAATCACCTTTCCAGCCAAATAGTAGAGGTATACAACCAGATAAAACATTCATTAATCTTAAACTATTAACTATACTATAACCAAATCAAAGATAATGCCGCAAACAGATTCTGAAGGAGACTCTACACAGACATGTTAAACCGAATACGCACTCTTTTTTCGATTCCCAGTTATTCCATATTTATGACCTGCATGATGCTGCAAGGAATGGCTATCTCCATAAGCTCGCCGTTTCTCGCGGTTTATTTTACAACTAAGCTTGGTGTTTCTGCGGGAACCTTCGGGATCTTCACAGCAGTGACTTTGATCAGCGGGGTATGGTTCAGCTCACGGATTGCCAAACGGTCCGATTCCGGTCTGAGCCGTAAAAAATTGATGGTTACCGCTCTGCTGTTTAACACCATGGCCTTTGCCGGCTATTTGTTCATTCATGATTTCTATCTGCTGCTCCTGTACATGACCGTATTCACAGCAGTCGGAGCGCCTGCTATGCCGCAGCTGTTCGCAAGTGCCAGGGAAGCCGTGAATGCCAGCCCTTCTGTCGATCATGCCTTGGCCAATTCCAGCCTTCGTTCGATGTTCTCCCTTGGTTTCATTCTCGGCCCGCTGATCGGATCAGTCATCCTCAATCATTGGGATTTCCCAGGGATCTTTATGAGCACGGCATTGATCTTATTGTGCAACGCCCTGCTTGTCCAATTCTTTGTGAAGAGTCCCACAAGGCAAACGCAAACCAAGATCAAGGCAGGTCCTCCCTTCAAGCTGCATCAGAATTCCAAGGTATTGATTCCCTTTCTGGTCTTGACGCTGCTGTATACGGGGCACTGGATCAATAACCTGAACATTTCGTTATTCATCATCAATACGCTAGAAGGCAACACACGCAATGTAGCCTCGGTATCCAGTATTTGCGCCTTGCTGGAGATTCCTTTTATGCTGGCTCTGGGAGGTCTGGCTGCTAAATATTCAGCCCGCGCGCTTATGTTCTGGGGGATCGCGGCAGGGGGAGCCTATTATGTAGTGGTACTTGCGACAACGGGGCTGTGGCAGATTCTAGCCGGACAGGTGCTGCTGGCCTTTTTTGTAGCCGTGATTTCCGCCATTGGCATCAGCTACATTCAAGACCTGCTTCCGGATCTTCCCGGATATGCCTCAACCCTTTATACGAACTCGACTACAATCGGAAGGCTTGCGGGGAGCTTGGTTGGAGGAGCAGCTGCGCAGTGGGTCGGCTACCGTCATGCGTTCTGGGGATGCCTGCTTCTGGCTGTCATATCTTTAGGCCTCCTGGCGATACCACAGCGGCAATCCGCTAATGAAATTTACGAATTGTGACGTCTTTACAAACGACAAATAAGGATGTCTTCGAAGCTTTGCTTCAAGACATCCTTATTTTCATTTCATTGTTGGGTTAAAAGATGCTATAGAATTACAGGCAGGATTCTGCCGTTTTCGTCATAATGAATCTCCGTAAATTTGACGCTGCGCTTGTGATCCACACCACCGGATAACGATGCGTCATGGTAGAACAAATACCATTTGCCGTCAAACTCCACGATCGAATGGTGGGTCGTCCAGCCAATGACCGGATTCAGAATCGTCCCTTGGAAGACAAAGGGTCCGCAAGGCTTATCGCTCACCGCGTAGACAATCTTATGAGTCGTGCCCGTGGAGTAGGACAGATAATATTTTCCCATATGCTTGTGCATCCATGGGCCTTCGAAATATCTTCTGTCTTCATCACCCGCAAGAAGCGGGTTCCCCTCTTCATCTACAATGGAGATTTCCTGCGGCGCTGACTTAAAGGACAACATGTCTTGACTCAATTCAGCCACCCGAGGGCCGTACGCCGGTTCACCAGGGCCTTTCTCTACCGCATCTGGCTGGAATGAGCCAGTGTGCCATTTTTCCAATTGTCCGCCCCATAAGCCGCCGAAATACATATAGGCGCTCTCATCCTCGTCCACGAATACGGCGGGATCAATGCTGAAGCTTCCTTCGATATAGCTCTCCTGGGCCTGAAAAGGACCTGCCGGAGAGGCTGATGTAGCTACCCCGATACGGAAAATGCCATCCTTGTCCCGGGCCGGGAAGAATAAATAATACGTCCCCTGCCGGTACGCGGCATCGGGCGCCCACATTTGCTGCGAAGCCCAAGGCACATCCCGGATATGAAGCGCCTCCCCGTGATCTACACATGGGGACTCCGGATTGTCTAAGGAGAACACATGATAATCTTCCATCGCATATTGGTCGCCATTATCGTTCGTAGGTCCATCGTGGTCGATGTCATGAGAAGGGTAAATATACAGCTTGCCCTCAAATACATGAGCGGAGGGATCGGCTGTATAAAGATGGGTAACTAGAGGTTCATTCTGTGCTGCCATAGTAGGTTTCTCCTCCTGAGTGGAATTTACGCCTGTTGATTAGCCAAAGAAAGGTAGCTCTCCTAACTCTAATTTAGGTAATCAACAGGTCTCTATTAGGATTTGATACATTCACGTGCGGTGTCATTTGTCTTTGAAGCCGGGTTAGCAGAGTTATTCTTTCACGCCACCCAGCGCTACACCCGCAATAATATAACGGGATAACAGGAAGTACACGACAAAGAGAGGTAATGCGGTCAAGGCCAGCCCCATATAAATCGAGCCGAACTCCATCTTGTATATATCTCCCTTCAAAAGGCTGACCATGACCGGCATCGTATATTTTTCCTTCTGCGTCAGCAGGATCAGCGGCATGAACAGGTTGTTCCAGTTCGCTACAAAGGCAAAGATCGCTTGCGTTGCTACTGCCGGCATCATCAGCGGCAGGATGATACGGTTGAACGTGAAGAACTCACCCGATCCGTCAACGCGCGCTGCTTCCACGATCTCTAACGACAATGTTGCAAGCAGGTATTGGCGCATAAAGAACACCACCGCCGGTGCGGCAATCGCCGGCAGAATCAGCGGCCAGAAGCTATTGGTCCAATGCAGCTTATACATGAATTGATAGAAACCGATGGCGCTTGCCTGGGAAGGAATCATCATCACGCACAGGATAAAGGTGAAGAATGGCCCCCGCAGCTTCCAGTCGTAGGTTACAAGACCATAAGCCGCCAAGGATGAGAAATAAACTGTGCAAAGCGTTGCAGAAGTAGAAATAATGAGCGAGTTCATGAACCCTTGAAGAGGATCGAAGCTCTTATCCAGCAGTACCTGGATATTTCTCATCATGTGGCTCGAAGGAAGCAGCGAAATGCCGCTTTGGATTTCCGGTGTAGACCGTGTGGCGTTTATAAACATGATCCAAAAGGGAAGGATGCTCAGCAGCGCCAAAGAGATACAGACGATATAGATGATGGTCTTGTTTATTCTACGGTTAATGGTTCCACTTTCCTTGACTTTTTGCATGTCTTACACCTCCCGCACGGCTGCTTTGGCAGCTTTTTCATTTCTTTTTTTCATTTTTAGTGCTTTTTTCAATTTAGCCGCGTCCCGGTCACGCATCAGGTAGAACACGAGTCCGGACAATATCCCAGCGATCACGAACATGATCATGCTTGCTGCTGCGGCACGATTATACATATAACTTCCCTTAAATGCTTGCCCGTAGATAAACATGGAGGTGGTAAGCGTCGAATCGTCCGGTCCACCTGCCAGGAATAGCTGTGGAATATCGAACATCGTCAAGCCACCGATCATCGATGTAATCAGCGTGAACAGCATTATCGTACGAAGACTCGGCAGTGTGATGCGGAAGAAGGTTTGAAACCCGTTCGCACCATCAATCGCTGCAGATTCGAAGAGCGCCGGATTGATACCCATAACCCCTGCGATCAGGATGATCATGGTGTTCCCGTACCACATCCAGAACTGGATGAACGCCACAATGCCCCGCGCCGTCGTCTTGTCCTGCAGGAAGAATATCGGAGCATCGGTCCATCCCAGCGCTTGAAACAAACTGTTTACCGGACCCATAGGGTAGGCAAATAATGTACTGAACAACACAGCGATTGTACTGGCTGTGATAATATTCGGCATGTAGAGTAAAACTTTGAATAAGCCTTGCCCCTTGATATTGAGGCGCCGGTTCGTGAACCATGCGGTGAGCAAGAGCGCGAGAAGGATCTGGGGAACAAAGTTGGTAATCCAGAGAAGCCCGGTGTTAATTAGAGACTTACGGAATGATTCATTTTCAAAAATGAGTTGTTTAAAGTTCTGGAATGGGTCATCCAGGATATGAATCGGTTTAGGTATGAGTCCCTGCATATTGGTGAATCCGATGACCGCTGTGTATAGAATGGGATACAGCGAGAAGATCAGAAATGCCAGGACAAATGGAAAGGTAAAAATATAGCCGTATTTCGAATAGTTGACACCTTTGCGGCGCATGCTCTCACCTCATTAGTTGATATGAAGGGGCGGGATAACTCACCCGCCCCTTCTGCTACTTCTTATTCGCTATCGATGTTAAGCTGGTCTTTAACTTGTTGCTTGAAGGTTTTGATCGCATCTTCACGGGATTTGTTGCCCGCAGTGTATTCACGGGTTTGATCACGCCAGAGCTTGTTGATTGTTTCATCGTATTGAGTCAAGTTCTTACCGGAAGCGTTAGCGTTAGCCGGAACGAACACGTCGAACATGTTTTGTCCACCAAGCAGTGGAACTTCACCGTTAGATTTACCCATAACAACAGAGGATGCAACGCTATCTTTCGTGCCTTGCTCGCCTTCCTTCATAGTGCCGTTAGCCCAGTAGTACTGGAGGCCTGTTTCGGAAGTATCGAGTGTAACCCATTTGATAAAGTCGGCAACAGCTTGTTTCTTGGCCTCATCCTGAACTACGTCTTTGTGAGCCAGCAACCAAGTGCCTCCCCAGAAGAAGCCTGTTGGTGGTTCAGTAACAGCCCAGTCACCATTGGTGTCTTTCACTTGACCGTTCATAACATAGTTAATCAGCCAAGCAGGACCGAAGAATCCGAAGACCGGTTGTGCGCCAGTACCGGACATATCCGCGTACCATGCTTCAGTCCAGTCAGTCGTATCGTTGTGATAGTTATTGTCTTTCAGCTTTTTGGAAAGATCAAGGAACGCTTCACGCTTCGGATCGATATGAAGCTTACCATCAACAATCCAGCCTTTGTCGGAACTGTTCTCGATCGGGTGCCAAATATCTCCGTCACCGGAAACGATACCGTATCCTTTAGCTTTCAGCTTCGTAGCTGCTTCGAAGAACTTATCCCAGCCTGGTCCAACTTCAGCTTTGATTGCGGCCGGATCATCTGTACCGAATACATCCTTGGCAATCGAACGGCGATAGATAAAGGATCCGCCAGTCGCTTGATAGCCGAGGCCTTTAAGCTGGCCGTCTAAGCTACCGATATCAACGGAGTATTGGGCAATGCCTGCGTCCTTAACCATTTGATCGTCAAGGCCGAGATCAGCATAGTTGGCAGCATAACTGGATGCGTCGCCTTGTGTATACTTGAGTACGAATGCAGATTCAGCTGCATAAATGTCCGGAGCATCTTTGCCGCCAGCGGCCAGTGCTTGGTCAAGAGCTGGCTGATAAGCACCATCTGTGGTTGCGATAACTGTTGTTTTGAACTCAACATTCGCGTCGGGATGAGTTTCGATATACTTTTTGGTCATGTTCGGAATCTCGTCCGTGAAACTCCAGAGATTGATCGTCACTTTCTCAGTGCTTTTAGCTGGAGCCTCTGTTGCGTTTGCTGCTGGGGCATTAGTTGGGCTTGATGCGTTTGAGTTTGAGTTTGAATTGTTCCCCCCACACGCTGCGAGAGCAGATGACATCACGAGCAATGCAGAGATCCCTACTAAACTACGTTTCATACTTTTCATACTTTGCCTCCCCTTTTTATTTATTCCTCGGTTTTTTGTAACCGCATACATAGTATAAATGGAATAAACCGCTTACATAAGTAACCGCTCATTGGGAGAAACTCCACTTTTATTGGATTTTGAATGGAAGAAAGGCATAAAAAAGACACCAAGGATACTACCTGGCGTCCAATATCTCTTTCATGGATTACCCGCTTCATTGCCTATTCGAGACTGACTTTCAGCGGGTCTTTCTAGTAATTTTCACCGTTATAATAACGAACAAGCTTATGCTCTAAGTGAACGAGCTGCGCTTTTTTCTCTTCAATATCATCCAAAAGCCTTTGCTTCTGATCCTGAATAAGCTTAATTCTCTCAGGCAGAGTCGCGGTTCCGGCTTTAACCATCTCATAGTATTGTTTAATGTCCTCCACACTCATCCCGGTCTCACGAAGACATTTGATGAATACCAGCCAGCCCAGCTCATGGTTGGTATACAGACGATTATTCTGCTCGCTCCGTGCAGCCGGTTCTAACAAACCTTTTCTTTCATAGAAACGAATCGCTCCTATATTTAATCCGGCTTCCTTTGCCACTTGTCCGATCGTAAGCATGGTATCCCCACTTATTAAAAATATATTATTGACCTACACTAAGTGTAGCATAGTAACTTATAAATTGTTAAACGAAAATATACCCGAAAAGAGGAACTTATATGAACAAGACCGCATTTGTAACCGGTGCTAATAAAGGAATTGGATTTGAAATTGCCAAACAGCTTGGTGAAGCAGGCTGGAAAGTAGTTGTTGGTGCCCGTAGCCGCGAACGGGGTGAGGCTGCCGTTTCTGAACTAGCTGCCCAGGGATTAGACGTGGAATTCGTACAAGTAGATATGGCTGATTTGGAACAAATTGAGCAGGCTGCGGACATGATTAAGAAGAACTATCCGGACCTGATGCTTTTAATCAATAACGCCGGTATGCCGGGCGCTTTCTCTCGCTCTTTTACAGAAACTAAGGAAAAAGACCTGCGTAACGCCTTTGAGGTTAATTTCTTCGGAACCTTCCGTTTAAACCAGCGTTTGTTCCCGTTAATCAAGAATAACGAAGGCACTATCGTCAATGTATCGACCGACATGGCCTCCCTGGATCATATGCAAAATGCAGAATTCACGTTAAACGCCTTCGACTATAATTCGTCTAAAACAGCCAACAACGCCATGACCCTTTCGATGGCTTATGAACTAAGAAACAGCAACGCTCAAGTGTTTGCAGTAACGCCGGGTTTCACCACAACGGATCTAAACGGCAATGCTCAAGGTGGTAAATCGAAAGCAGACGCCGCTGCTATTATCGTAGGATACGCAACGGATGGTAAGGGGCACAACGGTGAATTTCTGGACGAAAATGGAGTATATGCGTGGTAATCCCTTAACAACGTTACTGCAATACAGGCAGATCACGTTTAACAATAGCACAAGAAGACAAACCGCCCATCCATACCGGATGAGCGGTTTTTTACATACTACTTCTCCTGCTCCTTTATGACCAGTTCAATCCCGAGCAGAATCAGCTTCAGGCCATTCTCAAACGCCGCGTCGCTCCCCATCAGCTGAAACGTTCCGCTCTTGTACATTCTCCCGAACAGTCCTGCGTCCGTCTCACTCATGGAATCCAGAAGGCGGATCATCTCCCATCCCGGATGCACCTCGTGGTCCTCAAGAATCGCGGAGAAACTCCGCTGATTCTGATAATCGTCCAGAACGAAGTAGAAGACATAGTTCACAAGTGTAAGAACCGCTTGCAATTTCTGTTCTTCCGCAAGCGGCGTCGATTCCACGCAGAGCAGCATACGGTTGGTGAACCGGATAATATCCGGCTCCATGGGCAGCGTCAGCATCATGATCTGAGTAGAGCAGGAATATCGGCGGAGTACATTCCGTACCGTTGTGGCAAGCTCTGCCAGCTGCTCCTTCCAGGAGCCCTCGGAGTGGAACTCTTCCAGGATGATTTTCGATACCTGGTTGGCCAGACGCTGATAGAGTTTCTGCTTGCTCTTGAAATACCAGTACAGGGAAGGAGCCTGAATGCCCAGCCGGTCGGCCAATCGTCTCATACTGAATTTCTCAATGCCCTCCTCCTCCAGAAGCGCCCACGAGGCTTCCAGAATCTTATCCTCCGAAATCTGAGGCTGCTGCTTTTTCATTGATCTCCGCCCTCTATCTAACAGTGTAAGTTTATGCTTTACAGGTTCATAGGTTCATGATATCATCTAACACTGTAAGGTTCAACCTAACACCGTTAGATTATGAGATCCCAGAAGATTAGAAGACCAAATTAAAAGAAGAAAGTAGTGATCCACATGGATACAGAAAACCTCCATTACTTTGAAAAAGCACCTGTCGCAAAAGCTATAGCCCACTTCGCTATACCGATGATGTTAGGCACATCAATGAGTGTCATATATTCCATTTTGAACGCCTTTTTTATTGGTACACTAGGCAACACTGCCATGTTAACCGCCCTCGCGCTAACCTTGCCATTATTCGCGATTATTATGGCGCTAGGCAACTTGATTGGCATGGGTAGCGGTACATTCATCTCCCGTTTGCTGGGAGAGAAAAAGCTGGATGATGTAAAGCATGTGTCTTCCTTCGCCTTTTACAGCAGTTTAGTTCTAGGAATTATTGTCATGGCTGTTGGCCTACCGCTCATCGATCCAATCGTTCATAGCCTGGGGGCAACGCCTGACTCCTTCGGATATACAAAAGACTACGTCACGATTATGCTTATGGGTTCACCAATCGTCGTATTATTCTTCACACTGGAGAATATCGTGCGCTCGGAGGGTGCAGCGATCACGTCAATGACCGGGATGATTCTCAGTGTTATCGTAAATATTATTCTTGATGCGTTAGTCATCTTCGTCTTCCATTGGGGTGTGACTGGTGTTGCGTCTGCTACGGTCATTTCTAATTTGGTTGCGAGTGTATTCTACGCCTTCCATATCGGATATAAGATCCAAGTATTAACTTTCTCTGTAAAATGGTTTAAGGTTACCAAGGACATTCTGAGCAATGTATTCAAAATCGGTGTTCCTGTCTTTATTATGAGTATCTTCATGGGGGCAATGTCGCTCATATTCAACCGTTTCCTTGTCGAATATGGGGAGCAGGCCGTGGCGGGGTTCGGGATTTCATCACGTTTATTGCAATTTCCGGAGTTTATTCTGATGGGCTTATGCGAGGGAGTCGTGCCGCTCATTGCCTTCTCTTTTACAGCGAATAAATTACGCATGAAGCATACCATTGGATTTACAATCAAAACGATTGTGGCGTTAGCAGTCGTGTTCGGCGTTATCGTCTATCTGATTTCCGATCACTTAATTGGTTTATTTACGAATGATCCGCAATTAATTGAAATGGGCAGCTACATTCTTCATGTGACGTTCCTATCCTTGTTCATTACAGGAATGACCTCTTTGTTTACCGGGATCTTCCAAGCAACAGCGCAAGGAACCGCCGCGTTTATTATGTCAATTATTCAAGGAACTACTTTGATTCCTGTCCTGTATATCGCCAATCGCATGAACGGCTTCCACGGGGTGGTCTGGTCACTCGTCATTTCGGATGCGGCCGCATTCCTTGTCGGTGCCACTATGCTGTATATTCTGCGAACCAAATTGCAGCCGGATTTGGATCATTTAGCACAGTAAACCATTTGGTCGATTAACACAAAATATAAGCCATGCGGGGGAAATCGGCGCATGGCTTATATTATATGTATTATTAATAATTAAAACTAATTGGCGGGCAGTTGGATGCCGCGCCAGCCGCTTACATGACATTGGCCATATTCATTATCGCCTACAGCAACTACTGTACCGTCCGATTTAAGTCCGAGAGTATGTGCGCAACCCGCCGCGACCGCTACAATATCCCGCCAGTCACTTACATTGCATTGTCCATGCTCATTCCAACCGACAGCCGCTACCGTACCGTTCGATTGAAGCCCGACGGTATGGTGACTGCCTGCCGCTATCGCCACAACACTGTGCCAGCCGCTAACCTCGCATTGGCCACGCTTATTCCCACCCACAGCCTCTACCGTGCCATCCGATTTAAGTCCGACTGTATGGAGGTAACCCGCCGCAACCGCCACAATGTCGTACCAGCCGCTTACCTTGCATTGACCATACCGATCATTACCTACAGCCGCCACCGTACCGCCCGATTGAAGCCCGACGGTATGCCAGTCACCCGCTGCCACCGCCACTATATCACGCCAGCCGCTTACCTCGCATTGGCCTTCATTATTCCGACCCACAGCTACCACCGTGCCATCCATTTTAACCCCGACCGTGCGACGCCAACCCGCCGCAACCGCCATAATGTTGCGCCAGCCGTTAACCTCGCATTGGTCATGCTTATTCCAACCCGCAGCCGCAACCGTGCCATCCGATTTAAGCCCGATGGTATGCGCATTGCCCGTATTCGTCGCCATATGGACGTTACCAGCCGCAACCGCCACAATATCGCGCCAGCCACTTACATCACATTGGCCACATTTATTATCACCCGCTGCCGTCACCGTACCGTCCGATTTAAGCCCAACGGTGTGACGACGACCGGCCGCTATCGTATCATTAGACCACCCTTTCAACATGTCGTTCCTCCTCGTATTCTACTCTGTCCATCTGCTCCTATTCGATCATTTCAACATTGAAACCGTTATTTGAAGCCTTAAAGACGTCATCATAACCATTTCACTACTTCCAGTTGATTCGAATTCAATATGTTGTTGCAATACCCTATATGATGTTGAACATGTCGGATCTGCATTAGGATTACATCAGTTTTGGTTAGTTCTTCGTAGAGTACACAGGGTTCCAATAATCTGTCGTCAGTAAGTTCATCAAAAAACTCACCAGCCACACTCATTATATCCTCTACGTACTTCGTCATTTCCTCTTTGGAAGGGTAGTCAGAGCACTCCTTATCTAAATCTTCTGTTACATCTTTACCGAAGTCAGGGATGTTGAATTCTTCATCCTTCTGCTGCCTAAACCAAAATTTCATACTGGTTGTAGCATGAAATATATGCTTCCAGTATTTTTGCCTGGCATCCATCCAAAAATCATCAGGACATACTTCGATAAGGTTCTTCAACATTTCTACTGTCGGTTCAAACTGTCTTCTTAAGACAGCTACCAACTTTTCACTCATATTCATCAACTCGATTCTAGTAATTTATAATTGTAACTTATTCTTGTTCTCAACAAACAAAACCTTCCCAATCTCAGTAATGCACTTGAAAAAATTGTGAATTTATGGATGGTCGAATGGAATATTTTAGGTATATATGCTCATGGAAAAATGATACGTTATTGGGGGATCAATAGCGCAGAGTGTTCGTGTTCGATATGTGTTATTGGGATAACGCGCAAACCGGGATATACGTCTAGGTTCATATTTTTCTATGGGGGATGGTTCAGGCATGGGCAACACTTCAGTTTATAGAACAAACATTATAGGGGCAGGCGAGGTTGGTAGCGCTATCTCGGTCGACATGGACAAGAATGCTATACATCAAACTAACAGCATTTTTTGGGATACAAAAGGAAATGAGGTCTTAGGCGCAACCTCACTTCCTCTCTATGGAGCATTTGTCTCAGAAGAAACATGCCGGCTTTTTGGCGATGTCTCCGGGAAAAAGCTGCTGGAAATCGGCTGTGGAAGCGGACAATCTCTGCAGTATCACGGGGAACGCAAAGCATCTGAACTATGGGGTATGGATCTGTCAGAGCAACAAATCGAAAAGACAACCGAGCTATTAACGTCATGCGGTCTTTCAGCACATTTGATCTGTTCTCCCATGGAAGAAGAATGTGGTATACCGGAGAATTATTTCGACTTCGTATATTCGGTTTATGCCATAGGCTGGACCACCGACCTTGAGGGTACCTTTTGCCGGATCGCTTCTTACCTGAAACAAGACGGCGTATTTATTTTCAGCTGGTCTCATCCTATACACAAATGCGTGGTTTCAGAGAATAATATCCTTGCCTTTAAAAAAAGTTATTTCGATGAATCCTGGTATTCGGTATCTCTTGATGAAGCTACGCTAACCTTATCAGACCGTAAGCTATCCACCTATGTGAATGCACTCGCAAAAGCGGGATTTGTCATTGAGCAAATGGTTGAGCAATCCGATGAGGAGCTGCTGCAATCGTTGGGCGATCACAGTGATTTTGCCAAAAAAGCACAGATGCTTCCTGTAACGTTTGTAATCAAAGCAAGAAAACTATAGTTTCCGGTTAGCTGAACGGCTACCACGATTTAACGCATACCCTCACTTCACCGCGACGGCCTTGAAACTGCTGAAGACGGCCCTTTGACAAATAAGTAACGCCGTCGCTAATGAAGGGACTTTAATTTGATGTTTAAGCGGCTTTCCGTTTGAACACGCGCATCGCAAAGATATAAGCCACAAGCATAATTCCGACGCACCACGCAAGTGCAATCCATATATCATTGCCCACAGGCTGATCTGACAGCAGCGCGCGGATCGTTTCCACAATTGAAGTCACTGGCTGGTTATTAGCAAAAGCGCGAACGACCCTCGGCATGGAGTCGGTCGGTACAAAGGCCGAGCTGATAAAGGGCAGGAAGATCAGCGGATAGGAAAATGCGCTTGCCCCTTCTACCGACTTCGCGGACAATCCGGCAATCGCTGCAACCCAAGTCAATGCCAGCGTAAACAGCACAAGTATACCGGCTACGGCGAGCCATGGCAGGATCCCTGCCGACGAGCGAAAACCCATAATGAGTGCTACGAGTATGATGACGACAAGAGAAATGATGTTAGATACCAGTGAGGTCAGCACATGCCCCCACAGCACGGCGGAACGCGCAATCGGCATGGATTGGAACCGCTCAATGATGCCCCGTTGTTTATCCATGAACAGACGGTAAGCCGTATAGGCTATACCACTTGCAATCGCAATCAGCAGGATACCGGGCAACAGGTAATTCACATAGTTATCTGTACCAGATTGAATCGCGCCGCCAAACACATAGACGAACAGCAGCATCATCGCAATGGGAGTGATGCAGACCGTGATAATGGTGTCCATGCTGCGGAACACATGGCGCATCGAACGCCCAAGCATCACGTTCATGTCGGTGAAAAAGTATCTATTCATGGTTAATCCCCTCCTTTTTACCAATGATTGCGAGGAAGATTTCCTCAAGTGTTGGTTGTTTTTCCACATACTCCACTTTTGCGGGCGGGAACAGCTTTTTCAGTTCCTCGAGCGTGCCACCTGCAATAATTCTGCCTTCATGCAAAATAGAAATTCGATCGGCAAGCTGTTCAGCCTCATCCAGATACTGCGTGGTTAGAAATATCGTCGTGCCGCCATCGGCAAGCTCCTTGACGGTCTTCCACACCTCAATGCGGGCCTCGGGATCAAGCCCGGTAGTCGGCTCGTCGAGGAAAATAATCTGCGGTTTACCCACAAGGCTCAAGGCAATGTCGAGCCTGCGGCGCATACCGCCCGAATAAGTAGCTGCCTTTCGGTCCGCGGCATCTGTCAAGCCGAAGCGTGTAAGCATATCATCAGCAACCTGACGCGGATTTTTAAGATGCCGCAGCTTGGCGATCATAATCAGATTTTCCCGACCGGTCAATATCTCATCCACGGCGGCAAATTGCCCGGTCAAACTGATCGCCTGCCGCACATGATCCGGCTTTGACGCAACGTCAAAACCATCTACGGTAGCGGAGCCTCCGTCTTGTTCCAGCAGGGTGGTGAGGATTCTGACAATCGTTGTTTTGCCCGCGCCGTTGGAGCCAAGCAGGGCGAAAATCTCACCCCGCTTCACTTCAAAATCGACGCCCT
The DNA here is from genome assembly GCF_042610485.1 of Paenibacillus oryziterrae. Classification (NCBI taxonomy): domain Bacteria; kingdom Bacillati; phylum Bacillota; class Bacilli; order Caryophanales; family Paenibacillaceae; genus Paenibacillus; species Paenibacillus oryziterrae. The sequence continues at coordinate 44,858 of NZ_JBGJZO010000006.1, read as the reverse complement.
TTAGGACTTCGGTAGCCTTGAAAGACTTTCGCAGACCTTTCACTTCAATTGCTTTTTGCATCCCCATATCCCCCTTTTACTTTGTTTTATCACTCCACTTTTTCATGGCCTTGTTCACATCACGGTTCACAGATTCCTGATAGAGGTCGGCATACGTTTTGGAATCCTTGATTAGTTCGTCGCAGAAAGCCGCTACGTCACTGCCTGTTACTTCAAGAACGCCTTTCCCCAAGGCCGCGCCCTCCTCAAAAAGATCGACAATCCCCGAGAGCAAACCCGTTCCCTCTGTTAGTTCAACAGGACCAACCTTAAAAAGATATTTTTGAATTTCTTTGTACACAATCTGATAATCCTGCGGAAGTCCTTTCACACGAGCCACATGTGCTCTCCACTCTTTTTTGCCTTCAATAATATCTCGAATATTCATTGTATCTCCTCCTATTTCCCTAATTTTTTAGCGATATTAGTGTTGAGCTGCTCACGCCACTTGTCGCGGTAAGTCTTTGCCCCTTCTTCTCCGGCCAGTGCTGAACAGAAGCCTTTGATGTCGTCACCCAGCGCCTCCTGGACACTCTGACCGTCCGCCGCTGTTTCTTCCAGAAGCCCAAGCACACCGTCAAAGATAGGCATGAGGTTGCGACCGGTGAAATCAGAATTCTGCCAAAGATTGGCTTTAATTTGTTCCCATGCCGCTTGATAATCAGCCGGCAGCTTATGAGCCCTCGATTCAAAAAGTTTAAATTCTTTAGTCATGTCGCTGCCGGTGATTTTTTCCCAAAAGTTCATTACATTCTCTCCTTTAACTCGTTAATTTTTGAGGATACGAACTCCCACTTTTCCCAGAACTTCCGCAGCTCCTCGCGTCCCGCGTCGTTGATTGCGAAAAATTTTCGCGGCGGTCCCATATCGGAAGGCTTCTTGGTGATCTCCACCAGCTTATTTTTTTCAAGCCGGATCAGGATGGTATACACGGTTCCCTCCACAACATCTGTGAAGCCAAGGGCGTTCAGCTGCCGTGTAATTTCGTAGCCGTAGGTTTCTTGGCGACTTATAATTTCAAGGACGCAGCCCTCAAGCGACCCTTTGAGCATCTCCGTTAAGTTTTCCAGCTTAATCACTCCTCGCTATTCTGTATCACTGGTATCAAGTAATACTTACTACTGCTATAAATTAACACGTAGTAGTTGGATTGTCAACAGCATTTGCCAAGAAATGAACCATAAATTTTAATTTATAAAGTCCCGGACTGCTGCTGTTTGATTGATCAACATTACTCTTCCCATTGGGAATGAAGGACGTGATGGCAAAAGCTCGGGCGTTTATATCCCGGAAGCAGCAGTTCGCACACGTCGGCGTTAATCGTTCCGTATGTGGTTTCCGGTTTATGTTTGAAGCCTTCCAAGAAGGTATGCAGGATGTTGTGCTTGAACTGGTTGCGGGGAAAAGCCTCAATGACTTGCTGCCGTACTTCTGCTGAAATAAGATCGAAGTTCTTCCCGACCACATCATAACCGACGCCAAAATTCATAAGCGCCGCTTCGTTTTCCTTATATTCGACGATTCCGATGCTTGTATGCAGGGCAACCGTATCCCATACAAGCCTAATGGAATCTTCCGGAATACCGTGACTTTGAAGAAAATAGCGTGCAGCATTCGCCCCGTCGACCTCAAAGCGTTTGTCCGGGCTTCGGAATGCGGGAGTGAGGCCAATATCGTGGAATAGTGAACTGATATACAGCAATTCAGCATCGTATTTCATTTGATTCAGGTTCCCCTTCATGGCCGCGAACAAAAATACCCGATTCGAGTGGTTCCACAGCAGGTCGTCACCATGCTCACGCAATAATTCAGCAGCCTCAACGGCTAGTTTACTATCTGGAATCTTTATATCAGCGATTACATTAGTCATCAATAACTTCCCCTTCATTCGTTACGTTTGATCGTTCGATATCCATAAAGAAGACAACGGAAGGAACGTATTTGTGACAATGAACAATAACGCAAGACCATCATGGGCGTAGTGTTCCCTGAGAAATAGGTTTCATCAGCCGTTGCCTATGATTGAAAGCAATTTATCACTTATTAATAAATAAAGCGACTGATTAGGTGGTTCACCCCGTCAGTCGCTCTACCTGTTTAACTATATTTTTATATCCCTCTTTTATGATTAAAGCAGTTTAATCAGCTCTTCGAGCTCATCAACCAAACCTTTTGCACGTTCAAAATCAGTATTTTTTAAAGCCAATTCTATTTCCGTTTCAACTGCTTTCTTCTTCTGTTCGGTTTCTAAATAGTCTTTATCAAAATGACTGGCATAAATCATCTTTCTAAATTTACGCATACTCATTTTTCGAATCGTCTTATCGTCAAAGATTAACACATAATCCATCCCATTTACCACAGAATAGAAATCATGGGAAATCATTAGAATCGCACCTTTATAGTCCTGGATGGCTTTCTCCAGTGCGATTTGTGTATAGGTGTCTAAATGGCTCGTCGGTTCATCAAGAAGCAACACGTTTGCTTTGCTGGCAGAAACCTTAGCCAATTGAAGCACATTTTTCTCTCCACCCGATAAAGATTCTATTCTTTGATTAACGATTTCTCCTTCAAAGCCATAGTTGGATAGATGGGATCTGATCTCATCATACGTTGTAAGCCCGGCATCGATGAATTCTTCCAGGATGGTATTAGAATCCTTTAACATTTCACCTTGAAGCTGGGATAGGTAAGTCACTTTAGCATCAGGATTGATTTCAATGGAATCATGATTATTCTTAAAAATTTCCCGGAGTAACGTCGTTTTCCCTGTACCGTTTGGACCAATAAGAGCTACTTTATCCGTAGATTTGATCTCAAAGTTAACATTTTCTAAAAGCAGCTCATCAAAAGCGACACTATAATTATTGACATTTATAACAGTGGTGTCTTCAATTAGTTCATTATCCATACCTAAACTGATATTCGGTTGTTTAATATCTACGAATGGCGCTTTAATTCTACGGGCTTCCAGTCGCTCTTGAAATCTAACTCTGGCTTTTAACGCTCTTCCTCTGGAAGCTTCTGAATTATAAGTTGCGATAGCTCTAAGATTATTGACGATGTTCTCGTTTCTCGCAATTTCTTCCTCTTCAGCAACTGTGAGTTCTTGCAACTCAATCTTGGTTTGAAGCAATGAGAAGTTGTAATCAATATACCGCCCATCAAACTCTTGGATCTCCATGTTCTCCAGGTGAATGATTTTGTTGAAGCAATGATTCAATAGATAACGGTTGTGCGTAACAACCAGCAGCATGCCTTTGTGGGAATTAATAAGATTCTTAAGCGCATTTAGGTTCTCGAAGTCTAAAAATACATCGGGCTCGTCCATAATCATTAAGTCTGGATTACGAAGCATTTCCTTCATCACTTGAACAAGTTTGAATTCCCCGCCACTCAGGTCGGATACCCTAGTATCTTTTCGCTTCATGAGGTTTGCCAGATTTAGCTTCTTATTAATGTTGCTTTCAAAATCCTCCCCACCCATTGAATCAAAGGCGTCTAGAGCTAATTGATACTGCTCCAGTAGCGAGTCAATATCCGATGATGTTTCCATTTCAGTGCAGATCGATTGTATTTCATTTTGAATCTTAATAAATTCTTCGCCTACATATTCGAATACCGTTGTTTCTTTCGATTTGTCTGGTTGTGAGAACTGACTTACGAACCCGATTTTGCAAGTTGGGTCCATCTCTAACACGCCATCAAACAAATATCTTTCCGGGTCCATCAGTATATCGATCAGTGTACTTTTCCCACTGCCACTTGTTCCAATAAAAGCGCAATGCTGTGCTTCTTCAAGCGTAAATGAAATGTTTGTATATAGTTCTTTTTGCGGAAACGAGAAGGATAGGTTATCAACTTTTATCATAGTATTACCTTTCTTTATAACTAAAATGGTGACTATTATCAGCTGTATTTATGAGCATAGAATTGAGTATACCGTCAATAGATCAGAATAACACTTTTAATCACCAACTTCAATCCTTTTACAATAAAGTTGTTCGTAAAAGTGATTTGATTCAGTTTCTCTTCATTTCGCTGTAAGCATAAAAAAGCCGCTCAAAAACATGAGCGACTTAACGTAGCAGTGGAACACCTTGTATGGCACGGCTATTTCTCCAACTCATAGCGGGCCGCGATAATGCCCGACTTGAACGTTCGGCTGGACAGCAGCTTGAGCCTGATTTTTTCACCTTCGCCGTGGAATGCCGATATCCCGCCGCCTAAGATAACCGGACAAATCGTCAGCAGGAATTCGTCGATCAGGCCGAGCTCAAGTAACGTCTTCGCCGCTCCCGGGCTGCCGAAGATAACGAGATTTTTGCCAGACTGCTCCTTTAGCGCCTTGATTTCCTCTGCGATATTATCCTTGATCAGCATCGTATTGTTCCATTCCACAATGTCCATCGAGCCAGAAATGACGATCTTCTTAACATCCTGCAGCCATTTGGCATGCTCCATTTCGTGCCTCGATGCATTCGGATCGTCCAGCACCGTGGGCCAGTAGCTCTCCATCATCCGATACGTCGTGCGTCCATATACGGGAGAGCCGACTTCGGCTACGACCTCCTCGGCGTACTTCTCTAATTCCTCGTTGTACGGAATCCAATCCAGTCCCCCGTTCGAATCCGACGCATACCCGTCCAGCGACACATGCATGAACAATATAAGTTTTCTCACGTTTGCTTCTCCTCCGATTTCGAATTTAAATGTTCGATTTGTTCGTAGTAGCTATCATTCGATAATAATGTGTGAGACTAAATCTGTTTAAATAGTATTATTAATTGCTGCACGTATACTAGTGTAACATACACACCCGGAGGATATAATATCGTTATGAACCAGCTACGAAGGGGGATTTCCTCATGACCGTTGAACGCTTCCGCATTCATATCTCTGATCATATTCTTGACGATCTGCAAGAACGGCTCCACCGCGTCCGCTGGCCTGATCAATTAGTAGGCTCAGGCTGGGAGCGAGGAACTGAATTAGTTGAATTGCAGTCACTGGTCTCCTATTGGCGCGATCAGTACGATTGGCGCGCGCAGGAAGCCGAGTTGAACCGCTTGTCCCAGTATCGTTGTACGATTGACGGCATTGACGTGCATTTCGTCCATGAGCGCGGCAAAGGGCCAAACCCCATCCCTATTATTCTTACCCATGGATGGCCAGATAGTTATCTTCGTTATCAGAAAATCATTCCACTGCTGACCGATCCGGCGAGTTACGGCGGTCGTCCGGAGGACGCGTTTGATGTCATTGTCCCTTCACTTCCGGGCTTTGGCTTCTCCGGCCGCCCAACCCGGCCTGGCTTCAACAATTTGACCGTCTCTGAAATATGGGCAGAGCTCATGACATCCGTATTAGGCTACAGCAGCTTTGTCGCTGCAGGCGGGGATATCGGCTCGGGGGTTACCCGCTATCTGGCTGCCAATCATCCAGAGCTTCTATACGGCATCCATTTAACGGATGTTGGTATAATTAGAGATCTTCTGTCGGCTCCCGATGCGGAGACACTTACGGAAGAGGAACGACAGTACAAAATCGGTGCTTCCCGCTGGATTGCTGAAGAGGGAGGCTATATGTCGCTTCAGTCGACGAAGCCTCAGACGCTTGCTTATGGTCTTTCGGATTCTCCGGTAGGCTTAGCAAGCTGGATTCTCGAGAAATTTCGCGCATGGAGCGACTGTAAGGGTAACCTTCTGCAGAAATTTAGCGAGGATGAACTGCTGAATTATATTATGATCTATTGGGTGACGAACACGGTTGGCTCGTCCACGCGCATCTATTACGAGAACTCCCATACGCTGCCGCCGCTTGGACGAATAGAGGTCCCCGCCGGCATCGCCATGTTCCCAGCAGATATCGCGCCTCCGCCCAAGTCATGGATCATGCGTAATCTGAATGTGACCCGCTGGACGGAAATGTCTTCCGGTGGCCATTTCACGGCAATGGAAGAACCTGAGCAGATGGCCGATGACATTCGCGCCTTTTGCAGGCCCTTCAGGAACATTTCTTTGGACTAAGCCCTTCCCTAACGGAAGAAGCCCCATGCGTCGTCCGGCGCATGGGGCTTTGCTATAGTGGTGGCGATGGCTGTTCACAACTTTCTTAACTCATACAGAATATCCTCCGGCTCCAGACGCTTCATGAAATCCGGGTTGACGTACGCGGAACGGATAATGCCAGACTCGTCGATCATAAAGGTGGACGGAATGGGGAGTATCCACCGCTCGGTCGCGTTGTATTCCGCCAGATTCAGATTGAACTTGCTGGTCATAATCTCCTGAAAGTACGGCGGTACGTCATATAAAATATTGTAAAAGGCAGCCACCAGACCGTTCGTATCGCTCAGCACCTGGAACTGCAATCCTTCCTTCTCCTGATTGGAAAGCGTGTTGTCTGGGCTTTGCGGGCTAACGGCGATGAGTCTGGCGCCCAGCGCCTCAATCTCCGGCAGCACTTTCTGATATGCCCGGAGCTGCGAGTTGCAGTAAGGGCACCAGCCGCCGCGGTAGAAGGTGAGAACGACAGCCCCTTTGGCAAGTTCGTTGTACAAGTGAACAGGGCTGCCTAACGAATTATTCAGCTTAAAATCTTTCGCCTTCTGCCCTTCCTGCAGGCCATACTGCACTCCCGACTCCAGCTGCTCACGGATCGAACGGAACATCGCAGCCTGGACTTCTACGGGCGAATAGGAGATAAGCTGTTGTTTCATTTCTTCCAGCGTTTGATTTAATGACATGAATGATTTCCCCCGTAAATTAATATTTCATAAACGCAATAATTAGAAATACAACACCAAGCACGAGTGAAAAGTAGCCGGCAATTTTTTTCACACGTCCCTCCCATTTAGCAAATTTGCGCAGGATGGAAATGGAAAAGACTGCAACAGCCGTGAGTATCACTCCTTTACCTAACGTGTAGGTAGTCAAGAGCAGCGCTCCATGAACCGGATTTCCTTGAAGAGCAATATAGCTAATCAGCGCGAAAAAGATTGGGATTGCACAGGGCGAAATGACAAGTCCATAAGGAATTCCCAGTTTAAAAGCGGCCCACGTGCTTGGCGGAGTGTCAGGCCGGCTAAGCGACTTGTTGAACGTTGGCATTGCGAATGAAATGACACCCAGCAGCTGCAGCCCGGCAAATATGTCAAAGAAAGGCGGAATCCAGTTTTGCAGACGATATTTCTCAACAAAAGGCAGGAACTGCTGGCCGAGCAGCGCGAATACTAACCCAATCAGCAGTGAAGTGACAACCATCCCCAGGATAAAATTAATCGATATCCGAATGGCTTTTCTTCTATCGCCCGCTGCGCCTCTCTGGACATACCCCGCAAACATCGCAAGCACAGGTAAATAGCATGCCAATACCGCGCTGACAATTCCGCCGACGAACACAAGAATGTAGACAGAGGCCGAAATTCCGCCTGAGATCGTGAATTGATATAAATCTTCCATAGGTTTCTCCTTTTATTTAGCGGATTATTTAGCGGATTTTATTATTTCTGGAGCAATTCATACACACGTTCACGAAGCTTAGGCAGTGAGGGTACCGAGCCAAATTCTGCTTTCCCATTGATGAGAATCGCTCCGGCGCTGAAAATGTTCAGTTCCTGAAGACGTTCAAACTGATCAATTACACTAACCTCCTGAGACTCGATTTGCGGAAATTCCTCCGCTACTTGCTTGACTAACTTTAGCGCTTTTTGACATATGGAACACCCTGGTCCAGCTGTTACAACCTCTATTAACAAAAGAACTCCTCCTCCTTCTTCTCTATCCAGTTTGACATCCTCCACTCAATTGGGAAGATTTGATTTTGATTATAAAGCCCGGGCTGTTAAATCCTTGTTAAGTTCGCTCCGAAGAATGCTTTATTTTTCTCGTATCCCGGAGGTGTGATATGCTGTTGTCATTGAAGGAAGGAGTGGTGTTATGCGAATCCTCATTGTTGAAGATGAGGAAGACCTTTCGCGCGCATTAGCCAAGGGTTTGAAACGGGAAGGTTATGCAGTGGACAGCGCTGCTGACGGGCTAACCGGGTGGGAGCTCGCGGATACCAATGAATATGATGTGATACTCCTCGACATCAATCTTCCGGAGCTGGATGGCATTTCACTTTGTCAACGGATTCGCCAGTCATCACATCATAACGATGTGTTTATCCTCATGCTGACAGCGCGCAGCCATCCGGACGAGGTGGAAGAAGGGCTCGATTCAGGTGCAGATGACTACCTCCGTAAACCCTTTGTGTTCAATGAATTGCTTGCCCGCATCCGGGCCCTCCTCCGCCGGAGTTCATCAGCAAAAAGCCCCGTCCTGCAGTTCGATCAGCTTACCCTTGATTCGAAAACTAAGGAAGTCTGGTTCGGGAATGTTCTTATTTCATTGACGAGAAAAGAATTCGGTCTGCTCGAATATCTGATGCTGCATCCCGGCGAAGTCATTTCGTCTGAAAGACTTCTTGAGCACGTTTGGGATATCCATGCGGATCCTTTTACCTCAACGGTCCGGGTTCACATTAATTCCTTGCGCAAAAAGCTTTCACACCACGATCCGGAGGCAGGGGAAAAATATATTCAGACCGTTCAAGGCTATGGATATAAATGGGTTCTGCTCTCAGAAGGAAAGAAAGAGGAAGCGAAATGAGACCATGGAACCGTCTTTCACTGCGTGTACGATTGACCCTGTATGAAATTCTTTTTCTGGCAATACTGATTACTCTTTATACGATTATAGAGTTCTTTTTCGGCCGAATCATAAGCTTGCTTGTTGTTACAACAGGCATGGTTTTAAGCGCGCAATGGCTCGCAATGATTGTCCTGAAGCCTGTAAAACGGATGAGTGAAACAGCTGCCGGGATAACCGCAACCACCCTGAACAACCGACTGGAGATTGACGAGCTTCATGATGAATTAAAGAAGCTTGGGATCGTAATCAATACGATGTTGGATGGGCTGGAGCACTCTTTTGATCAGCAGGCCCGTTTTGTATCCGCGGCTGCGCATGAATTAAGAACACCGCTTACCATCCTGCGTACGAATCTTGAAGTGGCGGGAGACAGCAATGGTATTGATCCAGACGACTGGATAGATTACAGGGAGACAACGGAGCGGACGCTTTCGCGGCTGGAGTCATTAACGGAGGATTTGCTACTGCTGGCTGACGGAACGTACGACCCTAGTAATCAAGAGCACAATGTTGTAGATCTCGCCAACGTTCTCGCAGACATAACTTCATTCATGGAACCGCTGGCTGCCAAATATGGAGTGACGCTCCAGCCTATGGAGCCATGCACTGCTCTGGTTAAAGGGGAAGAAGGCCTCTTATTCCTGGTCTTTCGAAACTTGCTGGACAACGCCATCCGGTATAATCGGCCCAACGGGAAAGTTACGCTGCAGGTTTCGCATGAAGATGGACAGGTTGTGGTTCGGGTTTCGGACACAGGGAATGGAATATCCCTTCCATCCAAGGAGCTGGTGTTTGAGCGATTTTATCGCGTCGATTCTTCCCGGGCACGCAGGAGCGGCGGGGCTGGTCTAGGCCTGTCCATTGTTCGCCATTTGCTTGCATTCTTCCAGGGAACCGTTGAACTGGAGACGAGCTCCGAGTTAGGAAGTGTGTTTAAGGTAACGTTGATTTCAGGTTAAGAAGCTAGACTTCATGTTTATACAAGAGTTGCTTATAGAACAGTCCTACCAGTTAACGGAGAACAAGCGCGAGCAGATCCTTGACGATTGCCGATGCATTCAATTCAGCCAGTGTTCTCCGTTAACTGAATTAGGAGTTAATCCTCTAAAATTTGTACATTCTTTGCTGTTCTACGTTGAGAGTCATCTACACTCAGGAAATCGAATAAGTCGAAAGCAACCTTTTGCCCCTCTTTAAGAAACCTCATTCCATTCTGCATTCTAGCAGGGTCTGGCAGTATTTCCCTAAAGTGAACAAAAACATGATTTCCATCCTGCCCGTCCAGCCTTATCCGACCGTAACCCTTATCTTCTTTGAACCATTTGACAATCTCCCATCTTCTTTCCGCCATTTCCGGACCTCCTTTGCATTTTATTAAAGATCATGAAGAGTAAGCCTATCGATAATATCGGAGCATTAAGAGAGCTGAGAATAAGCTAGTTTTAATGCAATTTGGCAGATTAATTTACGGTTAGCAGAATCCTTCATTGATTTTTTTACCAAAAAAGGGTATTTTATAAACAGCTTAGCGATAAGCTAGTTTCTGACACGAAGGGGGATGTATTTAATGGCAACTACTTATATGGTGGTTTCGTCTTAAAAACTGAATAGCAGGCATACGCGAAAAAAAAACGGGATTACGCCCGTATTATTTGCTATGCCATCCAAAGTAACCTTTCGTGAATATTGCTGTCTGCAGATACGATGAAGGTCGTATCTTTTTTGCGTCCTGATGCCGCGCGACAGCAGCTTCTTAAGAGGCTGCTTGTCCGTGGCATTTTTGCGTCCAAAAAACAACATTAAAGGTTACACAGAAATAGAACGATGTCCATGTGGAACAATCAAACGAAGAAAAATGGAGGTTGAAAAATATTAACATTAAAATCGAAACGCTGATATATGTCTTAGGCCGATGCTTCAAGAAGGATATCATCTCGGCGGACTGCCAAACCATGCCGCTACAGGGCGGGACTGTGGGAAATGTGCATCTCGTAACGGGGATCGCCGAAACCGCAGAAGGTGAAAGAATGCCGTACCGTATCGCGTTGAAAATTCAAAAGAAATGGGAACGTTACAATGATCCGAATTCCTGGCGTCGGGAATATGATCTCTATAGGTCTGACTTGGGAACGACGTTCTCGGATACCTTCCGCTGGCCAACATGCTATCATGCGGAGATGAATGCCGAAGAAAATGAATTCCAGCTGTGGCTGGAATATATCGATGGCGTAACCGGTTTAGACTTGACCGGTGACATGTATGAACAGGCCGCGCTGGAGTTAGGACGTTATCAAGGCAAGCTGTATGCGGAGCAGCCCGCTGTGCTGCAGAGCCTGACTAACCTGAGCCATGCTGATCTCATGAAGAACACGTATCTGCATTACCGGTCATGGCCGGCTGTTTACGATTATATCCGCTCGGACGAATGCGAATTCCCGCAACACGTGCGGCAAATGCTTATCGACATCGACGAACACTCGGTCGAGATACTCTCGCGCATTGAGCAATTACCCCTCGTGCTATGCCACCGGGACTTCTGGGTGACCAACCTGATTTATGCCAACGGGACAATCGCGCTCATCGACTGGGATACATCCGGATGGGGCTACCTAGGCGAGGATCTCGCAAGCCTGATTGCAGATGAAGCGGATATCGATCTCATGGTCGAATACTACCAGCGGTGTGTTCCCGCGTATTACAAAGGCTTTTCGGAATATGCAGATGCCCCCCCTATTGCCGACCATTGCGTCTACGAGATGATCCTTCTCGTATTCGGATACAGACTTGTGGAGGGGTATCTCCACACAGAGGATGATGACGAGAAGACGAAGCAAGTCCATATGCTCCTGAAAATCTATGAAATGAAGAACAGCCCTGCGCAGGGTTGACTCTAAAAAAGACTCCGAAAACCCTTGAATGTCATGGTTCAGCAGGATGCTAACACATATTTTAATAAGGATAACGGTTTGGAGAAATATTATTTATGGTTAACACAGGAGGTGAACATAATGAGCACTAAAACCAAGCCCGAAAAAAGCACTCCAAAGAGTAACCCGTCACGGTCTGACGACCCGAGCGATCAAGGAAAACCTAGAGTGCAAAAATAATTCACAGTAAAGCAGATAGACCCAGTAACATATTATGAAAGCACCGAACCCGGTCATTTAGGCCGGGTTCTTTTATTTCGCTCATTTAGTTGATCGAAGTCTGCCAGATTCCGCGGCAGCCTCATTTTACTTCTGTATTGAGCTAACGTTTCCCGTTTGCATAGTAACCCCTTTGCCAAAAAATCGACCTTCTGATTTAACTAATTACTCCTGGAGTGTCATTGTATATGTCGGTTGCATCTATTCCGAGTGAGGTAAGAACTGTATACATCATTGCACTCAATTGTTTATTCGAATTAAGTTTTCCATTATTTCTTTTTAAGAAATCATGAAACAAAAGAACCCTTTTTCCACCCATCAAGTAAAGTGAATATCCCTTATCGTCTTTGTAATCAATTACCTTTTCCAACTTTTTATTCTCTATGTTTAACATCATCAAAAACGCTTCGCAAACGTTCTGTCCATTGCAAATGATCCATGCATTATCTTCTGTCTTTGTGAGTATGTAATGGGTTAACTTATGAAAATATTTGTCCATTCGATTCTCAATCGATAATAGCTCATGCATCTTCTCATTTGTAATCGTCAAAATCTTCTTGGATGCAAATGGGATCATTTCTATAACTGCCATCGGACTATTTTCGATCATCTTTAAGTATTTCAGTTTTTTTTGCTTATTGTTTCCTTTATTCCACTCTGACCAAGCGACATATCCATTGTTCTCTAATCCATTAACAATAGATCCTATGTTTCGGTAATAATGACCAAGTAAAACTTCGTCAAATACATTGTTTTCGTCATATATGTTTGATGGAACATGGTATTCTGCAAGTTGCCCCCAGGTATACCCATTTAACCCCTCATCAGCATGTGGGTTTAAACCCCAAATTACATACTTTGGCCTGTCTCCAGAAGAAACAACCGGACAAAACTTTGTTGAGTCCATCTTGAAGTCATCTGAATTTCTCGGGTTAAATATAGACTCGATTTTCTTAACAACTTCTTCAAAGTCCTGGTTTTGATCCACTGGTCCTATTAATTCACTAATTGTAAAGACACTCATCAAGTCTATGAAATCATTTTTCACTTTAAAGCCCCCATAATTTATGTGGTTTTTGATGAAAATTAAACACAATTCTTGTTATCATTTTAACACAAATAAATTAAACAATTCTGCCAGTTAGCTTAATGAAGCGACTGCCAGTCTAATACTTTATTTTCTCAGTCTACAACTTTATTTTCCGAGTTTAACACTTTATTTTTCAGTCTACTACATTAATTTCTTTCTACATTAAGAGTCTTTTATATGATGTACGATCGCATCTTGTACTGGTTTATCCCGTATTTTTGCAAAGCTCTTGTAGTCACCTAGGAAATATAAAAAAAGCCGAACATCTTAGGAACTATCCCAGACATTCGGCTCAAAGTTTATAGTAGGTTCCACACTTTTTTCACTGGTTCCATACTTTTAACATTGGTTACACACATTCTTTACTAGTTCCCTACTTTTTTATCATCTGACAACATTCGAATACTTCTTCTTCCCTTACTCCACCGTAACACTCTTCGCCAAGTTACGTGGTTTATCCACGTCATGGCCGAGGGCCAGTGAAGCGTAGTAAGCCAACAGCTGTGTAACTACTACGGACAGCGTTGCAGTCAGCAGCGGAATGGTCTTTGGAATTACGAATGCTTGATCGACCGATCTGAGCAGATCGTTCACATGCTCTTCATGAGTGATTGCCAGTACGTCAGCGCCGCGTGCTTTCACTTCTTTGATGTTGCTTACGGTCTTCTCCAGCACGGACTCTTGAGTTGCCAGTGCGATAACTGGAACGCCCTCTTCGATCAGAGCCAGGGTACCGTGTTTCAATTCGCCCGCAGCATAAGCCTCGGAGTGAATGTAGGAGATTTCTTTCAGCTTCAGCGATCCTTCTTGAGCTACTGCGTAGTCTACGCCGCGGCCGATGAAGAACAGGTGCTTGTGCTTGGAGATTTGCTCTGCATAGTTCTTGATAGCTTCCTTCTGTTCCAGGATCTCTTCCACTTGTTCCGGAAGGGATTGCATAGCAGCCAGAATCTCAGCAACTTCAGCTTCGGATTTAGTACCGCGCACTTCAGCCATGTACAAGCCGAGAAGTGTGAAGGCAATCAGTTGCGAAGTATATGCTTTGGTGGAAGCAACTGCGATTTCCGGTCCAGCCAAGGTAACCAGGACATCATTAGCTTCGCGGGCAATGGAGCTGCCTACAACGTTCGTGATCGCCATAACATGAGCACCGTTCGCTTGGCCTTCACGCAGGGCAGCAAGGGTATCAGCAGTTTCACCGGATTGGCTGACTACGATAACCAGCGTTTCAGGCGTCACGATTGGAGCACGGTAACGGTATTCCGAAGCGATATCATTCTCAACCGGAATACGTACCAGGGACTCGATCAGGCTGCGTCCTACAAGACCCGCATTATATGCAGTTCCGCAAGCCACGATTTGAATGTTGCGGATGTTCTTGATTTGTTCTACGGTCAGGTTCAGCTCAGGCAGAATGACTTTGTTGCCTTCAGCGTTCATACGGCCGCGCATAGTGTCGCGGTAAGCCTTAGGCTGCTCGTGAATTTCTTTCAACATGAAATGCTCGTAGCCGCCTTTTTCCGCTGTTACCGCATCCCAATCGACAGTAATCATTTCCCGAGAAATAAAGTTACCTTCAATCGTCATCAGTTCGACAGCATCCCGTGTCAGGACAGCCATTTCGCCGTCGTTCAGGATGTATACGTTGCGGGTATATTCGAGCAAAGCCGGAATATCGGATCCGATAAAGTTCTCGCCTTCACCAAGACCGATAATCAGCGGACTTGCTTGACGCACAGCCACAAGTTTATCCGGCTCGTATTCTGTAAGCACGCCCAGTGCGAATGCACCGCGCATGTAGGTAATTGCTTTTTGTACTGCTTTGACAATATCTCCGTCATATTCGCGAGCGATCAAGTGGGAGATAACTTCAGTGTCGGTTTCCGACGAGAAATGGCATCCTTCTCTCATCAGTTCTTCTTTCAGATCCAGATAGTTCTCGACAATACCGTTATGCACGACCGAGAATTTCTGGCTCTCATCCGTATGCGGGTGGGAGTTAGCATCCGAAGGTTTGCCGTGAGTGGCCCAACGTGTGTGTCCAATTCCCGCGCTGCCGGACAGCGGAGTTGTCTCTAAACGGGCTTCCAGGTTCGCAAGACGACCTTGAGCCTTAACAACTTGCAATCCTTCTTTCGTAAATACAGCAATACCTGCGGAATCATACCCACGATACTCCAGCTTCTTCAAACCTTCAACCAAGATCCCCTGCGAATTCTGACTTCCAATATATCCCACAATACCACACATATAATTGCCCCCGTCCATTTTATCGAAATGTAGATGGCAAGAGGAAAGAAACGTGCCCTAGGCATGTTTATGAGAATAGGCAAATATTCTGTTGGTCTTCACTCAACAAAATAAACTGAATTATATGAATCATATTCATGTAATGTACAGCCCTCTTCTCTGCCGGGCAGACTGCTCCTAAACCCTGTTGCACATCCATGAATAATATTTACTTGGCACCCACGAGAGCGTTGTGTGGAAGGTCGCCCTGCCATTTTCCGCTTTCGTTTACGGCTCTGGTGCATCACCGGGAGGTCCCCGCCGAACATTTCGAACACCTCCACCTCGTCAGCTTACGTCTGCCGTGATCCGGTTCAGCTTACGCCCATTCAAGCCTATTTCAAGCTGTTCCTTCTCCCCCGCGCAAGACCAAGCTCTGGCGCTTGTATTACGGTAACCTTACGATCCTCACTTTCCTTCTGGAATGACACTTAATCTATTATATGCACCTGACACGACTTTGGCAATCCTAAGCAGGTTTTTACCATATAAAAAGCCGATGGACGGAGAAGAGTTCTCCGTACCACCGGCCGTATAATAATCAAATTAGACCAATTCCCGTTGCACAACCTCAACGATTTGTCCTACAAAATAATCAAGCTCTTCTTTATCTGGACCTTCTGCCATTACACGGATTAAAGGCTCTGTCCCGGACGGACGTACAAGTACACGGCCATTGTCGCCAAGCTTGCCCTCTACTTCCATAATCGCCGCCTCGATCGCCGGATTGTTCGGATAATTGGTTTTATCTAGTACCCGTACATTTACAAGCACCTGCGGATATTTGGTCATCATAGACTTCAGCTCGCTTAGCTTCTTACCTGAAGCTTTAAGGGTGTCCACCAGTTGGATCGCTGTCAGAATACCATCACCTGTTGTGTTGTAATCCAGGAAAATCACGTGGCCGGACTGCTCGCCGCCCAGGTTATAACCCCCACGCCGCATTTCTTCCATAACATAACGGTCACCAACCGCTGTCTTGGCTGTGTTCAGTGACAATTTCTTCGTGGCTTTGTAGAAACCGATATTACTCATTACCGTCGATACAATGGTACCGTCTTTGAGTTTACCTGCGCGGTTCATGGCATCGCCGCAAATGCACAGAATGAAATCACCATCAACCTCGTCACCGTTGTTGTCGATAGCAATTAGGCGGTCAGCGTCGCCGTCGAAGGCCAGTCCCAGATCCGCATGATGGCGAAGTACCTCTTCGCGCAGTGTCTCCGGATGTGTGGATCCGAATCCGTCGTTAATATTAAGGCCATTAGGTTCTGCACCAATTGCAATAACCTCTGCACCGAGTTCTCTGAACAAACGTGGAGCCAGCTCATAAGCCGCGCCGTGGGCGCAGTCGAGCACGATTTTGACACCTTCAAAGTTTTGGGAAATGGTTGTCTTCAAGTACTCCAGATACAGATACTTGGAGTCATTATCCACAGTGACTGTACCCAGCCCTGATCCTACTGGACGGGGGAGTTCATCAACAGGTGCGTCCATCAGTTCTTCGATCCGCAGTTCTGTTTCATCTGTTAATTTGAAACCGTCTCCGCCAAAGAACTTAATTCCGTTATCTTCTACCGGATTGTGTGAAGCCGAAATCATGACACCAGCATCCGCTTTTAATAGACGTGTAATATAAGCAACTGCTGGAGTGCTCACAACCCCCAGACGGATGACCTCAGCACCAATGGACAGCATTCCTGCAACCAATGCCGATTCCAGCAATGGACCAGAAATACGAGTATCCATTCCGATGACTACCTTTGGCTTCTCCACGTTGCCAGTCAATACATATCCTCCACAGCGGCCAATGCTATATGCCATTTCTGCAGTCAATTCCCGGTTAGCGACTCCGCGCACTCCGTCAGTTCCAAAATACTTCCCCATATCAAATCAAATCTCCCTTTATCGTATGTTATCCTGAAGCTTAATGTATTATTGTATGAATCATGTTCTGCTCTGTGTCAGAGTTGCCTACGTACCTGTTTTATTGCTGGCATTACCTGAGTTACCGCTTGTACCCAAAGCTTCGCTATTCCCAGTGGAAGAAGAAGGCTCCGGCGTACCCGCACCATGGCTCGGCTGCACACTGGACGAACTGCCTTCACCGTTCACTGGCTCCGATCCGGACTCAGGGGTACTGCCGCTCTCTGTAGATGGACCTGGTGAAGGTGTTGGTAGGATAGACGTCTGCAGATTCACCGTAACAACCAGGCGCTCACTGGATTGATTCAATGTAATGAATCTAGGCAGTGAGACAAGCAGTGGCACCTCATGCGTTCCAGCGGTCAGACCGCTGACATCTGCTACTACCGTGATCTGATCCCGGTCCATTTGATCCAGCAGCGTGGAAGCTCCTGACAGTGTCAGGTTCACCGTTCCACCGGGCGGATTGTTCACCTGGGCATTAAGCCCGCTCCCCAGCCCCTGCAGAGTTACCGGAATCCCCTCGAAGGTTCGTTCGGCAATCTCAGAGGCGGATAAGGTGACTGCAACCTTGCCAGGGTCCATTTTTTCCACTCCAGCCGGAGGGGTTAAGTCAAGTTCAATCCGTTTGGTACCTGCAGACTCAATTGTACTAAGATCAATAACTGCCTCATAAGAGGTAATTGACTCCAAATTCTCTTTATACCCGTACACCACGACACTGTCGACTTCCGGCAGCACACTGGAGATCACGAGCGAATCCGGGAGCTGTCCTTTGAAGCCGATGTCGAGCGGAACGCTTTTATATGGCAGGGTAATCGGCAATTCCACCGCTACGGTAGCCGGCTCAATCACCGCACCCTTGACCTCATTACCGGCACTGTCATAGGCGACAAGCTTCAGCTTCTTCTCTTTAATCGTGTCACTCTCGCCCTCAAGCTCAATTGTTCCCTGAACCTTCTCTACCTTGCTGAGTTCACTTGCGGGCAAAGTCACCTCTGCAGCTCCGATCGGCTGGATCACTGGTGTTCCTAGCTGATAACCTTCGGCAGGCTCACCTTTGGTAGCGATCGATATCGGAAAAGATTTGGTATTCCGCAGCTCTACATGAACATTAACCTCACGAGGTGTCATGGAGATCAGCGATACGCCATCAGGCAACTCTTCATGAAGCGGCAGTCTTACCGTCCCGGGCTGAACATTGCTTAGATCCAGCGTAACCTTGTAATCATCCGAGAACACAAACTTGATATCGCTGCTCTTCCCGCCAACTTCCAATCTTACGCTATCCGTATCTACGGTAACCTCATACTTGTCCTGGTCATAACCCAGAACCTCGATCTTTACATTCTCTATAATTTTCGAGCTCATATTCGCTGCCGTCTGCGCCGTTGGCGCACTGTCGATATGAACCATCGTCCACAGTATAACACCAATAGCCAGCGCCAGGATTTTGTTGAAATTATTATTCTTCATCCATTTATCCATTGCGGCTATCCCCCTTCCGTTTCCAGAAAGCGGCGCTTTTGTCCTTGAGCTTGGAGCCGGCACTTAGTTCCTCATGAAGCTTCGAGATCAGAGATTCTTCCTTAATATCACGGACAATTTGTCCATTAAATGCGAGTGAGATCTGTCCAGTCTCCTCCGATACAACTACCGATACAGAGTCCGCTACTTCACTAATTCCGATCGCCGCACGGTGACGTGTCCCCAGCTCTTTGCTAATGAACGGATTCTCTGATAAAGGTAAATAACAGGCTGCTGCTGCAATCTGATTCCCCTGCATAATAAGCGCGCCGTCATGGAGCGGTGTGTTCGGAATAAAAATATTGATCAACAGCTCGGAGCTGACGACCGACTGCATCGGAATCCCGGATTCGGTATAATCGTTAAGACCCGTTTCTCTTTCAAAAACGATTAATGCCCCAATTTTTCTGCGTGCTAAATAATTAACCGCTTTAATGACTTCGCCGATTAATTTGTTGATCTCCTCATCATTCTCTGCCGAGCGCCCAAAGAATCGTCCCCGGCCGAGCTGCTCTAGCCCACGCCTCAGTTCCGGCTGAAAAATAATAAACACAGCCAGAACCCCAAAGGTAAACACCTGATTCATCAACCATTTGAGGGTGTATAAATCCAAGAGGGTACTCAGCGCCCAAATGACAACCAGCACTAAAATACCCTTGAGCAGCTGAATCGCCCGGGTGCCGCGAACCATATTGAGCACCTTATAAATGATGTAACTTACGATAAGAATATCGATTATATCTTTAATGGACTCTTTCCATGTCAGGTCGGTAAAATAACTCATCCAGTCGAACCCCCGTCATTTCATATTAGCTGGGTTTATGTAGCGGTTCTATTTATGTGTATCGTAACTAGGTTATAACGTTCACGCTCAGAGTGCAAGTATAGCTGCTGAAGATCATAGGAATCGGCTTCATGAACGACAAAAAAGCGCCATCTTTCCGGAAAAAGAGGCGCAGATGATATTCCGGTTAACCCATACCTGGTGCTTAACGGTAGGCGACTTCAGAGAACATATTCGTCACTTTATACCAGAGCCAGCTTACGGCTTGGTCTATGCTTTTCACTTGCCCGGAAATATGGGCGGTTGAAGCTTGGTAGAGCGATCCATCGATGATGGTTACATTCCCGTTCACATCCCCGTATACCTCCGCTTCACCGTTCTCCACGGTAAGATCGCCGGAAATGGTCTTGCCTGAAGGGACAATAACCGTATCCCCCTTAATCACAACCTGCTCCAAATCACTACCTTTAACAACGAGTTGTCCGTCCGGACTCCAAAATGTAACGGTGCTCATCAGCATAACCACAAGAAATAATGAGGCTGCTGTAAGCGCAGGATGTACTCGGATCCACGTAATCAGCCGGCGCTCCTTCTTGGCTTTCGGCAGAGCATTCATAATTCGCTCGGCCAGCGCATCCGAAGGAACCGGACTCTTATGCATCAGCGAGAACATCAGCATATCTGTCTGTTCCAATTCATTGAACTTAGCACGGCAATCCGGACAGGATATAAGATGCTCCTTCAATTCCCGTTGCTGCAGATCGGGCAAGTCGTCATCCAGGTAGTCATGCATCATAGAGACGGCCAGTTTGCATTCCATAGGAGCCAATCCTTTCATATGTGCTATTTAATTATCGTAATACATGTCAGAGTAAATCTTGCACACCATATATACGATCTTAACGAAAAGACGTTTCAGTTTAAAGAATAAAATTTTTACATTTTCGAGGACAGCTTTTTACGCAGGAATTCACGGCCCCGGTGTACTCTGGTTTTGATGGTCGTAACCGGCATGTCCAGTACATCACTGATCTCCTGAAGGGATAGATCCTGCAAATAACGTAAAATCATGACGGACCTATACTTAACAGGAAGACCATCAATCGCCTCATGAAGCAAGGCTTGGGTTTCTGACAGCAATAGCTCAGTTTCAGGAGTCACATTATCACTTGGAATCATGGAATAGCCGTCAATGCCCTCTTGATCGTTCAGCTCCGCATCCAGCGAATACACAGGTTTGCGCTTCCTCAGCCGATCGATGCACAGGTTGGTTGCAATCCGGTAAATCCATGTCGAGAATTTCTGTTTGTCATCATACCGGTCCAGGTTCCTGTAGACACGCAAAAACGTCTCCTGAACGATATCCTCCGCCTCATGGCGGTTATTCAGCATCCGGTACGCCAGATGGTATATTTTGTCTTTATATAGTTCCACAAGTTCGGCAAATGCCCGCTGATCGCCTTTTAAGGCGAGTTTTGTCAGTCTGCCTTCCACGTTCTCCACCTGTTAACTCCCCCAGACTTGCCGTCCTTGGTATACTCTTGCATACATATCCACGGTAAGCTATTAAAGCGTAAATCAAGTACGGTCAAAAATCAAGGTATGTATTGTTACCTTCTATATAAAATGGTTGAAAATTACTGGCTCGGAAAAAGAGTGGTGAATGGGTCGCTATTACGAAGAATGTTGGACTTTCGGTCGCTGTTGTACTCAGATTTCCTGATTGCAAACCGCTCTCGCGGTTGAAATCTGAGTACAAAGGCGAGCGCTTCGCTCCTACAGTTCCAAAATTCTTCTCCATGGCTCCTTCACCTATCGGTGGGAGCGGGGGTTTCTGTCACCGGAAATCATCCGGTAACAATATGGGGGGAAAGTAACTTTGTTGAAGCTGCTGCGTTGCGGCAGCTTCTTAGAACAAACCAACACAAATATAAGAGATTTAGCGTCGTAAGTCCTGCGGACTTGCCCGACACGCGGAAGGACTAGCGAATGCATCGCTGTCCTTCCTTTTTCAATATTTACTACTTTAGTGAATATCCTTGGGGTTATAGGCGATGCCGTCGATCATAAGTAGACAATCGGAGTCAAAGAACTCAGTGGTTGTGGTCATACGGGCGGGATATTTATCGGGTTCGAAATAATCCAGGAATACTTTCTCCATCTCGGGCAGGTCTGCGATGTTTTTTAGGTGTACATTGACTTTAACAATCTGCTCTAAGGAGATACTACATTGTTCCAGTGTCTTCTTGAGTTCGGCAAAAGCAGAATGAATCTGCTGGGTGAAATTATCGCCGAATCCCCGGTGCAAGCCGATAAACACATATTCCCCTGCAACCACTGCTGAAGAATAGCTAAACGGAGTCGTTACTCTTGTAATCATCCGATCTTCTCCTAACATAATGAATTAATTAACCGATCATATTCATCTTAGAACAAATGTTCGATATATTCAAGCAACTTCCATTTCAATGCATATGAGTGTTCAGGTCGGCTAATGAGGCCATTTAAATAAAAAAATGACGTATAAGCTGCTGCCAGCTATACGTCATTTTTGATGATGTTCCTATGTTATTGCCAGACAGAGTAACGACAGGGCATCAGCCCGTATTACGAAGTCCTGCGGCAATGCCGTTGATGGTCAAGAGCACCTCACGCAGAAGTTCCGGGTCATCCCCGTCACCGTCACGGATCGTGCGGAGTTCGGACAGCAGCTGCACCTGCAGATAGCTGAGCGGATCGACATAAGGATTACGCAGCCGGATGGATTCCTGAATGACAGGCACATTGTCCAGGATATCCTGCTGACCTGTGATTTTCAGGATCAGCTCTGCAGTCAGCTTGAACTCTTCTTTAATCTGGCCGAAGATCCGCAGTCGTGCTTCCTCGTTCTTGCCCATTCCCGCGTATTCCTCGGCAATGACCAAATCCGCCTTCGCGATAGCCATTTGCAGAGTATCTACCAGCGAGGAGAAGAAGGAGAAGTTCTCGTACATGTGGCGCATGATCTCCAGATTCTCTTCTTTACCGTCATAGAAGCTTTGCAGCCCTGTACCGGCAGCATACCAGGCAGGAAGCAGATAACGGCTCTGCGTCCAGGCGAATACCCACGGAATCGCCCGAAGGTCTTCGAAGCGGTCGCTGTTCTTGCGTTTGGAAGGACGGGAGCCGATGTTCAGTTCTCCCACTTCCGGCAGTGGTGTAGATTCTTTGAAATAGGTCAAGAAATCCGGATCACGGAAGATCAGATCCTGATATTTATTCCGCGAGATTTCGGAAATGCGGGCGATAATGCCTTCCCACTTGGCTTCGTACAGATCCGTTGAAGGGGTTCTGGCATGAATCGCCGCTGTTACCAGCGCAGAGGTTGCCTGCTCTAGGCTTCGGTAAGCAATGCCGCGCATGGAATACCGGGAAGAGATAACCTCACCCTGCTCGGTAATTTTGATTCCTCCTCCGATGGTCGAAGCCGGCTGCGCCAGAATGCTGCGGTTCAGCGGCATCCCGCCTCGGCCCAGTGCTCCACCGCGGCCATGGAAGAATTTCAGCTTAATGCCGAACTTATCCGCTGTAGCTGTCAGTTCCTTCAAGGCAACACGCAGCTCCCAGTTCGCGGTAACCACTCCACCGTCCTTATTGCTATCCGAGTATCCAAGCATGATTTCCTGCAGATCGTTCATCGCAGTTACAGCCTGACGGTAGATTGGCAGGTTAAGCAGCGTCTCCATAATATGCGGAGCTTCATGGAGATCGTCAATAGTCTCAAAGAGCGGCACAGCCTGCAGAGTGCAGACAACTGTTCCATCTTTGTCCTTACGGAACAAGCCTACTTCTTTGGCAAATACCATAACCTCAAGAATATCACTTGGGGCTTCTGCCATACTGATCAGGTAGCTGGTAATGCAATGCTTGCCGTACTCTTCCTGCGCCTTGAACACCGTACGGTATACTTCAAGGCATTCCTCCGTAGTCTCCGTATAGGATTGATAAGGAGAAGTAAGAGGACGTGGATCATTGAGCAAGCCTTCAAGCAGGACGATTTTATCCGCTTCACCCATACTGGAATAGTCGTCCGTAATGTTCATTTTGGCCAGGATTTCTGCCATCGCATTCTCATGCTCTTTGCTGTGCTGGCGAATGTCGAGTGTCGCGGTATGGAATCCGAACAGTTCTACCTGGCGGATCAGCTTCTTAATATAGGTATCAGCCACATAATCCGCATAATGGAAGCGCAGACTGCGGTCGATTACATCTAAGTCATGAATAAACTCTTCCGGTGAAGAATACCGTTCTGGAGTACCCTTTTTCTCATCGTCGAGAACGTTTTGAATTTTGGAGATCATATAGCTCAGCTTGATCCGGTACGGCTCGTTGTCGTTGCGCCAAGAGTCTACCCGAGTCAGGTTGATAATATCGCGGTCGGCTGAGATAGAATCCGCCAGTTCTGGCGTGATCTCTATAATGCTTGTGCTGAAGCTGAGATAACGCATGAGATCTCTCATGATGCGCTGATATTCCCGTATGACCATCTTGCGTTGCATCCGCAGAGTTTCCATGGTTACCGAAGCAGTTACCGAAGGATTACCATCCCGGTCACCACCGATCCAGGAACCGAAACGCAGATAAGTAGGTACATGCCAGTTCTGGCCCGGATAATATTTGCTCAAACACCGCTCAAGCTCCTGATAAACATCAGGCAGCACATGAAAAATCGTCTCATGGAAATAGTACATCCCGTTACGCACTTCATCGAGTACGGTTGGTTTCCGGTCACGAAGTTCGTCGGTCTGCCATAGGGTAATAACCTCATTTAACAGCTTCTCACGCAGCTGCTCGCGTTCCCGGAAGGTTAGGGTAGGATTATCCAGACCCATGACGTCCTCAGAAATCCGCTTGTGAATATCCAGAATAACACGGCGCATGGCTTCCGTTGGATGTGCTGTCATGACCAGTTCAAGGGACAAGCCTTTGATAATCTCGCGGACCTCCTCATGTGAGAAGTCACGTTCCCGAAGCTCCTGGATGGCACTCTCTATGGATCCTGGTTGAACCGTTTCCCCGGCGGACCGTTCATAATCCCGTTTTCTGCGAATACGGTGATTCTGCTCGGCGATATTCACCAATTGAAAATAAATGGCGAATGCCCGTATAACCTGATGACGGTTATCCGGATCCAGTGAACTGATCAACTCTTTGAATTCTTTGTGCAGTTCAGGCAAAAACAATGAGCGAAGCGATTTACTGGTCTCGCGGATCTTCTCCACGATATCCAGCAGTTCGTTCCCGCCTTGGTGAACCAAGACTTCGCCCAAGATATTCCCCAAGAACCGTACGTCACGCCGCAGCAGATTGTTTGAATTATTTTTGCTGACAGCAGTCGTAAGTTCGGTCATGATGCTCCCCCCATCCTCTTCCGGATCAATGTCTAAACATTGTCTATTAAAGCTTTCCTCATATCATACAATAAAACAAAACGAAAATCTAAAGCTTTATTGCGCGGTAAAGCGTTAGAGCACTTAAAGATTATACAACATTTTGGCTATTTATGTAGTTGTTAAAATTTATCTCCGTGAAAAGTTAAATTAATGGCTTAAAACAGGGGTTACTGTTCACGAAAATAATCCGGGGAGTGGATATTTATGAGTAGTATGCGGAGAGGTGACGGATTGGAACTAGGGCGGGAAGTTATTTTTATGCTGATTTGAGCGGTTTGGAGGCACAAAGACCTCCTTATTTTCTTTTAGTATGGAAGGAATTACGATTTCAAAAACCAAACGGATACTTCTTTATAATGAAGAAATACCTCCAGATGCCGAACCTTTGGCTCGTATATAAGCACCCGTTTGGACTAGTTAGCACATTATTATTTACCCCCGCCCGAGCCGGAACGGTCTTGAAAAGCCAGCTCAAATAATCCGGTTGCCGACAACCCGGCTAAAGCGCCTGACCACAATCGAAGTGTTAATCCCAAGTCGGTAAAAGGGTACGCAGCCGCTCCCACCAGCAGCCCGATAAGCAGCCCAACCGAAGGAACCGCGTTCCGCGGAATAGCAACACTGTTCTTGACCAGTTGCACAAGAGCCAACACGAACACAGCCAGTACAGAGGCAAAAGCCAACACGTGATTCAGGATATCGCTATACACTATTTCTCCTCCTCGATTTTTATTTCATTAGGTTGTAAGCATGAGGCATCTAAGAAACACAGTCCTCGGCATAAGCTTTATTGCAGCCATCCCATTTATGATTCTTACTCCGCTCTTGCTCATGGCATCTCGCTTACATTGCAGCAATAACCACTGCAGTCCTCTTACCTGTTTTCAGCCTGTCTCGTGGTTATATTGACTGTACGGGTTGCGGGGTCATAGCTGAGCTTCGCTCCAAAAGCCGTGGCCAACACCCGGATAGGCGCATAGGTTACTCCCTCCTCTGGATTCAGCAAGCCGTCAGCCACTTTAATGCCGTTCACCTGTACTGCTGCGGGCAGATATTTTGCAGCAGTTTTCATTTCGTTGTTCTTCCGGATGATTGCCTCTGCGGCTGCAATGGCGGTTTGGGAGGGCTTAGCCCCAGCTCTCAACTGATCGATCGACAAACCAAAAGTCAGCTGTAGATGCGGATAGTCCTTGAAGCCAGTCCAGTCTCCACCCCATTCGAACCCAAGCGCCTTAGCGTGCCGGACCACCTCCAGCCAATCCGCCTCCCGGTCGTTGTCGTCATCCCGTTTCATGTCCCAGGACACCGCCTTCCCGTCAGGCAGCAAGAGAGCAAAATCCACAGCCAGCCCATAGTTATGGTAGCTGCAACCGCCCTTGGCGTTGGTAACGATGCTACCTGGGGCGGTGCGCCCTTGAGCATACAGAGCATTTTGCTCGGCGATGGTTCTCAGCCCTTGCGTGATCAGAATCGGCACGCCGCTTGTATAGCAACGCTCGATCAAGAGCGTAGCAGCGTTTAGGACTACGGGGTGGAGGCCTGAGAGGCGAGTCGATGATCTACTTATTACTTGATCTTGTGTCAACATCTTTAGAAGCCTCCTCCATTTTTCGATCCAGACGCCGGAGTACGATGAACTGGTCATATCGTCCCGTCCACGTAAGTCGGGCCAGCGCGATCAATCCTACCGTTGTACCCATCTGCGCCAGCGTCCAGCCTTCCAACAGCCAATTCATAAATTCCGTACTGTTAAACCCAAAAACCTCTGAAACCCGGATCAGACAAACGATTAGCATCTTAAACAGGTATGCCGCCAAAAAAAAGAGCATCGCCAACATAAAAACGCTGACAGTACCCTTTTGAAATCGTTCGTGGTAATAACTTCGATGATGATGAATGATAAATCCAGAACACCCGATGGCCGTCAAATACAAAGCAATGAGCAAAATATTAATGAACATGAGGATTCCCCCTATCATACAGGAGATACCGCGCGAATTTGTTTCGATCAATCTCTTCTTGGATCTCCTGCGACATATCCTGATAAAGCCGGATCGCTACCGTTACCCTGCCAGATGCTTGTGCCAGCGCCTTCTCTCTCTTTTTGTGCTGGGGTGATAGACGTTTAATCAAATTACTGAGCACGTTATCCTCCCCTATCCTCATCACTACCACCACTTCCGGCAGCATGATCGATTTTGAGTCTTTGTAGTACCTCAAGCGTAGGCGCCATAAAATCAGCCCGCTCTTTGTCTAAGATGGCCTGCAACCGATCCCGGTCCTCTTCCGCAAGGTCCAGTAGCTCCCGGGGTACCAACTGCCCTTTCACAATAGCCCGTACCAACACGATGACGACCAGCAGCAATATAAGAGACACAACATAAGCCAGGCCGTATTTGTCTGCCAGTGGCAGCAATTTTTCTAGATTAGTAACATCGTTACTGTCCATTCCCCCGCTCCTTTCTTTTTATTTTTGATTGAATTTATATTTGAGGCAGCCAAAGCCGCCTCTAAGACCGCTATCTGTGTTGACATGGGTGGTTCAGGAGGCGGTGATATATGAGCATCCAGCAAATCAAGCATTTTATGTCCTCTCTGCGCGTGTCATAGATTAACTGCATAAAAAGATGCTCCTTCAATTAAGTGAAAGATACTTGACCGTTCAGTTGTGTTTCAAGCGACCGAAATCCGAAAGGGACGTTCCGGGGTTAATTTACTCAGCTACGTTCCAACCTCTTAAGTGAAGGGCCGGTTAAAAGGTTCATGTCAAATGCACACCCTGAGGAATTTTTTCCTTAACTAATAAATACAACCCCCGGATCGGCTCCGAGGGCAAAATAAAAACGCCTCTCTAGGCGCTCCCGGTTAAAGCTATGCTTTTGGAGTAATTACAATAAGTTCCTGCCATTGCGTTTCTTTCAAAGAGCCTCTTTCGTATGCTGCATCTACCTGTGCAAGCGTAAAGTTAGCCACAATATAAACTTTGATTTCTTCGTGATAAGCAGCGGGGATATCGGCAAAAGTACGGGTTCCGTCAAGGATAATCATATTTGCGTATCCTCTGACCATGCGTTGACGGGCTGTTAATATTTCGGACAAATTTTCCTACCTCCTTCCATGCGATTTATATGACATTATTTTCGCTATAGCAAGCAAGCGTTTGCCAGTACCTCAAAAACAAACATTTGGTCATCCTGCATGGTTGCGTCACGCTGCGAAAGTCTGACAACTTCCGCGCGTAAAGACTCGTTATCCGCTTCTAACATTTCCTCTCTCGTTAGCGCTCTCGGGGTTTCAGTGTAATAAACGGTGTTATTGTCAGGGTCAAACATCTGCACAAATCGAATGCCTCTCTTTTGCGGAGGCCATTCAGGAATATAGTTAACCTTTACCGCTGTTTCATCTGTATTCGGAAATACCCCAATATCTTCAGAGCATATTTTGCCTATTTCTTTTGTGTCATTTTTATAAACTACAAACATGTAAATCACTCCAGTCCATAAGTTAATTGAAATACTATAAAGTAATTTTGGTAATTGTAGAGATAAGCGCGTTTCCTACCTAGTTTGAACATGGAACGAACTTGTGGAGTAGGGATGTAGCTACTAATTCCATTGAGTTGCGTAGAGATAGGCGTCCACTCATTTAGTGTTGTAGGCATATTGTCAGCCTGAGCCGCATACATACCGTAGGTGTAAACGCCAACTAAGAGGTTTCCAAATATGTCTATCTGGAAATTGTTAGGCGCAGCCGCGAAAGTCATTGTAGCTATTATTGTTCCGGTGCTGGCATCTATTTTATATAAGCTGTTCCCTGCTGATAAGAATAAACAGCTCTTATACAAAATCAACTCCATACTAACACCGGAGCCGTGGCTTGTGTTCCAAACAGTAGTGCCAGTGCTTACATTTATTTTAGAGATACTAGAGTTACTTAGCCATACATATATCATGTTTGGATCGGAAGGGTCTGCGCACATTAGCCCGTTAGCCCAGATACTAGTACCTGTATTTATGGTTTTAACGAATGCGCCAGATGCGCTTGTTATCTCTATTACTGTTGAGTTATTAGAACCCGACACGCAAGAACCATCAGCTAAGATAATATTTTTGGCACCACTCGAAGCAGTATTAAAGACTTTAGACCACACTTGAGTGGGGTTAGCATTCCCATTCAACTTATACTTATAAAGTGTGGTGCTACTGTTAAACCAGATATAATCACCCATCCTTACAAGACCATACATCTGGCCACTGAGCGGCATTGAGAATATCTGTGTCATACCTACATAGGCTCTTAGGAAATATTGCGGACTGGTATCATGCGAAAGAGTTATGCAAAGTTCATCTAGTTCGTCATTAAATTCCAGCTGGTCTAGATAAATTAACTGGGCGGATTGCATAGCGCCGAGGTTTACATTCGAACCGCTCACCGCAGGAGCTGCTTTAAGTGCTGATAACATAGTGTCCCATGAAGCGTCATTACGAACGCTACCATTGCGAGAACGTATAGCTGCACCTATCTTAGCTTTTATACTAGGCAAAAACGTGCTATTAGTATCTTGCGCTGCCTTTGCTGTACCAACCAATGAATCACCTGCGGCGGGTATCTTGCTGAATCTATAGGTCCAAGTGTCGTCTCCCATAGTTATAGTTATTTCATTATTAAGGCGCACTTTCGAAAGCTCGGGCGCGAACACTATAACATCAGCCGGGACTATTGACATAGATGGGTTAAGTGTCAGGTTAATATAGATACGTGTGGTATTTGCGGCTGTTCTAAACTTAGTACCGGGAAGCGCCGAGAGGGTGGCAACCGTCCGCAAGCCACTACTGTCTGCTTCCATGATTGAGCTAGCTATTAGCTCTTTCTTAGTGTTGGTGGCTTTGAAGATATATTCGGTGTTAGGTTCAACTACTATTGGCGTCTTGTATCTAACAGTTAAACTACTAGCAACGGTAGTAACAGCAGTACCCACAGCACTGCCTGCATGCATTCCCTGTTCCCAATCTACAGGAAGCTGGGAGAGAAGTTGTTCAACTGCATTGTATTTACCATACTTGATAGCGTCCCACTGCTCGGCAGACAGATTGACCGCAGTACTCTCGCCGCTTGCGATATTCTTAGTGGCTACTATAACCCCGTTCACAGCTTCTGTTATCGCAGTCATAGCGGCATCGCTAGTTATGCTGTAGGTCAAAAGATTAGATTTATTAGCACCTGTCTTTGTACCAATTGAACCGGGCGCTACAGAGATGCTATTCTTTGTCCATGAACCTTTAAATCCGATGTGTAATGTTGAATTGGCGTTAAGGAAGATGTACAACGGATTGTTAAATTTAAAATTGAATAAACGATCGAAAAGTAAATGTGGCCAACGTTGACCAGACACCAGAGCTGTATGAGCAGACCACGTACCGGCATCATTTACCAAAGCTACACAGCCTGTATTACCGTCCTGATAAACTAAGAATATTCTATTCTTATGATTAGCCGTTATTGATGGGTATCTCTTGTTAGTGGCTGTCGTAGTTGAGTTGGTGATTCTAGTAACTGTCCATGATACACCTAAATTGTCGGAATAGGCCACAAAGACATTGTCGTACGTTGTTTCTACATTGTCCCTGCCATGGAAAGTAACCCAGATACGACCAAATTGTAATCCGTTGATGCTAGCAGGAACATACATGACATCATCTACTGCTTGCGCATATGAAGTACCGCTGACCCCTCCGTATACTTGGTAAACACCCCAGTATTGATCTGTTGATTGTGGTCCGCTCACTCTAAACGTGCTGTTGTTGGTGTACATCATTACGCGAATATCAGAAGTACTGATTTGTGCCATGACGAATATGCCCACATGACCATTAGGCAGAATTACTATTCTCGGGTATTGTATATGGCGTCCTATGGTATTTTCTGTTGTGACGGGGACAAAATTATTCCAAACAATCATATTGTCTTTGATAGTTCCCTTTACATAGCCAATATTTATGCTATTCGGTGTCTGGTTATTGATATTAGTGAAGGCCACGTGTAGTTCCTTGCCATCATCACTTATTTCAATAGATACATCAATAGCGCCTCCATTGACAGCATAACCTGTACCTGCTGCTAGGTCCTTATTAGCGCCTATCTGAGTACCGTCCTTTTTGTACCTTGCGAATAGGATGCTGTTTGCCTGAGACCAAACTATACCCACATCGTTACCGATAGGTACGATACTTACGTCAGCTATTGATGATAGGCCAAGTGTTGATTTTATTAAGCTCCAAGTACTACCATCTGTCGATGACTTTATTTCCCAACCGGCGTTCCCCACAGATTGTCTATAAACAGCTACAAGAGTGCCGTCTTGCAAAACGATCTGTTTGCGACCCCCTAAATTTTGGTTGGCACTGGCCGTGTTAAAGTCAGGACTTGTTATAAGCGTTGCGTCTGTAATTACTGGCATTTATTTCACCTCTCTCTATGAACCTAAAGTGTTAGCGATAGCTGTAGCTAGTGGACCCTGAACGCCTACAAAAGCCGCTCCTATCTCTTGCAGTACGTCCTCGGCATTAGCCCCAGCGTAGTAATTCCCGGCGTCCGCTACCGTGATACTAGCAGCGTTGCTACTTATGCCTGTCAGCGCATTATCCAGAGCAGTTTTGACAAAAGCCGTATTCGCTGCCCGTGTGTTATTGCTTCCCGCTGCCTCCGTAGGTACGGTAACAACTCCTGTAAAAGCTGGCGAATCCGTGGTCGCTATCTTTTTCCAGGCGGTCCACGTTGCACCATGGTATCTCCACTGAATGGACGCACCATTTTTTTCATAATAGAGCTGAAGAACTGTCGTACTGTTATACGCCATGACGTAAACAAAGCCATCCCCCGCCCCAGAAGGCTTACCACTTGTTACTGTACTCCCAGCGTAATACCACCCTACAGTCAACCAATCATCCAGGTTAGTAGTGGGAGGATCGAGTAGATACCCACTGTCCTTTGTCAGCTTTACACGCTGCGCTAGGCCCACCGCGGCATCCACCTTATCCCAGTTCTCATTCAACATCGTTTGAATATTGAACGTTTCGTTTCCATCCGTTGCCGGATTCTTTTTAAGCAAATTCAGGTTCGGCGTGTTAGTGGCCAAATCCCTCACCTCCTGCAAATTTAGATAATGGTATGTGTTCTAATTGCTTCAGCGTCATGACGCCGTGAATCTCGTTGAGCAGCAGGAAGCGGAACTCGTACGCGAGCGTCATATGTGCCGGCTTGATTTCCTCCAGTGCCCGCTTCACATCGTCCAGATTCGCGGGAATCCCGAGCGTATCTACAAACGTGATGATGATTTTGTACTCTGCGTGCGATACGCCCACTTCAATGGTTCCTTCGTCAAAAGCCTGGACAACGTTATGAATCATCGCCCCTGACACCTTGCCGTAACCGCGCATTTTGGACAAAATAACAGAACGGCGCTGATCCACAGGCTTGCTCCGGTCCACAGCAATTTGAAGCTCTTTCTCGTACCGCTCCAGCGCCCAGGTGGCGGATGCCGGGTAAGCCTGATTCAACAGATCCAGCACTCTCGATTCCAAAAGAGCAAGTTCCGGTTCCTCGGCCCCCAGCAGCTTCTCCATTTCCAGCACACCGCTGTAGTACTCGGGAAGATAACGCGCTAATCGTTCCGCATTCATGACAGGGTCACCGTCCCGAGCACCGCTACACTGCCATCGGGAATGACAATATTACCGGTGCCACCGTTAACAACGAGATTGCTATAATCCACAACTGAGGGAATATCCAGAATAACGTTCTGAATGCGGGTATACCGGATAAGCGGCTCTGTAAAAGCCAACCGGGACAAGTACTCTTCTGCCCCAGCCTCCAACTGCGTCTTCACCTGCTGCAGCGTCGCACCGCCTGTCAAAGTCACCTGTGCGGTAATATTAATCGCCACTTCTTCAGCTCCTGCTACCGTTACGACTGCCCCAATTGGAGCCACACCGCTGCCCATTCCATCCTGGGTCGGATCAATATAATCCTGCACCTCTTGGACCACGGCCGGAGTTGGCGCCCGCATATCATTACCGAGCAGCACCAGCTTTACAGTTCCCGGCCCATTCCACAAGGGAAAAGCCTTCGCCCGGCCGATCCCCGTGATCTCGCGTGCCCATTGCTCATACTGATACAGATTACCGCTCGTTACCGGCTTCGAAACCCGCTCCTGATACCGTGCATACAGCTCAGTGTCGTTCTCCCGGTCAATACCGGGCGATAGTACTTCAGTAATATCTCCCCTGGAGAGACCCGTGATATAGTCAATCGGAAGAAGCTGTCCGAAATAACGGTTGCCTTCCGCGCCGGACGTTTCGCTCTCCAGACGGAAGTTCCCTGGAGACAGCCGCTCCATGACTTTATAGTTAAGCTTATCCAGCGAAAATCGGCTGCCGATGGGCACATCCAGCAGCTGCCCATTCTCCGCTTTAAACACACCACGAAGCTGAGCCTTCGTCGCCTCATGCCGGGTCATCCCTGACCAGGCGATGCTGCGGTCGAGATATTCATCCCCTGCGGTATCGGCAAAACGCAGATTATTGTTGATATCCATCTCCACGTACATCTGCGCCATCTCCGCCGCTGCTGGAGCCAATGCATCATAAATAATGCTGCCTTCCCGCTTATCGATTCCTTCCGGAACCCGGGCCAGCATCCGTTCCAGCAGCGCTTCAAAGGTCTGATCCTCATACATTCCCGTCCATCTCCTTTCTCATCTGAAAATTGCCGTATAACGTCTCCACCGTAAAATCAACCGTCAGCGCATCCCCTTCGAACAGCACCGTCATGTCCTGGATTCCGGTAATCCGGTCATCCTGCAGCAGCGCCTCCGTCAGGACCCGTTTGATCTCTGACCGGACCAGAAGCCGGTCTGCTCCAAGCACAAGACCCCACTCCGTTCCGTAGTTGAAGCTGTAGATCAGGTGCTCGAAGCGGTCGGTCTGCAAAATTTTAATCGCAGCCTGCCGCACAGCTTCGAGCCCGTCGATGCTGCCGGAGATCCGTTTCTTATCCAAGTCCACACGATAGGTAAGGCTTGGAACCTCCACAGCCCCGCTGTCTTCCTGCCCTTGAAGCTGGCTCGTAATCGGGCCTTCTTTTCCAATTGCCGGGATCATAATGGACTCACCACCCTATCCAGCACCACATAGCTCTGACCGCCCTGCATCCGCGCCATTAGCACCCGATCGCCTGCTTCAAGCCCGCGCCGCAGAATTACTTCTGCCCCGGCAACCTGAAGCTTGCTCTCCATGACCGATTCCGGAAGTACGAGCGCATGCGAGGATAAGGTGAATCGCTGATCCACCTGAATTTGCAGCGGCTCCGCCGCAGTCACCACGCCATACGAAAAAGCCACGGGATTCGTATTCGATACCGCCCCGAGGCTCGCTTTTTTAATAATATCGAGCATTTCTGCTACACCACCTTAATATCGAGAGACATCGTATGCTCACCGCCGGCCAGCTTGTGGCTGCACTGATCTACCAGAAACAGCTGCGCCTCGGAGCCATCCAGCAGCACATAAATGAAATTGCCCGCACGCACCCGGATATCGCCGATCGCCTGGAGAGACAGACTGACCTTCTCCCGGTTATGCAGCTTCAGGAGATTTCTCGCTTTCTCCACGATTTGACCTTCATTCGCCTGATCGTCGGCCTTCTGATACAGATGAAGAATCCCCCAGCGTGCCACATTCTCCTTGTCACTGACGGGATAGAACTCGCGTTTGCCACTCTTCTTATTATCCTGATAGAGAAAAATCGAGTTATACGTTTCGTCGTCGATGCTCTTTTTCTGCGAAAATTCATACAGGTCATGACCCGCCCCGATAATCAGGTTCAGGATCATGGACTTTGGACTCTTCAGCGTCAGCTTGCCGAAATCATCATAGAACGCCATCAGCCGTCCTTTGTTCTGCAGTTCGCTGCCCACAGCTCCCATAATGATATCCAGCAGCTTCTTATTATCCTCGATCAGGGAAGGCGTCTTGTACTCGGCCTCCTCCAGCACCCCGGTCTGCAGCCCGTAATCCTTGGCGATTTTGCGGATCACATCAGTTGCTGACACATCGCTTAGCACATAACTGCCATTGCCCAACAGATAGCGGATCTGGTCGTACGCCGTCAGCTTGATCTGCTGATCTGAGCCTGTGTCAATGCTGAAGACAAAGCCGTAGAATACATTCACCCCATCCTTGCGAAAATGCAAAATATCCCCGTTGTTGATAGCGAACTTCGGATGCTGATAAATCCCGCTGTTCACCAATGTAACGTCCAGGGTTGACGGCTTACCTGAGCGCGAGGTCTTCCAGCCAATATCCGTGGCAATCCCAGAAATATCCCAGATTAACCCTTCCTTGTTCTTCACCAGCAACTCCATCGGTTATCCCCCTTGCGGCAGCTTGAGGACTTTTCCGACGGGAAGCTTGCTTAGCTGGCTGTCAGAAATGCCGTTCAGCTTCTGAATAACTTTGTATTTGCTGCCGTCGCCAAGGACTTTTTTGGCTATGCTCCATAGGGTATCGCCGGCTTTCAGCTTGTATGTGGCAGGAGCGGCTTTGTCGGTTGGCCTCTTGGTTTCAGTCTTGACTTTACCATCCGCTACCTTGACGGCCACGGCTTGGTAGAACTCATATTTTTTCAGAGACAACGAATATTCAATATCTCCTGAGTTCCCGGCACTAAGCTTCCAGCTGAAGCTCTCGATGCTTGCAGGCATGTTGATGGTGACAATATCGAATAACCCCTTAAACGTGTCGGTACTGCTGGACCTGTCCTCCCTGGACTCCTTAATCCAATCTTGCTTATTCGACTTCACATAGGAAGGACTTTTTACCCCCGCAATCACTAATCGAATCGGCTTACGGCTCTCCATCCAGCGCTTGATGATCTGCACATACTCAAACGGTTTTTTCCGCTTTCCATTCTCCGAATCATTCGTAAGTACAAAAGGATACATTTGAGCAGGGAAAATACTCTCCAGCGTGAGCTCCGTCAGTTTCGGCGCTGATATGGCGTTGATTTCGCCCACATCAATAACGGAGTAACTCTTGCTATCACCGCTCTCCTTGATGTCCAGACTCTCCGGATTGACTGGCAGCCTGAAGACTTCCTGAAGATTATTGAAGCTTAAAAATATTCCGTATTCCTCCACCTAGGTGTACACCCCCTGAGCCGCAGAAATAAACTCCTCGTTCAGCTTTTGACCAATTTTATTGATGATGGTGTCGATGTCTCCAGCATTGTTAATATTGCCTGTAGTCACCTGAACCGTTGGAGTAAGCTCTACAAAATTCTGAATCGCCTGAATTTCCGCCAAATCACGCAACAATTTAAGATCGTCGCTGGAGATGTTGACTGTATCGTTGATTGATCCGACTTCGTTGACTTTGTTAATATTAGTAGCAGTACCTGTACCTTCTCCGCTACCTTTCTTTTTGAAATTGACCGAAGATCCGAATTTGTCGACAAGAGCTTGGCCCTTTTTCGTATATTCATCAACGGAGTCGGTATAATCCACAAACTCTTTCTTTTTGGTGTTATACACTTCTTTGTCACTGGTAGGCTCCGGAATCATTCCCTTGACTTTGCTGATGGTATCGCTGAACACATGAGGGTTGGCGGTATCCAATAGATTGGGACTGATGTTGGCCAAGAACTCAAAACCCGGAATTTTACTTAAAAAATCTGTAAGACTCTTGAATTTCTTCAATACAAAGTTAATCGCTTCAGCCATAACCTTAATAAATCCGCCGGCGAAGTTCTCGATACCTATAGCAATTTGAAAAATGAAATTCAGTGCATTCATAGCCAGATCATAAAATAACTTCTTTACAGCAAACGCTGGATCAATAAACAGATTACGGAAGAAATCCGCAAAAATAATGAATGTATTATAGAGTGAAATAACAATATTCGTTATGAAGGCTTTCAGCCATCCAAAAACTGCAGCTATGGCTACTACCGCCTCCCCAACAGATACACCTGATTGCTGCAAGCAGTAAATAAGCAGCCCGATTGCCGCAACAATCAGCAGGATAGGCCAGTTCGCTGCAAGCCATGCCACAGCCAAGGCATATACCTGGACGATCATCGCAGCCAATAAGACAAAAGCTATCGCCGCCAAAATAGGGCCTACCACATCCCAGTTTTGCTGAATGACTCCCATCATGAAGAATAGTCCCTGAACGACTAAACCTATCACTGTGGCAATGACAAGGAATATATTGGCCATAAAATTAAGCACTTGCGTCATTTGTCCTGACTTGAATGCATTATTCAGCATATTCAGTACCGGTGTTAACGCTGCCGTCGCCTTCTGGCCCATAGCCTCAAGCGCGCCGTTCATATTGCCTTGAAGATCTTCCATACTCTTCTTATATTTAGTATCCTCGCTCTGCGCGAGAATCTTTTCACCCAGCGATTTCACGCCGCCAAATATTCCGCCGAGGTCTAATGAGCCTAACGAATCCATCGTCTTCGAGAGAACTCCCGACTTCCTCTCTTTGCCCTTGGCAGGTTCTGACGAGGCAGCTTCCCTTCCAGCACCGGACGCTACTGCTACTGCCGCTGCTCCGCCTCCCGCTCCTCCAGCCGCAACCGCCGCGGCAGCTTCTTTTCGCCTGGAAAGAATACAGCCGACGGCCTTCTCACCGATATAGGTGATGACCTCAAATGCGCTGACATCCAGAGCTTTTAGAATTTTGTCAGCCTTGCCCAGGAATCCCTTCTTTACATTGGAGCCTCCTTCATCATCTGACCCTCCCGTTCGTGAGGACATTTTCTGGGCAGCTTCATTAGCGCGTGTAAAACCCTCCATAAATGACTTATTCTTTTCCTCATAAATCCTCTCCAGTACCTTCTGAAGTCCATTCAGCGTATTGCTCGCTCTGTTGAAATTCTGATTCAGATGATCCCATTGTGAATTTACATCCTGCCACACTGTTACAGCCGTTACCGGAACCAATGCAGTACTTGTTACCGGACTTTCCATCCATTCACCCCCTTCATCTCTTCTTCCCCTTGCTCCTCGCCCGCTCCCGCTTCTCCTTATCCACACGGACCGAGATCATCGCATAGATCGCAGCGCGCTCGCGGGAGGATAGCTTCATCAGCTCATGGGGCAGAATGTGCAGTTCGTGGAGGGCGTAGTAAGCGAGGTTCGCTTCACTGTCGCCCTCGTTGATCAGTTTTTTACTTCATCCACCAGCTCGTTCATATCGGTGCCGAAGCCGTTCAGCGCCTGAACCCTTTCGCCAAGAGCGGCGAACTCGCCGGGAAGGAGCATTTTACGCAGCAGTGTTTCCGCGCCAAGCACACCGTAGGAGCGCTGCAACTCGGCATTCTTCAGATCGGGATGCACCACGCTTGAGGTCATCAGCTTCGCCATGTAATCGTTGGGATCGATCTCCTGCGTGTAAGCGCCATTTTTCCCCTTCACCTTACGGGTAGCCGCTTTCCGGCATTCCTGGTTCTCGTCTTCGGTCATGCTGCGCAGCTTCCAGGCCACGGCATTGCCTTCCTTATCTTTAAAGCGCTGGGACACCACAAATTCCTCGGTCGTATCACAGACTGCATTTTGCGCAAAAAACATACTTAATTCGCTCATTCTCATATCCTCCTGATTTTTAAATGTCCATACCGGCAGAGAAGAGACCCGCCGCTCTACTGCGCTCGGGCCTGTCTGCTCATATCATTAGTGATCCATCACCGAACTTAAGCCTGGGCAACCGCCGGCTGATTGAACGCTTTCTCAATCTCCACATCCTCGAACGTGAAGCTCACTTCTTCCTCCAGCGCATCCGATTCTGTATCCAGCGACGCCATAATGACACTGTCCAGATTCACGCCTTTCAGCATAATACGCTGCGCGCCGATACTGGAGGAAGGGTCCTCGTTCGTTACCACAATATCGAAGTACGTATCTATGCCGGTGTGCATGTAATCCAGCATCATCTGGCGGAATTCCGTCGTCATATAAAAAATCGTCATCGAGCCGCTCCCCGACCAGCCGGTAGCCTTATGCTGCACGCCGCGGCGTCCGAGCGTCTTCACTTCTGCCTTCTGCTTCTCTACCGTTGCTTCCAGCGTCTTCACGTAGAACATCTCCACCGCACGGGTTCCAATCTGCGCATAAGCGCGGCCTTCCTGGCCGGAAATCGTATCACTTGCTTTCAAAAATGCCATCTTAAACCACCTTCACTTTCATATATACTTTTTCTACGGAATCCACAGGCTTCACGGCTACCTCAAGCACAATGCTGTCACTGTCCCCGCCTGCCACGACAATGATATCGGTTTGGGCATTGAAGCCCTCAATCGCGCCAAGGTTCTGCAGGTCATTCAGATACGTCACGCATTGTGACCAGAACAGCGCCCGGCCGTCCTCGTTGTTGGCCACTTTGCCGACATAATAGGCTTCAAAAATACGCTTCAGATCGTTCGCCACGCCATCCAGCACACGCAGAACCCGGTTTTTGGCAAAAGCTCGGCCCTTCTCCGGCGAGAAGTCCCTAAACGTATTAATATCCTGCTCCACCACGGCTTTGCCGCCGCTGTACGTAAAGACCAGCTTGCCCGCCAGCAGCGCGGCTGTTGTATCGGTGTGGCTCAGGCGGATATCCGCGTCCACCGCATCGTCGTATGCCTGATAGGTCAGCGACTCGTTCACCGCAGCAGCAGCCGTTGCGCCTGCTACCCAGGCTACGGCGTTATTTTTATCCACAACGGTTCCGTCACTCAGGATAACGCCATTGTTCACGCTGATGACACCTTCATGATTCGCCGCAGCGTAATCCGCCAGAATAGCCTGAATCTTCTTGCCCTCCGTATCGCGCAGACGCTTGACGAAAGATGTATACAGCGCCTTCAACTGGCTGTCCGTCGAGATCAGTCCCACCGTTTGGAAGTCCTGCACTTCAAGCGCGCTGAGGAACTGGGTATGCTCCAGATTCGTCACCGTACCGTTCGTCCCGCCAGTCAGCGACATACCAGCTGTGACCAACAGCCCTTCACTGCCGTTCGCTTGAAACTGTACATAAGGATTTGCCACCAACCCCGCAGCGGAAGCAACAGTTTGCTTATCGACCTCGGCGCCTTCCAGCAGCGTTTTGACGTCAAAACGTGTATTGTCTTCGATATTCTTCTCAATGACGATCGCGAGATTATTCCCCCGCACCCCGCCGTATGCCGCAGTCACCTGCAGACCGTTATTCGTTACCGCAGCCTTGACTCCGGTATTCAGACGGTATAGCAGCAGCGTTCCCGCCCGTTTCAGCGCTTCGCGCACCGGGAGCAGGGTACTGTGGGTCAGATCATAGCCGAGCAGCTTGTACATGTCGTTCTGAGTCGTCAGCTTCAGGATCGTTCCAGAGGGTCCCCAAGGGAGTGCCAGCGCAAGTGCCGCCGTACCCCGGTCCCCCATTTTACCAACCGCCTGTCCGGTCGATGCTATATTTACGTATACGCCGGGGCGTACCTTGTTTTGCGTTGTCCATGTTCCTCCAGCCATTAAATAACCTCCTTATTTAGAAAAAGCTCCATGTATTGTTTGGCTTCCGCCAGTGTGTAACGCTTATCATCCTGCAGAACCACCTGCAGCACATCCTTAACCTGGGGTGAAAAAAGTGTAGACTGCATGATCTGCACCTTCCCGAAGCTACTATCTTTCTCATCTCTTGTCTTCATTTCAGCCTTCCTCCTCCGCTTACCTGGGCCATACTCACAGCTTCCGGCTTCTCGCTCATTAGGTGCAGATTATATTCCACCGTGAAAAAAGGATCCTCTCCCTCTTTCCCCGCCGACCAGATCTGCTTAGAACCGCGGAAGAGACTCCCCTCCACTTCGATGAGCGCCAGCGCTTCAAGTAATCTGTCCGCCATGTCCTCCGCCTCCAGAAGAGTACCTCCCCTGTAATGAATTCCAAAACGGTAGACCACAGCGTATCTGCCCTCGCGCTGCCGTTCATAAGTTGCCGAGATCAGCATGGGCTGAAAAAAAGCGCCCTGCGGTTCTTCGCCCTCCGTATACACGGGTACACCCGTAAAATGCTGCGAAAGCGCGGCTGCAATGCCTGTCCGCAATTGCTGTACTGACATGGCTACCTTCCTCTCTTCACCGCATAATTAGCGGCTTCTACTTGACGGCATTAAACGTTAATCCGATTAAGCTTGATTGCTGCCACCACCTCCTCAACAGATGTTCCATACGCTCCATGGACTAAGTCACCCTCTTTTCGAGAGCCAGTCCAGCCGTACAAACACAAACGGATATCATCCATAAGGACAATATCCGTTATATAGGTTTGGCGAATGCCGGAAGGAGCTTTGCACCGCATCGGGTGGATTCCTACGGATCATACCGCCGAATCCTTATGCGGGGCATCCATGCCCCCGCGGTGTCCTTCTGCTTCATTTGCCATGGTATAATCTTACCGCTTTTTTTCATGCATAGAGGCGGTGATACGGCTGAGTTAAGATTGGCTTTCGGCGGGTCTGCGGATAGGAAAAGACGACCTGTGGGCGGGTCAAAGGAGCTTTTGCGATGATGCTCTTCAGGCCATCCCGTATAACCATATGCTTTTAAAAGAAAAAGGCCGTATCTCCTATTCGGAGACACAGCCCGCATACTCTCTATAATCTTAATTTCATATTCCAGTCTTGCACGCCGTCAAACAATCAGCAGTATCATCCGTATATTTCACTTAGCAAAAGCCGTTTACGTATCACTTAGCAGACTTCCTTTCACCTCACACCAGTCAGCAGAAGCCCTTCTCTCCCCGCTTAACAGGAACTCCCTACCTCCTGCTTAGGAGCCACTCCCCCTGCCTTTACCAACGAAGTTATGGACAGAATGTTTAAATCCATCAGTGCCAGGGCCATTTTATAAAAAGCGCGCGTCCGGATCTTTACATACGTATCCTTGCTTACCGGCGGGTCAAACACATGATTATAAATCGTATAATCGAACATCTCATCTCTCTTAAGATAACGTTCCCGAACAAGCTGCTGCTCTCTAGGATCCAAACGTTCCACAACCGAGTCGATACATTCACAATATGCGCGTCTTGCAGCCGGTACATCAACATTGTGGGTGGCAATCGAAGCCGTCTGGTCAGTGATCTTGTTTGTTGGCCCGTGGAACCTCTCCATATATGAGTAAGTGGTCGCCGCCTCTCTGGCTTCAAAGGTCACCGTCTTAAAAATACGGTATTTCTCCAGCAGCCCTTCAATAGCAATCTGTGTCCGCCGGCGGTCCAGCTCAGGTAGTATAGATATATTCATAGATATAACTCTCCTTTAAATGAAATATTAAGTGATTATTTGTTGCAGATAAATGCGACGAGGTGTGGTAAAATCCTAGTGTTCGTATTTTGTTCGCCTTTTATTACAATATACCACTTTTTTCCGATTATCGAAAATCGCATATTCATGTGTTTTGTGCGGATAATAGCCTAAATACCCTGATTATCTTGCCTTTTGGCATAATTATCCCGCTTTATGTTTACCTCTTGGCAATAATGGCTTATATTAATATCAAGAGGCAAACTGTGATTAAGGAGTGTAGCGAAATGGAACAGCAATTTGGTATCTACCTAAGACAGCTTCGGGAACACAAGGGACTTACAATTAACCAACTGGCCGAAGCAGCCGGTATCAGCGGCTCACAAATTTCCAGAATTGAAAATGGGGTTAGAGGCATTCCCAAACCTTCGACCCTACGGAAGATTGCCGACGCTACGGGTACCTCGT
This sequence comes from Paenibacillus oryziterrae, assembly GCF_042610485.1. NCBI lineage: Bacteria > Bacillati > Bacillota > Bacilli > Caryophanales > Paenibacillaceae > Paenibacillus > Paenibacillus oryziterrae. The sequence continues at coordinate 2,141 of NZ_JBGJZO010000006.1, read as the reverse complement.
ATGAATTACTGATGGAGGAAGCCGGTTATTTACAGGATGCCGGAGCACCTACGGAGGAGATTATTCCTGAATGGGCCACTAGTAAGGATAAGCGGGATTTCCGAAAAATGCTGGAGGATGACGGAGAGCTAATGTTTGATGGTATTCCTCTCAACAAGGAGGATAAACAGCGGATCAAGGATGTGCTCACAGGACTCTTCTGGGAAGCCAAACAGATGAATAAGAGGAACGGAACGAAGGGCAGTCCTAAATCACAGAAATAAGCAATACTACTACTCTAATAATGCTGCAGGTGAATAACATGGATGAACTGATTAATAGTCTGATTAAAAAATATAAAACCAACTGCCCGTTTGAGCTTTCCAGAGCACTTGGCATTCATATTCGTTATATGGACCTGGGTGAGGGTACGAAGGGGTTATATTACCGTAAATTAAGAAGAAGATTTATCGTCATTCATAATGAGCTGTCTTTGGAATGGCAGCGGTTTGTTTGTGCGCATGAACTGGGGCACGATCGTCTGCATAAAGGCATCAACCGTTTTTTTCTGGAGGAAAGCTCTTATTTCTGTCCGGGGAAATTGGAACGCCAAGCTAATTCATTCGCAGTGAAGCTGCTGATGAGCAACTCCTCTCCTGAACAGGGTGAATCCCTGGAAGTATACTATTCCCGTATAGGTATCCCCTCTGAAATACAGCTTCCATAGATTCCGTACAACTTATAATCACAACAAAAAACTCTTACCGGAGTAAGAGTTAATGTCAGTCGATAAACTGCGTATCGGGATGACACGATTTGAACATGCGACCCCCTGGTCCCAAACCAGGTGCTCTACCAAGCTGAGCTACATCCCGAAACTATAAAATTATTGGAGCGGGTGATGGGAATCGAACCCACGCTATTAGCTTGGAAGGCTAAAGTTCTACCATTGAACTACACCCGCAAAGATGTAAAATCGGGATGACACGATTTGAACATGCGACCCCCTGGTCCCAAACCAGGTGCTCTACCAAGCTGAGCTACATCCCGAAACTATAAAATTATTGGAGCGGGTGATGGGAATCGAACCCACGCTATTAGCTTGGAAGGCTAAAGTTCTACCATTGAACTACACCCGCAAAGATGTAAAATCGGGATGACACGATTTGAACATGCGACCCCCTGGTCCCAAACCAGGTGCTCTACCAAGCTGAGCTACATCCCGAAACTATAAAATTAAAATGGCGCGCCCTGAGAGATTCGAACTCCCGACCTTTTGATTCGTAGTCAAACGCTCTATCCAGCTGAGCTAAGGGCGCAAAACATATGGAGCGGACGACGGGAATCGAACCCGCGACCCTCGCCTTGGCAAGGCGATGCTCTACCGCTGAGCCACGTCCGCATAAAAGTGGTGCGCGTGAAGGGACTTGAACCCCCACGTCGTAAGACGCCAGATCCTAAGTCTGGTGCGTCTGCCATTCCGCCACACGCGCATGAAACTGATAAAAGTGAGCCATGAAGGACTCGAACCTTCGACACCCTGATTAAAAGTCAGGTGCTCTACCAACTGAGCTAATGGCTCGCAATAAAAATGGCTGGGGATATAGGATTTGAACCTATGCATGACGGAGTCAAAGTCCGTTGCCTTACCGCTTGGCTAATCCCCAATGGATACCTATATATTTCCCATAATATTCTCAAACATATGAGGGCATTATGGTGGAGGCTGAGGGGTTCGAACCCCCGACCCTCTGCTTGTAAGGCAGATGCTCTCCCAGCTGAGCTAAGCCTCCATATTATGGTGACCCTCTTGGGGCAATGATAAGGTAAATGGTGACCCGTAGGGGATTCGAACCCCTGTTACCTCCGTGAAAGGGAGGTGTCTTAACCCCTTGACCAACGGGCCATCTTAGGAAATCTGTGGAGCTCTCAACCGGATTCGAACCGGTGACCTCTTCCTTACCATGGAAGCACTCTACCTACTGAGCTATGAGAGCATGGCTCCCCGAACAGGACTCGAACCTGTGACAACTCGATTAACAGTCGAGTGCTCTACCAACTGAGCTATCAGGGAATATCCGCTTGGCGGCGTCCTACTCTCCCAGGACCCTTCGGTCCAAGTACCATCGGCGCTGGAGGTCTTAACGGTCGTGTTCGGGATG
>NZ_JBGJZO010000059.1:0-732 GCF_042610485.1 Paenibacillus oryziterrae | reverse complement strand
TTACACAAGTTTCAGCTAAAAGATGTTCTAAAACGCAAATTCGTTTCGGTATCCAGTTTTCAAGGATCAAGTTTAAAGAAGTATTGGTGGAGCCAAGCGGGATCGAACCGCTGACCTCCTGCTTGCAAGGCAGGCGCTCTCCCAGCTGAGCTATGGCCCCATAAGGTAATTATGAATGTTATATGGTGGGCCTTGGTGGACTCGAACCACCGACCTCACCCTTATCAGAGGTGCGCTCTAACCAACTGAGCTAAAAGCCCATATAACAGATATAACATTGTGAATCAACCAACGAATNGCTGAGCTATGGCCCCATAAGGTAATTATGAATGTTATATGGTGGGCCTTGGTGGACTCGAACCACCGACCTCACCCTTATCAGAGGTGCGCTCTAACCAACTGAGCTAAAAGCCCATATAACAGATATAACATTGTGAATCAACCAACGAATTGGTTGTCCGCTTGGCGGCGTCCTACTCTCCCAGGACCCTTCGGTCCAAGTACCATCGGCGCTGGAGGTCTTAACGGTCGTGTTCGGGATGGGTACGTGTGGAACCCCTCCGCTATCGCCACCAAACGTTTATGAAAGAGGTTTGCTCTCTCAAAACTGAACAACGAGTGAGTGTTCGAACCTAAAGGTCCTTATCGAAGCCTTACGGCTTCGGTTTTGAATGTTTCCGTTGCAGGAAACGATTCTCCATAGAAAGGAGGTGATCCAGCCGCACCTTCCGA
>NZ_JBGJZO010000058.1:0-827 GCF_042610485.1 Paenibacillus oryziterrae | reverse complement strand
GTGGAGCGGATAAAGTTGTTGATCAGCACTACCGTCACCAGAGTGAAGAGGAAAATCACGGTCCAGGTGGTTTTGGCTGGAATCCCGCTAAGGCCGGAAGCCCCGCCAACATATTCCGTATTCAGCATGACAATCCGGATAATCTCCCCGAAACCCAGGGTTGCGATGGCCAGATAGTCACCATTCAGCCGCAACGTTGGAATCCCGATCAGGATTCCGCAGATCGCTGCGAGTACACCGCCGGCGATAATCGCCAGTACGAACGGTACATCATAGTCCAGCGTTAGGATCGCCGACGTATATGCACCAACGGACATAAAGCCCGCATGACCAATGGAGAACTGTCCGGTAATCCCGTTAATCAGATTCAGCGATACAGCCAGCATAACGTTGACCCCGATCAGAAGTAGCATGGACCGGTTCACATCATTAAGTGCTCCCGTTGTTAGAAGAATTTGAACAATTCCATAGAAGACCAAGGCGGCTACAATACCCGCCCAAAATTTGAAGTTTAGTTTTTTCACGCCCATTCTCCCCTCCTACACTTTCTCCCGGACATTCTTGCCGAACAGCCCGGATGGTTTAAAGATCAGGATCAGGATCAGGACGGCAAAGGCTACGCCATCACGCCAGGAGGAATATCCGAGGGAAGAAATTTCGGTCTCTACCGTTCCCAGCAGCAGTCCGCCGACCAAGGCTCCCGGGATACTTCCGATACCTCCAAGTACTGCAGCGACGAACGCTTTCAGTCCAGGCATGACGCCCATCAGCGGATCAACCGAGTTGTATGTCATTCCGAAGATTACGCCGGCTGCTGCTGCCAGAGC
>NZ_JBGJZO010000057.1:0-858 GCF_042610485.1 Paenibacillus oryziterrae | reverse complement strand
CACGGCTGCGTGCGGAGAATGCTTTTCTAAAAAAGTTGGAGGAACTCGAAAGGAGGAAACGTTAAGTCACGTTCGTCAGGAGAACATCTACCTGGCTATTCAGGCCGTTCAGCAAGAGGAATCTCACCCCATTCAGCTTTTGTGTACCCTTGCAGGAATCTCGCGGTCCAGTTATTACAAATGGTTGAATCGCAAACCTGGTTCCCGGGAGACCGCCAACGCGAAGCTTACAGAGGCCATGCTCCTTCTGTATGAGAAGGTGGAGCGAATCTTTGGGTATCGCCAGTTGACTCTGCATTTGCGCAAACAAATGGGTAAAGCCCTTAACGCAAAGCGAGTGTACCGCCTCATGAGGCTTCAAGGCATCCAGTCTGTCATCCGAAGAAAGCGGAAGAAGTACGTCGGCTCCACACCTCAGCAGGTCGCAGAGAATGTATTGAACCGCAACTTCGAGGCGCAAACGTCAAACCGAAAATGGGTAACGGATGTAACAGAATTTAAGTACGGCAACGGACAGAAGGCGTATTTAAGTGCCATTAAGGATCTGCATGACAAGTCCATTGTTGCTTACGTTCTGGGTCATTCGAATAACAATGCACTGGTCTTTAAGACGTTGGAGTTAGCTTTAGAGGCCGCGCCAGAGAACCATCCCTTACTTCACAGTGACCGTGGTTTCCAGTATACCTCTCTGCGCTTTAAGGAGATGCTGGACGAAGCGAAACTGACGCAAAGCATGTCCCGAGTAGGCTGCTGCATTGATAACGGACCGATGGAATCCTTCTGGGGGACACTGAAATGCGAAAAGTACTACCTACATACCTACCGGACTTTTGAAGAGCTCCAACAAGACATTGATGA
>NZ_JBGJZO010000055.1:0-1166 GCF_042610485.1 Paenibacillus oryziterrae | reverse complement strand
TACAAGCTGATTCCTGTACTCAACAGGAGTCAGCTTGTTTAGTTTTCGTTGTGCTCTATCTTCATTGTAAAAACGTATATACTCCTCAATTCTTCTTTGTGCCTCAGCGATACTTCGTATATCATAAGGATAGAGTGCTTCGACTTTAAGATGAGAGAAGAAGCTCTCGATGGAGGCATTGTCATAACAATTGCCTCGGCGTGACATGCTGATTTGGGCGCCAACCTGTGGCAGCATGTCGTGGTATGCATGGGACGTGTACTGGTATCCCTGATCGCTGTGAACGATCAGTCCAGTCACGTCTTTATGCGTTTCAAAGGCCTTTCTAAACGTTTCTAATACAAGAGAATTGTCGTTACGTCTGCTAATGTGGTATCCGACGATCTCGTTATTCCACAAATCCTTGATGGCGGACAGGTAAATTTTCTCATCGAATACCCGATATTGTGTAACATCCGTTACCCATTTCTGATTGGGTTGTTCCGCTTTGAAATTTCTTTTCAGTAAATTCTCAGCGACTCTTCCATCCGAAACAGCTGCCTCGTAGGTTGTTCTATGGATGTACTTGCGGCGTATAATCGCTTTAATACGAAGTTCCTGCATGAGTCGTAAAACCTTCTTGTGATTCACGACAAGACGATATTGGCGATATAACTCATCCTGTATCCGACGGTATCCTACCGTCTTGTCCCGATGCTCGTATATGGCTTTGATCTTACGCTTCAACTCTTGGTCTGGATCGTTGTCTTTGCGCTTCAGATAAGCATAGTAACCGCTTCTGTGGACCCCTAAATATCTACAGAGTTCCTTTACGGTCTGCTTATGCTTCAGTTCGTCGATGACAATATATCTATCTTTCAACCCTCCCGATTCAAGATTTGTAACCACTTTTTTAAAACGTCTACCTCCAACTGTAAACGACGTAGTTCACGCTCTTGCTCCGTTTCAGACCTGTGCGGATCTCCACGTCTGTCCTGAAAAGAGACTTCTCCCTTTGCCCGATACTTCCTTACCCAGACACTGACACGCTTCCTGTCATTAATATCCAGATGTTCTGTAATCTTTCTACAGCTCCATCCTTCCTCCATAAACAGTCGAACAGCTTCTACTTTCACAGACTCAGGATAATGCTTAAACTTCTGACCTTTCTTTGCTGGCATAAAAAA
>NZ_JBGJZO010000053.1:0-1359 GCF_042610485.1 Paenibacillus oryziterrae | reverse complement strand
GAGTCTGTAAAATAGTTTGTGTAAACTCCTAAACCCAGTAAAATGGAAGTAACAGAAAGGTTGGGGAGAACACATGGGACTTTGGACAAAACAACAACTGCGAGAATTCATCAAAGAGAACAATCTAGTATCCGCACAGGATGCCCAAAATGCATTGAAAGAGTTGTTTGCAGAAACGATTCAGGAAATGCTGGAGGCGGAACTGGATACGCATCTAGGCTACGAGAAGCATGAGGTTAAGGCGAAAATGACGCCAAACAGTCGTAACGGCAAAAGCAAGAAGAACATTGTCAGTGAGTATGGTGAACAGGAAATTACGGTTCCCCGAGACCGGCTCGGCGAGTTTGAACCGGTCGTCGTTCGGAAACATCAGTCCAATGTTACCGGCATCGAAGACCAGATTATCGCCCTATACGCCAAAGGCGTCAGCACTCGCGAGATTCAGGATCACCTGCAGAATCTATACGGGATCGAAGTCTCACCAACGCTTATTTCCAACGTTACCAACAAGATCGTTCCTCTCATTAAAGAGTGGCAGAATCGCCCCCTGCAAGGCGTTTACGCGGTCATTTACATGGACGCCATCCACTTTAAAGTGAAGCAGGACGGGGCTATTATTAACAAAGCAGCGTACATGGTCATTGGCATTGATCTGGACGGAAACAAGGATGTACTAGGCATGTGGATCGGCGAGAATGAGTCCGCCAAGTTCTGGCTCAGCGTGCTGAATGACCTGAAAAATCGCGGTGTTCAGGACATCCTTATTATCTGTGTAGACAACCTGAACGGCTTCTCTCAAGCGATTGCCGCCTGCTACCCCAAGACGGAAATCCAGAAGTGTATTATTCACCAAATTCGCAGCTCCACTCGCTATGTTTCCTACAAAGATCTGAAAAAGGTCACCGCGGATCTGAAGCCCATATACAAGGCGACTACTGAGGAAAGCGCGCTGCTCGAATTGGATCGCTTTGAGGAAGTCTGGGGCGGAAAATACCCGCTTATTGTACGCTCCTGGCGAAATAATTGGGAGGAGCTTGCAACCTTCTTTAAGTATCCGCCGGAGATTCGAAAACTCATCTACACAACGAATATGATTGAGAGTTACCACCGGCAGCTCCGTAAGGTCACAAAGGGAAAAAGCATCTTCCCGACTGACGAAGCCTTGCTCAAAATGCTCTATCTGGCGACGATGGACGTTACCCGCAAATGGACAGGCCGTGTCCAAAACTGGGGTCAAATGCTACTCCAGCTCTCCGTCTTCTTTCCGGATCGGATCGGCCAGTACTTACGCTAGTATCGCGAATTCCCCCTCGGGGGAATTCCTTGCTAAAGAGTTTACACAAAATTATTGACAGACCC
>NZ_JBGJZO010000052.1:0-1659 GCF_042610485.1 Paenibacillus oryziterrae | reverse complement strand
TGTATCTGGGGTAGGGGAGCGTTGTATGTGGGTTGAAGGTGTACCGTAAGGAGCGCTGGACAGCATACAAGTGAGAATGCCGGTATGAGTAACGAAAAGATCAGTGAGAATCTGATCCGCCGAAAGCCCAAGGTTTCCTGAGGAAGGCTCGTCCGCTCAGGGTAAGTCGGGACCTAAGGCGAGGCCGAAAGGCGTAGTCGAAGGACAACAGTTTGAAATTACTGTACCACCGTAATCCGCTATGAGCGATGGGGTGACGCAGGAGGGTAGTGACGCGGACTGATGGATGTCCGTCTAAGCAGTGAGGCTGGTATGTAGGCAAATCCGCATACCTCAAGGCCAGGCTGTGATGGGGAGCGAAAATTATAGTAGCGAAGGTCATGATCTCACACTGCCAAGAAAAGCCTCTAGCCAGGAGAAGGTGCCCGTACCGCAAACCGACACAGGTAGGCGAGAAGAGAATTCTAAGGCGCGCGGAAGAACTCTCGTTAAGGAACTCGGCAAAATGACCCCGTAACTTCGGGAGAAGGGGTGCCCCGGTAGTGTGAATAGCACGAGGGGGCCGCAGTGAAAAGGCCCAAGCGACTGTTTAGCAAAAACACAGGTCTGTGCGAAGCCGCAAGGCGAAGTATACGGGCTGACGCCTGCCCGGTGCTGGAAGGTTAAGGGGAGTGGTTAGGGGTAACCCGAAGCTATGAACCGAAGCCCCAGTAAACGGCGGCCGTAACTATAACGGTCCTAAGGTAGCGAAATTCCTTGTCAGGTAAATTCTGACCCGCACGAATGGCGTAACGACTTGGGCGCTGTCTCAACGAGAGATCCGGTGAAATTTTAATACCTGTGAAGATGCAGGTTACCCGCGACAAGACGGAAAGACCCCATGGAGCTTTACTGCAGCTTGATATTGAATTTGGGTACGATCTGTACAGGATAGGTGGGAGCCGTAGAAACCGGAGCGCAAGCTTCGGTGGAGGCGCCGTTGGGATACCACCCTGATCGTATCTAGGTTCTAACCTAGTACCCTTACCGGGTACGGGGACCGTGTCAGGCGGGCAGTTTGACTGGGGCGGTCGCCTCCTAAAGAGTAACGGAGGCGTTCCAAGGTTCCCTCAGAATGGTTGGAAATCATTCGAAGAGTGCAAAGGCATAAGGGAGCTTGACTGCGAGACCAACAAGTCGAGCAGGGACGAAAGTCGGACTTAGTGATCCGGTGGTACCGCATGGAAGGGCCATCGCTCAACGGATAAAAGCTACCCTGGGGATAACAGGCTTATCTCCCCCAAGAGTCCACATCGACGGGGAGGTTTGGCACCTCGATGTCGGCTCATCGCATCCTGGGGCTGAAGTAGGTCCCAAGGGTTGGGCTGTTCGCCCATTAAAGCGGTACGCGAGCTGGGTTCAGAACGTCGTGAGACAGTTCGGTCCCTATCTGTCGTGGGCGCAGGAAATTTGAGAGGAGCTGTCCTTAGTACGAGAGGACCGGGATGGACGTACCGCTGGTGCACCAGTTGTTTCGCCAGAAGCATGGCTGGGTAGCTACGTACGGACGGGATAAGCGCTGAAAGCATCTAAGCGTGAAGCCCCCCTCAAGATGAGATTTCCCAATTAGTAAGACCCCTTGAAGACGACGAGGTAGATAGGTTGGAGGTGGAAGTGCAG
>NZ_JBGJZO010000051.1:0-1878 GCF_042610485.1 Paenibacillus oryziterrae | reverse complement strand
GCCTTAAGCTAATGGCTACTACTGCCTTCGCCATTCGGGACTTCAACCCTAGAGATAGCGCCCATGCTGGGCGCACTAAAAAAAAGAACCTGCACTATTTGCAGGTTCCTTTCTATCATTTTCCTAAATTTATCAGATGCAGAGCCTTTTCCAGTATTCCCATGCTTCTAAATATTCAGGTAAATCCTGAGGATGATGTTTAATACTTAGTCCCACACGGCAATATAGCTGTACGGATACCTCATCGATCAATCTTGTTTGGCTAACACTGCCTTGCTTAAGATGATCGAATGCTGCCATGAGCGTATCTATATGAATATCGTCGGGAGACGAACAGAACGCGTAAGCAAAATCGTATAGAAAAGGCCCGATCATAGGAGATGGATCGATAACTCCGATTAAAGAGGACCGGTCAAATACAAAATTATGTACACCGGCATCACCATGCAATAAATATCTTTGGTCCTGTGAAGACTCTCCGCTATGACATTTGAGAACTTGGGATTGAACAAATTTGTAGTCGTCTAATGTCAGCACATCCCCGATATTAAACCTGGCTTCCTCTATGCTGATCTCATTGAATTCCCTCCAGGTTTGAAGAGGATACTCCATCCTCCCCCAAAGGGTAGATTCTTGAATGGGGCAGTATTTATTCAATAATTCATCCACTAATTTGGTCAACCATTCCCGCTTCGCCCCCCGGTTAATGTGTGTTGTTCCCTCGATGTACGTATAAATATAATGGGTCAGGTCCGGGGCGGTATAAAGTACCTTGGGTAAAAGAGATGAATCTGGGTATGCGTTAAATATCCGGTTAACGATTTGTATCTGCTCCGGTGCATCATATTTCAAAATGTATTTATGATTCTGACTGGATTCAAGTCGGTAGATCAGGCCGGCAGTTGTTCCTGACAACCTTTGGATGTTAATAATCTCATCGTCAGAAATATGGTCTTGAAATAACTTATTGATTTCTTTAAGGTTAGGTTCATTATTCATCGCTAGAATCCTGCACTTTTAATAAAAGTAGGTTTATCGGTATTCCACATTTCATAGAGGTCTTTAGAATATCCATAGATAGCCTTCGGATGCCTTTGTTCTAATTCTTCTAAAATGTTCTCCACATATTTTACTTTTTGTTGCCCTTCCGCTGCGTTACCTTCTATATCTTCAGTCGTATCCAAAATATGGAATACACACATCATCATCTTAGGAATTACAGGATTTTGGGAATGAAGGATTACATTAAACCTTTTACCAACTTCAGCTGGTCCAACCGATAACCCGGCTCCAACAAAACCCTGTTTATGCTTCTCTACTCTTTTGTATGCCCATACCACATCTTCTATTTTGAGAATATTCAAACCGAAAATGCTTTTTTGCAGAATCCAGTTCTCAGTCATCAATACATCGTTGTATTGCTTATTCTCAGGTTTCAATACTTCATAATTGATGTTTTGTGCAATTTCGTTATATATACCGTAGCTCGCAACATTTATATATATTGGATGTTTCTGAACGTTGATCAGTCTGGTGGTAAGCTTAACTGCCGGAATTAGTGCTTTGCTTAGTAGAAATAATCCGAATATAAACAAGAAGTTAGATGTTAAAAACTCAAAAGTAACAGCAACAATTTCAATAAGCGTAGGTTCGTCAATCATGTCATTGATCAATTGACCAAGCGAGTTTAACTGTGCGATCAGATAAATAGATATCCCTAGTATCGGAGAAACCAAAACAAAAAGGTTACGATTTGTTCTTCGAATATGTTCAGCGATATAATCCTGATTCATTGGGTCTGTCAATAATTTTGTGTAAACTCTTTAGCAAGGAATTCCCCCGAGGGGGAATTCGCGATACTAGCGTAAGTACTGGCCG
>NZ_JBGJZO010000050.1:0-2548 GCF_042610485.1 Paenibacillus oryziterrae | reverse complement strand
GTATACCCCAGAGCGATCAGAGCGTAGATACTGCCTACAGATATTCCGTTAATTAGTTGTTGAATGAAGTACTCCATCGCCATCCCCTTTTCCCCATAATAATCAAAAACAGCCTTTCTCTGTCTTACATTCATCTTTCTTTCTCTATGATGTTACTTATATTAACACAGACCGTTTTCTTCGTCACTAGCAATTCTTTGATTTTACGATTTTATTCGAAATTTCTTGTTAGATTAATTAACATAAGAGGTAATATACAAGACGCGCGCTTGAGTTTATCACTGAAATACGGAGTATAATAGAGTAATTCGCAGTAAATCGAAGTTCTGCAAAAAATGACTGAAGATCATTTTCTTATCTAATGCTTTATTTTCTCGTAAATAATATAACATTTGTCTCTTTACAGCTTCAATACTTCAATTTATTAAAGCGTTTAGCAACAGAAATATGTTGCCACTCTGAATAAAAAAAATACTCCGGAAGCCACGGCTCCCGGAGCTGTACAGCCAAGCTTTGGCACAGCAGTTGCAGTCCAAAGAAAGCAAGGCACCAAACCCTCATCAAACGAAGATATCTTATGGATTGACCTTGGTTTCAAAAGTTTGCTTGCCGTCCACATATTTCAGCACAACCGCCGCTTTAACAGGGTCATGTGTTTCATTCAGTGTAATTTTACCTGTAGCAAGCTGCAGGTCCTTCGTAGCAGCCAAAGCATCCTTGATCTTCACAGGATCTGCTTCTCCAGCACGCTCTATGGCATTCGCCACGAGTTTCAACGAGTCATAGCCCAGTGCGCCAATCCCATCAGGAACTTCGCCGTCATTGGCTGCCTTATAGGCTTCAACAAATTTAACGACTTCTTCAGAAGTATCTTCCGCAGAGTAATGGTTAGAGATGTAGGTATTATTCAGAGCTTCAGCTCCGGCAATTTCCAGCAGTTGTGGAGCATCCCAGCCATCGCCGCCCAAGAAAGGAACCGTGATTCCCATTTCACGAGCCTGCTTCAGAATTTTACCCACTTCTTCATAGTAACCCGGCAGATAGATCACATCGGGATTAGAGGCTTTGATACGTGTCAAAACAGCTTTAAAGTCAGAGTCTTTCTGCTGATATGACTCTTGACTCACAATTTCCCCGCCATTCTTCACGAAAGTTTCTTCGAAGAACTTTTGCAGACCTTTAGAGTAGTCACTAGAAGTGTCAGTGTAGATTACAGCTTTTTTAGCACCCAGCGACTGGGAAGCGAAGTTAGCCATAACTTGACCTTGGAAAGGATCAATGAAAGCTGCGCGGAATGCCCATTCATTGACTTTACCAGTGCGCTCGTCCACAGTAACTTTGGGGTTGGTTGCGGATACGGACATGAGTAGAACCTTCTTCTCCGTCGCAATCGGAACAACACCTAAAGCGTTGGTAGATGTCGTAGGGCCAACGATGGCTACAACTTTATCTTTGGTAATTAGCTTTTGCGCTACCTGGGTGGCTTCCTCGGATTTCGAGGCATTGTCCCCGACAACCAACTCTAATTTCTTACCAAGTACGCCGCCTGCATCATTGATCTCCTTAACCGCCAGCTCCGCACCTTTCAATACAGACGTGCCATAAGAAGCCTGTCCACCCGTAAGTTCAAGGTCAGCCCCGATTTTAATCGTGTCAGAAGCTGCACTGTTCCCTGAATTGTTGCCGCAGCCCGTTGCCAATACCGCAGTCAGTACTGTAGCTAAAATAATTGCCCCGATTTTCTTCATTTCTCTCTCCCCCGATATCTACTATATAATGTTGTTTCTGAATGCATGAGTGTAATCTGTCTCTTTAGTGGCCGAGATACGNTTTTCTTCATTTCTCTCTCCCCCGATATCTACTATATAATGTTGTTTCTGAATGCATGAGTGTAATCTGTCTCTTTAGTGGCCGAGATACGCCATTTTAATCTCTTCGGAATTCGCCAGTTCCTTGGCGTCGCCTTCGAGTACGACTCTGCCAGTCTCCAGTACATATGCGCGGTGGGCAATCTTCAGCGCCTGATGCGCATTCTGCTCTACAAGCAGGACGGTCGTTCCTGCCGCATTCACTTCCTGGATAATCTTGAAGATATCCTGTACCAGAAGCGGTGCGAGTCCCATGGACGGTTCATCCAGCAGCAGCAGCTTGGGATGGCCCATAATGGCGCGGCCCATGGCCAGCATCTGCTGTTCCCCGCCGGAGAGGGTTCCTGCCTGCTGCTTCTTGCGCTCCAGCAGTCGCGGGAACGTCTTATAGACTTTCTCAAAATCAGCAGCGAGACTACTGGAATCCTGCAGATACGCGCCAAGCTCCAGATTCTCCTCGACCGACATATTGGCGAACACGCGCCGTCCTTCCGGACAGTGAATCAGCCCTTCTTTGACAATCGCCTGAACGCTTTGGTTCGCAATGGATTTCCCCAGAAATTCAACGCTTCCTGTCTTCGGCTTTAGAAGACCCGAAAGCGTCTTGAGCAAGGTTGACTTCCCGGCGCCATTGGCCCCGATCAATGTCACAATCTCTCCCTGGTTAACGTGGATACTGA
>NZ_JBGJZO010000005.1:162386-233404 GCF_042610485.1 Paenibacillus oryziterrae | reverse complement strand
GGATTTTACTTTCGTAAAATCCCACTCACTCGTTGTTCAGTTTTCAAAGATCAAGTTCTCGTTGTCGGCGATTATCTCGTCACCATCAACTTTTATAATATAACATGTATTTCGACTTAATGCAACATTTAATTTTAAATAATTCTTCAAACCATTGTTGCACTGGTTCCACAAGCGACATAATATTTCAATGCCTCATTAGCGGACTTTTAATATAACATAATTCAAAAGATGAAAACAACACTTAAAATTCCCCATTTTATCAGGTGCTTACTCACTTCTAATCTGCACTTTATAGCCATAGGCCAATATAAAATTAAACAAGCAAAAGACATACCGGGTCATATCATACGATAAGTACCCGGTATGCCGAATCTAATACCTTATGAAGGCTGGCCTAATTCGAAATCCATGGATTTCGACGTTTTTTGGACACGGCACTCCCTTTATTTTTTCTTGAATTCTGAGTTTTTAGAGATTCGTTTTTGTTTGTTTTAATACTGGAGGTTTTCACTTTAGGACGTCCCGATGCCACAGAAGCTTTCCCTTCTTTCTGGGCAACCGCTTCGCTATCTACAGAAACACTCCCGGATACTTGCCCAATCTCCTCAGCAACAGGGGGCAACTGGGATTCAGTCACACGGTTGTATAATCCCATAGTTCCATTTCCCAAACCTGGATACTCCGGATTCGAAGGAATGCCTGCCATCATGGGAGCAACCTGCTGAAGCATTGCATTAGGCATCCCTACGCCGTATGGGGATAATCCCATCGGGTGCATGGGCTGAGGATTATACATGGACATTTCATAGGGAGTAACCTGATAAGGCTGCATCTGACCTCCCTTTCCACAACCGCAGGACACAGGCCATGGCATATTAGGCATGTTATCTTCATATTGCGGTGATGTATATAATGGTTCCATATTCGGATACCAGGGTCCAGGATTGCCAGCAGCCGGGTACATATTATTCTGATAATAGTTGTAAGGCATCATGTAATCTGGCGCATATGACATCGGGTTAATTTGAGACATTGGAGCATTCATATGATCATACATAGGCATTTTTTCGTACATAGGTTGGATGTTGTTCACTGATTCATATAAAGGGTACGCTGGCGGACAGTCATAGAAGTTCGGATTCTCTGTCAGTCCTGGGTAACCGGCAGCATGGTCACATCCGCACGGTGTCGGTGCCGGCTTCATCTCATGATGATAGGTAACCGCTTCTTGAGCAGGAACAGTGATTTGTACAAAAAGACTCTGCGACTCCGCATGCACTGTCTCCTTAACTGGTGCTGGTTCAACAGCTTTTATTGGTTCTTGGATCACAGGTGCCGGGAGCTCTTCAATAGGAGCAGTGTTTGTTTTTACAGGCGGTTGTGCGATAGGTCCGGTATAAGTTTTAGTCGGAGGCTGCTCAATAGGCCCGGTATAATTTTCTCCGCCCAGTTGTGTTTTATCCACAACACTTGCCACTGCATCAGCGTTTTGACCTGCAGGTGACATTCCTTTCATAGGAATATTGACAACTTCTCCTATCATCAATGTGTTAGGGTTTTTCAATTGCGGATTTGCCTCCACGATATCCTTTAAAGTTATCCCCCAGGCTTTGGACAGTTTCCACAAAGTGTCTCCTTGTTTCACCGTATGCTTATGATAAGCATGATTGTTGTCCGGGACGGGCACCGGAGCTGCAGGGATCTTCACCTTATCACCAATAACCAGCACATCCGGATTACTGATTTGCGGATTGGCTTCAATTATTTTTTGCAGCGGCACTCCGTGCTTTTGAGCTATTGCATACAACGTATCGCCTTGTTTAACTATGTGTATTCTCACTCAGCATTTACCTCCTAAACATTATGTGGAGTAATATTCCCTGTACAGCTATGCGATTGTAACGGACTTGGAATGCATTCCCTCTGGAGATACTGCGCATTTAAGAGTAGGGATATGCGGTACAGCCGCCTCCTTCGTTACTACATCTTATGCAGGCCATGGGCGATTGACATCCCCGAAATAAAAAAAATCCCTCCATGCATAGCATGAAGGGATTTACGGTGATTTCCAGTTACTCTTTCATGCCTTAATGAAAGGATTTCCGGTGGATTTCAGTTCTTAGGATTCCCATACCTTGTAGCCGTCTTTGTCTACAACATTACGGAATTCCTCAAGCAGCTTAAGCGTGATCGGTCCAGCGTGGCCTTCCCCGATAATACGGCCGTCAATTTCACGGGCGGCAATAACCTCTGCTGCAGTGCCGGTAAAGAATACTTCATCGGCAATATAAATATCGTGCATAGTAAAAGGCTCTTCCTTCAGCTTGTACCCAAGCTTCTCACACAGCTCAATGATCGCAAGCCGGGTGATACCCTCAAGGGCTCCAAGATAACATGGAGGAGTGTAAACCACGCCTCTTTTTACGATAAAAATATTATCTCCCGAGCCTTCGGTCACATAGCCCTGGGCATTCATCATGATAGCCTCATCGGCTTCGGCCAGGTTGGACTGGAGTTTAACGAGTATATTATTCAAATAGTTCAGGGATTTAATTTTAGGATTCAAAGCATCCGGCAGATTCCGGCGTTGGGATACGGATACCGCACGCAGCCCCTTCAAGTACGCTTGCTCTGAATAGATTGCGAGCTGCTCCACAATAATGATGACGCTCGCTTTGGGACAACGGCGCGGATCAAGACCAAGGTTACCTGGACCACGGGATACCACCAGCCGAATGTAGCCGTCTCGCATCTCATTCTTGCGGATAGTTTCAACCATTGCTTCCAGCATTTCATCATAAGTCAAAGGAATGTTCAACTGAATGGAACGGGCTGAGTCATACAGTCTGTCCAAATGCTCTTTGCATTTAAAAATATTCCCGTTATAAATTCTTATACCTTCAAATATTCCGTCTCCATACAAAAAACCGTGATCATAAACGGATACTTTTGCATTTTCCTTTGTTACGAATTGTCCATCCAGATAGATCCATTGCTCCGCCATAAACTTTACTGCACCTCCGCTTTCTCTTCCTCATAGGTGTATGTGGGATACGAGCCCAGAATACGCACCATACAGCCAAGCGCCCTAATCTCCTCAATGGCAGCCGGCAGCAGAATGGATTCGATGGGTTCCAGCACATCAATGTAAAAATAATATGTTCCCAGCTTCTTCTTCGTTGGTCTTGATTCAATACGGGATAAATTCAGACGTCTCCAGGCAAAAGCGGAAAGCACCTGATGCAGCGCACCCGGAAAATCTTCCGGAAGCGTTACAAGCACGCTTGTCTTACTGCCGGAGCTTATACGGGGGAGTTCTACCCTCTCCGGACCGACAAGCACAAACCGTGTGTAGTTGTTATCGTGATCTGTGATTTGCCGGTCAAGAATCTCTAATCCGTGTGTCGCAGCACCTAAAGCCGTACCGATTGCGGCCCAACCTCTTCCGGGATTGTTTTTTACAATCTCTACGGCCTCGGATGTACTGCCTACCGGTTCCAGTTCAGCATGCGGCGCATTCTCACGGATATACTGCCCGCACTGCGCAGTTGCTACAGGATGGGAAAGAATCTTCACAATATGCGAATAATCTCTTCTCCCGTCTGCACCAATGAATTCACCGGGATTACCGATCAGATTCTGAACAGAAGGATAAATCCACTCCGCCTGCATCGGCAGGTTTACTTCATTCACAAGCCAGTCAATATGCAGACTTACGGAACCTTCAATAGTGTTCTCAATTGGAATGACGCTGTATTCAGTCTCTCCCTTAACCGTTGACAAGAACACATCCGAGATCAGCTTGTGATGAACTACATTTACCTGTTCATGTCCGAATAAATGCAGCAGTGCTTCGTGAGAAACCGAACCCTGCGGCAGAACCGCTATTGATTTCATGACCGTACTTCTCCTTTTATCATATCTAAAAACGTACTGTTTTGCATCTCGTTTCTATTAAACACCTCACTGACCACACCTGAAGTACATGGCGAGAGCCAGCAGGTGCGTGCCTCAATCCCCTGCTCCAGCATGGTTTCCCGCATAAAAGCCTCCAATTCATCCTTGCGCTGCTCCCTGCGGTCCACTAGTGCAAGGACCGTAGGTCCTGCACCACTCAAGGCAATTCCGAGCGCTCCATGACTGTGCGCTTCCTTCAGCAGCTTCTCCATACCGGGTACAAGCGGTGCTCGGTATGGCTGATGCAATCTGTCCTGCATAGCCGTTCTAATCAAATCCAGCCTACCGGAAAACAATGCAGCCGTCAGCAGGGATGTACGGCTGATATTATAAACTGCATCTGCCACTGATATCTCAGCAGGCAGAACTCCACGTGCCTTAGAAGTAGCCAGTTCAAAATTAGGGATAACAACCAACACCTTAAGATCCTCCGGAGGCTCAATCCTCACGTAATCTGCACGGTTACCGTCCCATACTGCCGTAATAATCCCTCCGAATAGAGAAGCTCCCACATTGTCCGGGTGTTTCTCGAGGCTGGTGGCCATACTGAACAGCGTGTCATTGTCCAAAGGAGAACCGATGAGAGCATTTGCTGCTGCCATGCCGCCAATGATAGCGGAAGCACTGCTTCCTAGACCCCGTGTCAGCGGAATTTCGGAATACATCGAGATTTCGAGTTCCGGAACCGATACCCCAGCCTTATCAAACACCATTTGGGCAACCTGGTAGATCAGATTGCTTTTATCTTGAGCCAGCCCCTCTACTTCAGCACCATGAAGGTGAAAGACCGTCACAGGTGCCTCCTGCATTTCAATCCAGATATATAGAGATAATGCCATACCGAGGGTATCAAAGCCCGGACCCAGATTGGCCGTACTGGCTGGCACTTTTACTCTTGCCTTTCCGTAGTTATTCACAGCTGCGTTCCCCTTAAGTTTTTTATCTACCAAGTCATTAGCCTTCTACACGATAATGGCTTTTGATCCGGCGAATCACACTTAAATCTTCAAAATGCCGGAGCACTTTGTTCATACTCGCTTGGCTGGCATTATGGGTAACAATTATGATCTCTGCATCAGGATTGCTCGGGTTCGCCTGCTGAACAACCGAATCCAAACTGACATCGTATTCCGCAAAAACCTGTGTGATTTTGGCCAGAACACCAGCTTTGTCATCCACGTGCAGCAGAAGGAAGTTTTTGTAATAAATATCCTCGTCACTCTTCACCTTCATTGCTTTATAAGGCACAATCTGCTTAAGTCCGTTCACCCCGAGCTTGAGGTTCTTGATTACAGCAACGAGATCAGCCACAATTGAAGTCGCCGTCGGCATTGCGCCTGCTCCTGCACCATAGAACATCGTTTCACCAACCGCTTCACCATAGACATAAACGGCATTGAACACGCCATTCACCGAAGCAATCGGGTGACCCGCACGAATCATCGTCGGTTGAACGCTGATATTAAATTCTTCGTTCTGACACTCCGCAATACCAAGCAGCTTCATTTCATAACCCAGCCGCTTTGCAAATGCAATGTCTTCTTTACTGACTTTGGAAATGCCTTTAACGCTGACATCGGACAATTCTACATTGGTCCGGAACCCGAGTGTACCGAGAATCGCCATTTTACGTGCGGCATCGAGTCCTTCCACATCCGAGGTAGGATCCGATTCCGCATATCCCAAATCTTGAGCTTCTTTTAGTACATCCGGATAAGAGGCACCTTCCTGGCTCATTTTAGTCAGAATATAGTTAGTCGTCCCATTAACAATACCCATAATTTTAGTAATACGGTCCGACGAAAACCCTTCAATCAGTGTGCGAATTATTGGAATGCCACCTGCAACACTCGCTTCATAAAATACATCGCACTGCTTCTCTTGGGCTTTAGCCAGTATCTCTGAGCCATGCAGGGCCATAAGGTCCTTATTCGCAGTGACGATATGTTTGCCGCGATCTAAGGCTTCGAGAATATATTCCTTCGTTCCGTTAATTCCGCCCATGACCTCAACAATGACATCAATTTCAGGATCACGGATAACTTCCCACGGATCAGTAGTCAACTTGGCGGAGGCCACAGAAATGTCGCGGGCTTTATCTGAATTTTTCACTGCGATACGCTCAATAATAATCGGAGAACCTACCTGGCTGCTTAGATGCTCCTGATTCCCTTCAACGATACGGACCACCCCCGTACCGACTGTTCCCAGCCCTAGCAATCCTACCTTCACAGCCTTCATGTGTATCTATATCCCCCTTATAGTTTCAAGAAGCATCATATGCTTCCAAATACATCTGGTGCTAACCTTGCCCTATAATGATTGCCCGTTTAACACCGGAAATTTCTTTCAAACTGTCAATCATATCGCCAAGCTCCTCACTTAAACGGGAAATCTCCACAGAGATCACCACGTTCGCTTTTCCCTGCAGTGGAATACTCTGATTAATGGTCAGTACGTTAGCCCCGTGCCCCGCAACACAACCCAGTACCTTAGACAGCATACCGGATTCATGCTCCAGATCCAAAGAAATGGTAACGATACGCTCTCGTTCTAGCTGATGAATCAGATGGATTCCATCCTTGTATTTATAAAATGCACTTCGGCTGAGTCCCACCTGCTCCACACCTTCATTAACGGTCTTCGCATCCCCGGATTCCAGCAGCTGTTTCACTTGCATGGTCTTGAGCACCGCATCGGGTAGTATATCTTCCCGGATCAAATAATAGCGTTCTTTCACGAACGTCCTCTCCTCAAAGACTTATGTATTTTTATAGTGGACATTATACGGGATTATGCATCAGAAAAGCAATACTTAACTGAAAACCACTCTATATTGCCTGAAGCTCCCTGCTTCCCTGTTACAATGCCATGTTAATGATAGCTTGAGCATTGAAGCGAATTCAATAAGGGAAATTAAGGATGATACAACCTTTATTGTATACGATTTATACAGCCTTTGGCGTCAAAATTGCAAAAAAACCGGCCATACCCCTCCGTCAATGAAACAGATCAGGGTACCGCCGGTAATTATTTTTTGTATAGATTTAATAGTAGCTGCTGTTCTCCACGAACTCAAACTCAAACTCACCGATGCGTACAATTGTACCTTCAACGGCGCCCCGCTTCCGCAGTTCGGCATCTACGCCCATATGACGGAGCGTACGTGCCAGCTTCAGGATTGCATCATGAGTACTTAGTTGCATACGTTTGAGCATCCGCTCAATCCGCGGACTGCTAACGACAAAGGCATCATTATCGCGTGTAATGGTAAAGGTATTATCCTCTTCCTCTTCCAGCTTGTACACCTTGCGCTCGGAGTTGTCTGCGACTTCCTCGACAACCGGAGCCACAGGGATGCTGTCTAGCAAATCAGCCGCCCGGTATAGCAGCTCCTGAATCCCCTGGCGTGTAAGTGATGAAATCGGCAGAATAGTGAGATCCGGATGAATCTCTCCGGCCAATTTACGGAAGTTCTCCAAATGATCTTCCGATTCCGGCATATCCATCTTGTTCGCAGCTATGATCTGCGGGCGTTCCGCAAGATTGGCATTATACTGCTTGAGTTCATCATTGATTTTGACCCAATCTTCAAAAGGATCTCTTCCCTCTGAACCGGACATGTCAACGACATGAATGATGATTCGGGTACGTTCAACATGGCGAAGAAATTCGTGACCAAGTCCAATGCCTTCGCTTGCACCTTCAATAAGACCCGGCAAATCCGCCATAACAAAGCTTCGTCCGTCACCCACATCGACAACACCCAAATTAGGAGTGATAGTCGTAAAGTGATATGCACCGATCTTCGGCTTGGCAGCCGAAACAACTGACAGCAGAGTCGATTTGCCCACACTTGGGAATCCGACCAGGCCTACGTCAGCCATTACTTTAAGCTCCATGACGATATAACGCTCCTGGCCTTCTTCCCCGTTCTCAGCCAGTTCCGGTGCGGTATTGTTAGCTGTGGCGAAACGTGTATTACCACGGCCTCCACGACCTCCGCGTGCTACGACAACCTGCTGGCCGTGACGCGTCATATCCGCAATCGTCTCGCCGGTATCATCATCAATAAGCACGGTTCCTGGAGGAATCCGGACAATCATATGCTCAGCATTGGCTCCATGCTGGCTTTTATTGCGCCCTTTGATACCTTTGTCCGCTTTGAAGTGCCGCTGGTAGCGGAAATCCATAAGGGTCCGAAGGCCTTCATCTACCCGGAAAATAACGTCGCCGCCCCGGCCGCCGTCGCCGCCTGCCGGCCCGCCTTCCGGAACATATTTCTCACGTCGGAACGCAACAAGCCCATCGCCGCCGTCCCCGCCTTTTACATAAATCTTAGCTTTATCAACAAACATATATTCACCTTCCTCACATTCCGAGCGGCAGACGTAGCTTCACATGGGTTAGATCCCTTGTGAGCGGTTCTGCCCGCACATTTTTTCCTAGTACTATATTATTAATCTGTCCTTGAAACAGTTCAGGGTTGCCATGCGTCCCTTCGGCCCGAAAAGTGATAAGAATATCCCCTTCATCAACCGTAAAATCGAGACAAAGCTTGCTGGCTTCCCCTAGTGAAGAGCGTCCACTGTACTGGTATGCACGCACAGTCTGCATAATAATTGAAGTCAGTTCCTCTTCCGCTTCGGGAGTCAGCCGATTCTCCAGGCTAAGTCCTTCTTCCACTTGCACGTCCAGTTCAAGACTGTTGCTATGTGTGCGGAAAGACTGGATATAAAAAACAAGGGAAGGTGCTCCAAGCTTGGCAATCCTGCTATCCAGCGCGATGCGCCCCTTTATTCTTTCCACAGTTTGCAGTGTTTTATCAGGCTTACCGAGCTGAATATACCCGTACAGTACTTGTAAATCATTCATCCAGTCATGCCGGTGATGATTCAGTGTCCGTATGGCCGCACGTTGCAAGCCCCGTTCCTGCAGGTTCAGTTCCCGCTCATAGTGCCGCTGATTCCATATGTTACTGAAAACAACCACAGCCATCACCCACAGAGCCAGTAGCAGACATGTCCAAAGAGATGTCTGCCAGCATATCAAACCTAAAGGAAAAGCTACGGATAACAAGACTGCCCAGATTACACCTTTCCAGGATTTCATTCGTTCTCCCCGTCTCTAAGTTCTCATAATTCTCAATCTTCCGTATTTATCACACTGTTCAAGATTTTCCATTCCCCAGTATAACACAGGCCTTCATTGCAATCATCTGAAATTCAAGACGAGCCTTCTACTTTTCAGAAGAAACGACTGCGTCCTCTTATTAGGGACAGCAGAGTTTCTCGCAAAAACACAAGGATAAAGTATAGTGTGCAACTTATACTTTCTTGTGTTTCAAAAAAAGCCTCCGGCATAATGCCGGAGGCTTCACTGCAATTATGGTTACCGTAGCTTACGCTTCCAATGCTGCTGCTACCGGAGCAACATCAACAGGGTAGACGCTCACTTTCTTACGATCGCGGCCCCAACGTTCGAACTTCACTACACCATCAACTTTAGCAAACAAGGTATCATCTTTACCGATGCCTACGTTTGTGCCTGGGTGAATTTTTGTTCCGCGTTGACGAACCAAGATGCTTCCGCCGGTAACTGCTTGACCGTCAGCACGTTTCACGCCAAGACGTTTGGAATGGCTATCCCGTCCGTTCTTTGTGGAACCTACACCTTTTTTCGATGCGAACAATTGAAGATTCAATTTCAACATGTTGTCTACCTCCTTCTTCAAATAATGACTTCCTGTATCTGAACATATTTTCTGTACGATTTCGAAATAACCTTAAGCATAACAACCATGGATTCCAACAAAAGCTGGACTTTGGCTGAAACTTCGGGATCATTCACGGGAACCAAGGTTCCACTGAGAAATCCATCCTTCATCGAAGTATTCAGAACTACACCCGTAAGCGTCTCAATCGAATTCACCGTTCCGACCGTAACGGTTGAAACTCCGGCACAGACGATATCCTTGCCACTCCTAGCATATTCTGCATGCCCTTTTACGGAAAAACCGACAATAGCACCTTGAGCAGAAGCTCGTGTAATCCGTACGTTAATCATTAACGCACCTTCTTACGCTTGAATCTTCTCGATAGTTACTTTTGTGTACGGTTGACGATGACCTTGTTTCTTGTGGTAGTTCTTCTTAGGTTTGTATTTGTAAACTACAACCTTTTGGCCTTTACCGTGTTTCTCGACTTTAGCTGTTACAGACGCGCCGCTTACCAGCGGAGTTCCTGCAGTCAGACCACCTTCGTTAGAAACAGCCAAGACACGGTCAAACGTTACGCTTGCGCCGTCTTCAGCTTCCAGCTTCTCAATGAACAAAACATCGCCCTCTTGGACTTTGTATTGTTTACCACCAGTTTCGATAATTGCATACATTGTACTTGCACCTCCTCATGTCTCAGACTCGCCTAGTCTAGGTGGCAGGTTCTTTCGAAACTGCTCTTGTGTACCCGATCGGAGCGGTTACAGCATGTGTAGGAAGAGAACAACCAAACACATACTTGAAGATAGTATCATACTTATTGCCTATAGTCAACAAATCTTGACAAGAATACTTATTCCTCTACCCATGTCCCTACTTTGCCAGTCCCGCCGCAGCACGTGCAGGAAGTTGGGACTAAACCGGCGGAATCATGTCTGGCCTTCTTACGCGTCATTTCGAGTAGTCCAAGCCTTGTCCAGCCTAAAATATGCGTCTTGGTCCGGTCACTGGCGACAATACTCTCTAGACGGTCTGTGACCATGTTCCTGTGTTCCTCCAGCTCCATATCAATAAAGTCTATAACAATGATTCCACCGGTATCTCTTAAACGAATCAGCCTGCCGATCTCCTCAGCAGCCAGCAGGTTTGTCCGGCTTACAGTATCCTCCAGAGAAGATCCGCCAATATATTGTGCGGTGTTGACATCGATCACTGTTAGCGCCTCTGTTTCATCCCAGACCAGCGTGGCTCCCCCATCCAGAGTGATCTTACGGCTAAAGCTTTTGTACAACTCATCCTGTATTCCATATGTGCTGAGTATGTGCTCATGCCCGCTGTAAAGGTTCACAGGTCTGTGGCCGGCAGGGGCCATTTCATTTAGGAATATCTCTGCCTCCTTGGCAGCTTTGAGGGAATCGATGATCAATTCGTCGATTTCAGGGTTAAAAGCATCGCGAATATAACGCTGCACAATGCTTAAATCACTATGAAGCAGTGCAGGAGCTGTCACGGACGTTGCCCTTCGGGTGATCACATCCCATTGTGCCCGCAAAAAAGCAAGGTCCCCCTCAACCGCTGCAGTCGGCTCATCCTCAGAGACGGTACGCATAATAAGACCTTCCTCGTTCCTGCGCAGCCGTTCTCCGATTGCTTTCAGCCGCCCCCGTTCGGATTCACGTCCGATTTTTTTGGAGACGCCCACATATTCGGCAAAAGGCATGTACACCATCCAGCGTCCCGGAAGTGTGTAATGGGTTGTCACCCTTGCCCCTTTGCCCCCACGGGGTTCTTTTCTTACCTGTACAATGATTTCCTGGCCAGGCTGGAGAAGCTCCTCGATGGATGGTTTAATCTTCGGCTGTTTATCCAGATGCGGATGCAGTACATCATCAACGTATAAAAACGCGTTTTTCTTCTGGCCTATATCTACAAAAGCAGCCTGCATACCCGGCAGGACATTAATGACCCGACCTTTGTAATAGCTGCCGACCAGTCCTTGTTGCTGATCGCGCTCCGCGGCATACTCCACTAGCTTTCCATCCTCCAGAAGAGCCATCCGGGTAATATGCTGCGTGCAGTGAACGATCATTTGCTTCATGGCTTCACCTCTGGTTCTTAAATCATTTGTCAATAAACGCATATTATTAAGTTATATCCCGAAATAAGAAGCGACGAGGCGCTGTTCCGGCACAACGGCCATGACATTCCCCTTACCGTTTAAGACATAAATAAAGTGATAACGGTTACGTTTAAATAGACGCAATATGTCATCCAAAGGTTTCGCTGAAAGAGCAACTATTGGACGGGCCTGCACGCCCGAGGAGATGTAACGTTCATAGACTGCCCCCCTATTCATCAAAAAAGCAACAAACCGGTAAGGCAGATTGCGGTGATCCGTAATGTTTGAATACAGCAAAAAAGCGCCGATTAGCAGTATATTCAGCCTCACACCTCCAGTAGTGCCCATAGGAAGCAAACTATAAGCAATGACTATCCCACTTGCCCCGATGCTTATTCTTCCACACCACAAAAGCGTTGAATAATAAGGTGCAAGCAAACTAATGAGGGCTTGAAGCACTTTTCCACCATCGAGCGGAAGAATTGGCAGCAAGTTAAAAAGGGCTATGACAGCATTGGCTTGTATAAAGTAATTCAAAAATTCTCCGCTCCCGTTCCCAGTACGCTGGAGCAGCAACGAGAAAAGGATCATCAGTCCATTTTGCAGCGGTCCGGCTAAAGCAATGGCAATCTCACGCAGGGCGGTAAGCCTGCCATGATCCTCGATCACAGCTACACCTCCGAACGGCAGCAATTGTACACTTTTCACCGTGACACCGGCTATTTTCGCTGCACAGACATGTCCCATTTCATGAATGAACACGATAGAGAATAACGTAATGAGCTCTAGAAATTGCCCGGTTAGAACAGAGAGAAGCATAATTAACACCAGTAACGGATGCAGTGACAGGATGATTCCGCCGACCCTAATCAAATGTGATCACTTCTGCCGGATCGATATATGTTCTATCTTTCATTAATGCAAAAAAGAAATTCGGCAGCGCACCGGAATCCGGCTGCATCAGCCAGCCCACAGTATCCCCTGTCTGTACCCAGTCATCCACCTCAAGCTTGGTTCCACTTAAATGTCCATATTCAGCGGTAAGATCACCGCTATGGCGAACGGTAATCCGAATTCCTCCCTGCGGCTCGCGGGACACAGACAAGACACGGCCCATATCTACACTTTTCACCGTCACACTGCCGCTTGAATCGGCTTTCGGCATAATTTCCAGTCCTTTTAGAGATGAAGCAAAGGGTTGAACAATACTTCCTGTCAGGGGAGGGCTCCATTCATGCAAGGCTGATACCTTTTGTGCAGGCTCCCCGTCTCCATTGAACATAGGTATGAATACAGGGGATCCACTGAAATGTTTCTCATACCACACGCGTGCAGACTGAAAATCCATTTCATTATGGAGGGCGTCGGCAATGAAATCCTGAGCCGTTATGGACCAGGGCTGTTGTACCGAGAAAGCTCCATAGGCTAAGCCAAATAATAATGCACTAAAGATAAGACGGCGCATAAAACCGCCGATAAATGTGGGACCCCTGCCGTTGTCCTCCTCGTCCTCCCAGCTCTTGCGGCGCTGCTTCCACATCGTTTCAGGATCCGGTTCCTCGGGAATACGTTTATTCTCGTAAGCTTGCCTTTCTTTTAGGCTCCAAGTAAGATCCTGACTTCCGAGTTCATGTTGTCCAGCAGCAAGCTCAGGGTTGTCCTCTAATAACTTCCTGATTCGTTCCTTGCGGCGCCCTTTAATATTTGAATTCTGATCCATCGCTGCATCCCTCCGCGGGCTTGTTTTACTTCATTTTATGAGACAGGCAACTCTCTTTAGAACAAGCTCCCGCGGGGGTTAAACTACTTAGTGAAATAACGGGTATTAAAAAACCGCCCTATGGATAGACCATAGGACGGTTTATAACAGGGTTCTTAGCACGCTGTGTTTAGCTCATGCCGAAAAATTTCCTGAATTTCGTAAATGCTCCGGACTTCCGGTTCAATTGCATCAGCGGAACGGAATCTCCGAGAATCCGGCGGGCAATATTGCGGTAGGCAATAGCTGCAGACGAATCGGGATTCATGACGGTGGGTTCTCCTGCGTTAGCAGCCTTGATCACCAGTTCATCGTCTGGGACAATGCCAATAAGATCGATGTTGAGCACCTGCAGAATATCCTCGATATCAAGCATGTCTCCTGATTTCACCAGATTAGGCCGGATCCGATTTACAATAAGTTTTGGAGATTCAACCTGGGATTGCTCCAGCAGGCCGATAATGCGGTCGGCATCACGCACAGCAGCGTTCTCCGGTGTCGTAACCACGATCGCTTTGTCAGCACCGGCGATGGCATTCCTGAAACCATGCTCAATACCGGCGGGACAGTCTATCAAAATATACTCAAATTCTTTCTTGAGCTCGAGAATAATATCCTTTACCTGCTCGGGAGTGACGGATGTCTTATCCTTCGTCTGCGCAGCGGGCAGCATGAACAACTCATCGAAACGCTTATCCTTGACAAGCGCCTGATTCAGGCGGCATCTTCCTTCCGCGACATCCACCAGATCATAAATAATCCGATTTTCAAGTCCCATTACAACATCTAAATTACGCAGTCCGATATCCGTATCGACGAGACATACTTTTTTGCCCTGCAACGCAAGTGCGGTCCCAATATTGGCTGTTGTGGTCGTTTTGCCAACTCCGCCTTTACCCGAGGTAACGACTATCGCTTCTCCCATGAAGGCTACACCCCTTTAAACACATTTAAATCCTGGCGAAACTTAACGATATTGTGCATCTTATCAATCTGCATGGCGCCATTCAGTAAGTAGGCAAACTCCATGCTGCTCTCCCGGGTTCCCCATTCATCCGGAGGGCGGCTTATGATCTCTGCGATTCGCAGTTGGGTTGGAGACAAGAATGAAGCTGCAATAATGGCACCTTCTTCTCCTTCGACTCCCGCATGGGCCATCCCCCGGAGTGCTCCGAGAATATAAATATCCCCTGTGCAGGTAATCGTCCCCCCAGGATTAACATCACCCAAGAATAACAAATCCCCCTGATGGTGAAGCACTTGGCCGGAGCGGACGATACCACTCATCAATGAAAGCGGACTCCCTGTTTCATTCTTCGGAGCTTCCAGCGATTCAAAAGAACGGATGAGCAGATTGCCTTGGCCCTTCAGAATGCTTAGCACAGCTTCTTTCTCCTCAGGCGTCACTGACCGGCTGCCCAGCTTGACATCGACATGAACAATAGGTCCAGTCAAAATATTTTGATGGCTGTGTTCCAGCTTGAATCGGAGCTCGTTCAAAAGTTCTTCAAAGGGACATTTATCGTCTAGAAGGAATACAAGGCCGTCTTTCACGCCTTTTATCCTTACGTATTTGGATTTCACTGTCATATGTCTGTCCCCCTATCCTCATTCATTCGTGCCTGGGTCCTTAAGTTCCTGCTTTCCATGGAAGAAAATAGGCCGGCTCATGTTGTTTCTTCCTTCCGCTCCTCCTTTTTCAGTAATGCAAGCTGGCGGCGGAGTGGAATATACAAGATCAAGGCAACTGCAAAATGAAAAAGCATGGTGGGCAGCATATAATTCAGCAAAGCCCAATTATACGGTTGTTGATTAAGATTAAATACACTTTGAATCCCGAATAACATGCTATTCTCCAACAGGTTCCCGAGCAGAACTACAGTCATCATAAGCGGCAGCGGCGCACGGGGAATCTGAAAAATCAGTCCTATCAAATAAACTGACAAGCCCATGGCAAAAGAGTGAGCGCCTAAAATTCTGCCATAAAAAACGATGTCATGGATCATTCCAAAGGATAGGCCCAGCACTAGAGCCGTATGCCGGTGATGATAGATTGTAACAAATAAAAGAATAACTAGAACAAGATCGGGAATAATCCTAGTCTGCCAGGCGTCCGGAATGATCCACGGCAAAGCCGTTCCCTGCAGAATAAAGATCAGAAACAGCGACAGGATAAGCACGGATCGACGCATACTCACTCTCCGGCCGCCTCCGATGTGAACACTACAATTAATTCCTTCCAATCCTGAAACCCGGCTGCTGGTTTAATAATCGCAGTGCGCGTCAAACCGAATTCTCCCACTTCCACGCTTTGGACCGTACCGATCATCAGCGCGCGGGGATATAATCCGCCAATACCGGAAGAAATGATCACATCGTTCTCTTTGATTGGATCTTCCGGAGCGATCTTATTCATCTTGAGCATTTTGGTCTCCGGATCATAGCTTTCAATCATACCAAAGGTCTGGTTCTCTTTACCTTTGGCCGTCGCCGCAATAGCCGGCTGGGAGTTGGGATCGTTAACATTCAGCATCGTCATCAGCTTAACTGTTGAAGTGAAGTTACTGACCTCGCTGACTACGCCCACCAAACCATCTACGGAAATGACCGACATGTTAGGTTTCACACCGTTTTTGGCCCCCAGATTGATGACCAGCGTGCTGTTATTCGGCTCTGTACTCAAGCTGACAACTTGGGCAATATGATATTCATATTTGTACATTGCCTGTTGTTCTTTTGTAAATTTAAGTTCCTTCATTAGCTCTTCGTTGTGCGCCTGTATGAAATTATACTGGGCTTGCTCACGCGTATATTGGGCTACGGTGATTTTGAGTTGCTCATTCTCTTCGGCCAGCTTATTCAGATTGCCGATATCTTCAAAGAAGCCCGCTATATAACCAGCGGGCTTATAAATTAGATTTTGCACAAAACCTGTAGTATCCCGAAGAAAGTTCTCAGGCCAGGATAAAGACTTTCGTGGTCCCAGACTAAAGCCCATGACCACAATAAAGAGCACCAGCGTAATGAGCAGAATGAACAGACGTTTATTGCTTAACAGCTTAAACACTTTCAACACCCTCTAACAAGCATATTTCTCCCACATCAGGGGTTGACGTTCAGTAAGAACAGGTCAGTTATTACCGTTTGGCACGAAACGAGGAATTGCCACGGCTCTTGAACAAATGGATATTCTCCAATGCTTTTCCTGTACCGATAACCACACAGTCAAGCGGATTCTCAGCGACAATAACAGGCATTCCGGTTTCACGGGCCAGCAATTTGTCAAGGTTGCGCAGAAGCGCCCCGCCGCCGGTCAGTACAATACCACGGTCCATAATGTCTGCCGCAAGCTCAGGAGGACATTTCTCAAGGGTAACCTTCACGGCTTCAATCATTGCATTGACAGTATCACCCAGTGCCTCGCATACTTCGTCGGAAGTAATGGTGAGCGTTTTAGGGAGTCCAGTCACAAGGTCGCGGCCGCGGATTTCCATGGTTTCCGCTTTGTCCAGTGGCAAAGCCGAACCGAGCTCCAGCTTAAGTTGCTCCGAAGTACGTTCCCCGATCATCAAATTGTATTGGCGTTTGATGTACTGGATAATCGCTTCATCCATCTCGTCGCCGGCCACGCGCACAGAACGGCTTGTGACAATACCGCCGAGCGAAATAACAGCCACTTCGGTAGTACCTCCGCCAATATCAACTACCATGCTGCCTGTAGGTTCCCACACCGGCAGATCCGCACCGATCGCAGCTGCAAACGGCTCTTCGATAATATAGGCTTCACGAGCACCCGCCTGTTTGGTAGCATCTTCAACAGCCCGTTGTTCAACGGCAGTAATTCCGGACGGGACACATACCATCACGTTCGGATGACGCTGGAACATGGAGCGCTGCTTCTGAGCTTGGCGGATAAAATATTTAATCATGGTTGCTGTTGTGTCAAAATCAGCAATGACGCCATCCTTCATCGGACGAATTGCCCGGATATTCCCCGGTGTACGGCCGATCATTTTTTTGGCAGACTCTCCAACTGCTTCAATGGATTTAGTCTCTGTATTTATGGCTACCACGGAAGGTTCTCTTACTACAATCCCCTTGCCGCGAACATAGACGAGCGTATTTGCCGTCCCCAAGTCAATTCCCAAATCTTTCGTGAAACCACCTAACATGCTTGTATTCTCCTTTTCTTAAGTAAATCTAGGGCAGTTATATTACATAAATCCTTTTTCCTTCATACTTATAAAGCTGCTGTCTCCGATAATTAAATGATCCAGCACATCGATGCCTACGATCTCCCCCGCCTGTATCAGCCTCGTAGTCAATGCAATATCTTCCCGGCTGGGCGTAGGATCGCCGCTTGGATGGTTATGGGCGCATACGATGGAGGCACTGCTATTCTTAATGGCGGCCCTAAAGACCTCCCGCGGATGCACAATTGATGCGTTAAGACTTCCCATAGACAACGTTTCCTGCGCTATGACATGATTCTTAGTATTCAGAAAAAGACAGACAAAATGTTCCTTCTGCAAATAGCGGAGCTGCTCGGTCAGTATATCCGCCGCATCATGCGGACTGCGGATGATTACAGGCTCATTCAGCCGCGAATTGGCCATGCGTCTTCCAAGCTCTATACCAGCCTTTAATTGAACGGCCTTTGCAGGTCCGATTCCTTTAATGGAAGTCAGTTCTTTAATACTAAGATCTGCCAGTTGACGGATACCGCCTGACTGGCTCAGTATACGCTGCGCTATGCCGATTGCAGATTCCCTGCGTGTTCCTGTCCGCAGCAGAATGGCAAGCAACTCGGCTTGACTTAATGATTCAGCCCCATATTGCATCATGCGCTCTCTTGGTCGTTCATCATGGGGGAGGTCCCGCAGCATCAACAATCGCGACTCCATCCCGATCCCTCTTCTCTTTACTCCCCGCGGGCATTTAACACCTGGATGCCAAACCGTGAGAGCATATCTCCAAGCAGCGCCAAAGGCAAGCCAACCACATTGAAATAGCAGCCTTCAATCTTCTCCACCAAAGTGGAGCCAAGTCCTTGTATAGCATAAGAACCAGCTTTGTCCGCGGGCTCTCCGGTAGCCACATAGGCTTTAATCTCTTCAGGGCTTAACCCTCTCATTGTTACATTCGTGACCCGGTGCTCCACCGATATTATACCCTCAGGCATCCGGATACAAGCCACCCCGGTGTATACCTTGTGGGTGTTGCCTTGCAGTGCTGTGAGCGTGGCGATACTATCCTGCTCGTCCACCGGTTTACCGAGAATAAGATTATCATGGACCACTATAGTGTCGCTCCCGATAATAACGGCATTCCGTTCAGCATTCAAAGTCATTGTCGCTTCCGCCTTGCGCTGTGCAAGGACAGAGACAATCCGCTCCGGTGTCCATCCCGGCGGTGTGCTTTCGTCTGTATCTGTGACTGCCACTTCAAAGGGCAGACCCAGCAGAGATAACAGCTCTCTGCGACGAGGTGAACCTGAGGCTAGGATCAGAATGGGTGAGTTCGCATCATTCACGGGTTTAAACGCCCTTTCCTGGCTACAGCCTGCGGTACATCCATACGGCAGCAATAATACCGATCAGACTAAGCAGACATAACTTCATTTGAATGGTGATGTCATAAGTGAAAATATCCAAATCCGCTTGGGGTGACCACTTGATCATGGTCGATTTCGTTAAAAAGGAGAGAGCTTTTACGGGCTCCAGCAGCTTGGCGATCCACGCCCCGGCTAGCCAGCCCAGAATCAGAAATAACAGCAGTGTTCCTACATTTTTCTTCTTCATCTCAGTCTTCCCTCGCCATTTTTTGACACCCATATTATTATACGGTGAAACGGAGTTCAATACAAACGCAAAATCCGACCCCAAAAGTGGTAATCATTACCGGGTCGGATTTATTATTGATTTAATAGTCGGTAAGACCTATGTGTTATTGAAGGGCGGCAAGCAATTTTTTCTGGCCCGCCAGATAGTCCATCATTGAACCTTGAACCTCCCACAGCAGACCGTCCGATTTATTCTTGTTGTATTCATTTAGTGCGGAAATTCCCTGAGCCATCGACTTTTTAAGGTTAGCAGAAATCTCGAGCGCCGCCATCGGCAGCCCGCTTTCCAGCGCCTTGATCGCCTCGCTCCATTCCAGATGAAGATTGCTGACATCAGCAGTTTGGACCGTTGAGGTTCTGCTTAATAAAGAAGCGGATAAGGAACTAAGTTCTCCTAGTAATCTACCGCTAACGTCAAAATAATGATCAACACTCTCCGCAGTTCCATTATAATTCAGCTCTGCAGCAGCAGGTAGAGTGACCTCCCTGACATACAATTCGATCCCCTGCGCTTTCAGCCCATTGCTGAGCAGCTTGGCCTGCTCGCGGTCCGGGGAAATCCCAGCATATACCCGGTTACTCTCTGTCTGGTCCAGCCCGGCAGCAAGTCCGGCTGTCAGCAACTCCTCCTGTGCCTGAACCGCTCCCTCTGGTGTACTAAAAACACCATACTGCAGCAAATAGTAACTTTGACCTGCAACCTGTACAGAAATCAGGACTTTGCTCCCGCTGCCACTATCTGCAATCGGCAAGCCGGATGTTCCGGTTCCGGCGGGTTCCTGGGCAGCATTACCATTCTGTGCCCCGGCTTTGGCAGAGTTCACAGATTCATCAGCCAGTCCCCCCGGTAATCCGCCTCCATGAAAAAAAGAGAGTGCCACATATCCAAACAACAGCCCTATACCGATTGCTGCGACAACCGACGCCACAAATTTCCATAAATGCGAAGGACGGCGGGAGTGATAAGCACCATTGTTTTTTCCGTCAGTCAAACCAGGTTGTGGATCTACCTGCCACGGGTTTTCTTCGTCCTGATGAATCGAAGAGTCCTCCCACAGCTCAGGATAAACCTCAGTTTGAAAGAAGTTCTGCTGCACATCACGGCTATCCAGATACGCATAATAAGGGTCCTCAGTATCCTGACGTTGTTGTGCAGGATCAAATTCAACCACATTGTTATACCTTGCATCCGGCTTGTGATCCTCCAACGTATGCTTATCCTTCCCGGTATCGAAACGAAAAGTCATTTTTCCGTTACTCACAATACACACCTCACCTTGTCTCATCTATAAAGAAATATATGATAGACAATAGAGAGCTATGCAGCGTTGAGACAATATCCCTTTAGACAAGACTCAGCACCTTCTCCTTGACGCTTCCAGCTTCATAATGGGTCATCAACGTCTGCATGGCATGTCCGGCTACATGAACATTCAATTCGTAATCCTGAAACAGCCTGACCACTTTGTCTGCAAATTCCGCAGCATTATCAGCAATCATAATATCATAGGCATCTTCATACAGAAGTCCTTCGGCTCCCACAGAAGTCGAGACCACCGGGGTGTTCAGCGCCCAAGACTCCAATATTTTCAACCTGGTACCGCTTCCTTCCAGCAGAGGCGCGATGACAACCTTAGATCGTCGTATATAGTCAGCCACACTACTCACGTAACCTGTAATCACTATAGAGTCATCCAGTGCCGCCAGAGCTTCAACCTCCGGATGCACATCACGGCCTACGATATACCACTTCACTTCCGGGATCCGTGCTTTAACTAAGGGATAAATCTCCCTATAAAAATACTGCGCCGCATTCACATTGGGAAAATAGTTCATATTGCCCGGGAGTATAATCCAATTTTCTTTCACCGCTGGCTCCCCGCTGGTATACGCCGAAATAGAGATGAAATTAGGAATCACGTGCACCTTGCCGGAATTCCTTGGTGATAATCTTTTAAATGAAAGACCATCATTCTCGGAAGTTGTGAGCAGCAGATCGGTCTTATTCATCAGCTTTAGTTCATCTCTGCGGGTCCAAAGCACATTCAGCTTAAAATAAAGCCGCTGTATCCCCTTCTTCTTTCCGGCCAACTGCGCAGATAAGCCGCTTTCGTAATTATGGGCATCTGTGATGATATTCGCCTTTGGCAGCGCCGACTTCACAATATCAATGCAACTGCCTAGCAGACTATGGGAGATAAATACATTCCGGTATTTTTTGCTGCGGCAGAGCTCCCAGATTTTATTCTTCATATCCACATCGATGTGGCTCATGTAAGAGCAGTTACGCAGCTTGTAGAGTGAGCGCAGCATGGCTTTCCTATAGGTCATTGTCCGCTCTACCTCATGAACTATTGCCTTATCGACAGGGGCTGCAGGGGCAGCCGGCTTATCCCTCCTGTATGTAACCAGATCCACATCATACTTCGCTAGCAGTATATTCAAAATATTGCCTGTTCTCAGCTTCCCTCCACTATCCTGGGGAAAAGGATTCTCCGCAGAAATAAATAGCAGCTTCTCTTTCATTTCTCTTCTCCTCACCCGTGCGTATATTTCTATATTTATAGTTATATACCCAATTATCAGGTGATTATTGTAGATTTATGGATTTATCTAAAGAAAATTACAAATTATGCTTAAATAAAAAAAAGGCCATCCGATGATCGGAGGCCTGAAGGATATAGAAGATGCACTGGGGGAGCATCCTCTTATTCGAGATTGCTCTTTTACTAATATATTTAGCTTGTGTTAAGAGAGTAATAGACTAAGTTATATTCAGTGTTAAAGAATACATCAGTATTCCCGTAAAGAGATCTCTTGTTTCACGGTATCTGAGGGAACATGCTTTCCGAGGTAATAATCCGTATCGGCAGCCTTGATGAACTGGGGTCCAAGCAGCGGGTTGCATTCCACTGCCAGATTGAGCTTCCCGGCAATCATCGCTATTCCAATCAATCCCCGCCCTGTTCTTCGGAAGACGGCCGATATAAATATTCTCCGCCACCGTCAGATTGGCACAAAGATTAATCTCCTGATACACCGTGCTGATACCGGCATCCTGTGCATCCTGAGGGGAGCTGATTTGCAGTCTTTGCCCTGCCAGATAGGCACTTCCCTCATCCATCTCATATACACCGGTCAACACCTTAATCAGCGTAGACTTTCCTGCCCCGTTCTCTCCCATCAAGGCATGAATTTCACCCCGTCGCAGCGTGAAGCTCACCTCTCTAAGAGCCTTTACTACGGGAAAGGATTTACTGACATTCTCCATCCGCAGCAGTACTTCCTCACTCATGAACAGCACCTTCTTTCAATCCGTGGCGGCCTTTCAAAGACCGCAGAAATAGCCGTTGGTTCTGGCCTTCTTCTATATTGTAGGGTGCTGCTTGCTGATCGTATTTAGAGAGAAAAGCTTATTTTTGCGAAATTCGGACATTTAATAAGAAGCAACGGCTGCGGCGTCCTTACAGTGACGGCACCCGTTGCTCGTAAAAACACAAGGTAAAGGATAATGTGAACTACTACTTTCTTGTATTCTAAAAAAAGCCGCAAGCCTCCGGGCGATTCCCGAGACTTGCGGCTTTGCAATCATGCTAGTACTGCACCATGACTCTCATTACACAATTTCTGCCGTGCTTTTTGGCTTGATAAAGTGCCTTGTCGCATATTTTAAAAAGGGTATTTAGAGAAATCCGCTCTGTTGGGATTACAGTAACCACACCAATACTGACCGTATAGTTTATCTGCATTCCGTTAACATCCGCCTCTAGAATGGAGGTTCTCAGCCGCTCGGCAATCTCACCGCTGGCGGCTTCACCCGCGCGCGGCAAAAGCACGGCGAATTCCTCTCCGCCAAATCTGCCGAACAGATCCTCCCGGCCCAATACACGCTCCATGGCCGCCGTGAAATTACGCAGCACCTTATCTCCTGCATCATGTCCGTATGTGTCATTAACATTCTTGAAGTGGTCGATATCCAGCAGCAGAAAAGAATACGGCTGGCCCTCACCGGCGACTTCAGCAATTAAGGACCGCGAGCGCAGCATAAAGGACCTGCGATTTAAAATACCTGTGAGCTCATCATATGTAGCCACTCGTTCCAGCTCTATATAGGATTGTTCTCGGAGCAGCAGCATAAAGCCCGCAGAGCCCAGAAAGATGAACAGATAGGCCGCGATGTAAAACAGCGCGATTATCCTTTCAATAATAACCCTCTCCAGATTGTGCTCCGAAATGAACACCCCTGCCCGGATCATAAACACAACAATGATAAACATGTACATAAGCCCCATCAGTTTCTGGAGCGGAGATCCAATCCGATTCATCCAGAGCACATATGCCGGATACAGGAAAAACAGTACTCCTTGAAGAGAGAGGAACGCAAGCAGAAACCTCAGGTCGCTGCCAAAGAGATTCAGAATCACAGCCCCGGCACAACTAAATCCTGCCATGATGATATAGTTGACCTTCACTCTGTTGCTGTACATCCCTAAAATAAGGAGCTGTGAAACAGCTTCTAAAGCTCCGCCAGCACTAAAAATCACAATAGATAGCGTAAAGAGGTTCCGGTGATCCAAAATATGCGGATATATCAGCAGCAGCCAGAATACGGTTTGCAATCCTTTTGCCGCCACGAATACCATTGAAGTCATATCCTTGGGATAACGGGAACGGTAAGCAATGACCAGCAGTACTGTTAACAGATTACCCAGCATAAACGTGAGCAGCAGTGTTGGAACATCAAGAACAAAGTAAATAGTTTCACCACCCTAGTACATTAACGCAATATGTTTCACTATACTATTTTTACCTGGCAGGCGGAAGTTTTTATTTCCCATATTTCAAAAAATACTCCTGCCCGCCCAAGTAGCGTCAGGAGTATTCAGAGAGCTTTGATTCACATGTTCCCTACAGCCACCGGCCCCGTACGACACGGTTCCGCCCTTCCAGCTTCGCCCGGTAAAGCGCCTTGTCGCTGAGTTTATACAGCATGTCCAGCGGGGTTCGCCGATTGGGAACAAGCGTGACAACTCCAATACTGACAGTAACCTTCAGTGAAATGCCCGGAAAGACTACATCCATGACGGCCTTCCTCAGAAGCTCCGCCTTACGGTCGCACTCCACCTCATCCACAGCACCCAGCAGGATCGTAAATTCCTCGCCGCCGAACCTGCCGAACAAATCTCCCTGATCCAGATTCTGCTGTATTACCCTGGCAAAGTTGGTCAGCACCTTATCACCGGTATCATGACCATAGGTATCGTTCACCTGTTTGAAATGATCGATATCCAGAACCATCAGGGAGACACGCTCCATATTCTTGACCGCCGTCGTAATCTTCTGCTGCGCCTGGATAATGAACGATCTGCGGTTAAGGATACCCGTCAGCTCGTCATAGGTAGCCACTTTTTTCAAATCCTCATAGGACTGCTCTTTGGAGAGAAGAATGAAACCAGCCGTTCCAAGGATTAAGAACATGTACATGCCTATGTAATAGAGCTGTTGAACCACATTCGGAGTAAATACCGTCATCAGTCCGGAAGCTGTCAGCGCGGCGATTCCCCTCCCCAGCATGCTGAAGGCGATAATATAGTAAAGGCTGCCCATGATCTTTTGCAGAGGAGTTCCATGTTTGTCAGCACTTAAATGATAAGCCGGATACACAATAAATAGGGCTGTCCAAAACGAAGCAGAAGCAATCCTCAGGTTGGATTCGTTATTGAAGATAAAGATAATCCCATAAGTTAAGGTGCTGGCTGCAGCCAGGAATACATAATAGTGCTTGACCCTGCGCGTGAACATTCCCATCATCATTAACAGGGCAATAAGCTCAAGGCATCCCCCGGCAAGCATCAGTAAATTGACGAGTGGCAGGGACAGCCAGGAGGGCACCCCGGTGAGCAGAGTCAGACCGCTCCATGAAGCCGCTTGCAGCCATTTCGAGAGTACGAAAAATGAAGAGGCGGAGTCCTTAGGATAACGGAGGCGGTACGCAGAAATGAGAAGTACTATAAACAGATTTCCAAATATAAGCGAAAATAGCATGGTTCTGATATCGAAAGCAGGGTTCACCTTTACACCACCATAATATGCGCAGGAATTCCCGGCAATGGAATTGTCCTTATCCAACTATCAACAGTACCGTTTCTGCCCGAAATATACAAGAGCAACCTTATCCTGTATAAAAAAAGCGTGCTCCCGTTCGGTATCCGAAAACGGGAACACGCTTTCTATTTCTAATCCAAAGTGGTCCTATGGTAGCCTATCGTTTCTTTAAAATATCAGCAAGTGTGTGGCTTACTTTCCAGATATCGCCCGCACCCATAGTAATCACCAGATCGCCTGGAGCAATCCGGTCCTCCAAATCAGCCAGCACATCTTCCTTTTTAGGCAGATAACGCGCACCAGCATTGCTATTCTGCACGATGAGCTCGACAAGCTTCGCCGAGGTTACCCCCTCAATCTGCTTCTCGCCGGCAGGTGAATAAATATCCGTGATGATAACCTCGTCGGCCTCCGAGAAGGCACGACTAAATGCATCCAGCAGAAAAAAGGTCCGTGTGTAGCGCTGAGGCTGGAACACGGCAATAATTCGTTTGCCTGTTGCCTTCGCAGCGCTAATCGTCGCCTGGATTTCAGTTGGGTGATGAGCATAGTCATCAATAACAAGAATATCATTCACTTCACCAAGCACTTGAAACCGCCGCTTGGCACCATTAAATTTCACTATAGCCTCAGCAATTGAAGAGAAAGGAATGCCTGCTTTCAAACAAGCAATTACTGTAGCCATCGCGTTGTAGAGGTTATGCTGTCCGGGAACAGACAACTCAATCCGGCCCAGAGTCTCACCGTAACCACTCATGGTGAATGACAATTGGCGGTCTCCGAGCACAATATCGGAAGCCAGATAATCCGCTGACTGGGATTGAATGCCGTAAGTAATGACCTTGCCCTTAACTTCCGGCAGCAGGGAGATAACATTCTCATCATCCACACACACGATTGCGGTTCCGTCTTCCGCAAGATGATTCATAAATTGCACATAAGCTGCTTTTAAACGATTGAAATCACCACCATAATTCTCCAGGTGATCCGCTTCAATATTAGTCACAATGCCAAGCCAAGGGTGATACTGGAGGAAAGAGCCGTCGCTTTCATCGGCCTCGGCTACAACAAACTCCCCTTTTCCCGCTTTGGCGTTGGTACCTACGTTCATGATCTCTCCGCCGATAATGTATGTGGGATCCACACCACACTCTTCCATTACAAGTGCGATCATCGATGAGGTTGTTGTCTTGCCATGTGCACCAGCTACAGCTACCCCTTTACGCTCATTCAGCAAACGCGCCAGCATCTGCGAACGATGGATGATCGGGATATTAAGCCGCTCCGCTTCCACCCATTCTACATTGTCATTGGACAATGCCGTAGAATAGACAACAAGATCCGCACCTTTAACCTGCTCTGCCGTGTGCCCGATATACACCTTGGCACCTTTGGCAATTAATTTCTCCGTCAGTTCCTGAGCAGCCACGTCCGAGCCTGTGACGGTATAACCCATCTCCAGCATCACACGGGCAATAGCGCTCATCCCGTAACCGCCAATCCCTATAAAATGAACACGTTCCGTATTATCCAACAGTTGTCACCAGCCTTTTTCAGAATCGGGTTGCTGCAAAATTGCGCCGCGCACATCTGCGATTAAATACAGCGTTCCGGAAACGACCGCCAAATCGTCCTCTGACGTCCGCGCCTTCAGCAGTTGCAGCGCCTTACCCCAATCATGCTCTACTATAATTTCCAAATGCTCTTTTGCATATTTCTTCCGCAGACTCTCCACGATTCCACGCAGGTTCTCCGCGTCCATTTTCTTCCGGAAATCCGGTTCGGTCAGGATGAGCGTATCCACTATAGGCAGTATATGCTTCAAATATGATTCATGATGCTTGTTTGAGAGCATGCCCATAAGCAAATTTAATTTGCGGTACGTGTAGAACTGTGGAAGACTTCTGGCCAGGCTTTCGGCGCCTTCCGGATTATGAGCCCCGTCCAGCACAATTCTTGGAGAAGTACTGACCTCTTCCAGTCTTCCCGCCCAGAACGTATCACGAAAGCCCTTCAATACATCTTCATCATCAAGAATAAACGCCATATACTGGCGGAGTACCTCCAGTGCCATCATGGCTCCGGCGGCATTCGCGATTTGATGGTCGCCTTTCATGGCAATTTCTATATTGATGCTGCGGAACGGCCCCTTAAAGGTGAAAGCTTGTACGCCGCTGCCGATGCCATTGCTTTCATAGGTGAAATCTTCTCCTGCCAGATATAGCGTACTCCGGCATTCAGCCGCTTTGTTCTTTAGCACGGCTAAAGCTTCCGGTTGGTTCACACAACTGACCACAGGTACTCCTGGTTTGATAATACCCGCTTTCTCCGTTGCAATCAGCTCCAGTGTATCGCCAAGCACATCTGTATGGTCGTAACCCACATTAGTAATCACCGACACAATTGGCGTAACAATATTCGTTACATCCAGCCTTCCCCCAAGCCCTGTCTCCCATACGACCACATCAGGATAACATTCCTGCGCGTAATACAGAAGAGCAAGCACTGTTGCCACCTCGAACATGGTAGGGGAACCAAGTTCAGTCGCTGCTATTTCTTCCACCAGCGGAAGAAGAATATTAGCCAGTTTAGTCAGTATCTCCTCCGGTATATCCTCACCATTATACTGAAACCGGTTCGTGAATTTCGTAATATAGGGGGACGTAAATGTCCCCACGGTATACCCGCTTTGCAGCAGAACACTTGTCAAAAAAGCACAGGTCGAGCCTTTGCCGTTCGTCCCGGCTAC
The DNA here is from genome assembly GCF_042610485.1 of Paenibacillus oryziterrae. Classification (NCBI taxonomy): domain Bacteria; kingdom Bacillati; phylum Bacillota; class Bacilli; order Caryophanales; family Paenibacillaceae; genus Paenibacillus; species Paenibacillus oryziterrae. The sequence goes on along the minus strand of NZ_JBGJZO010000005.1, from coordinate 205,154 downwards.
ATGAATGAACTTCAGTCTACGCTCGGGATGTCCCAGACGCTCCATCAGCAAGTCAACCCGTTCGAGACCTGGACGGATGCCAAACGGGATGAGGCTGTTGATCCAGTCTACAGCCTCACTATAAGTCCCTAAAGGGGCGGTTCTGCCGCCCCCAAGTATATCTTCCATGTTCTTTATCCTCTCAGCTCTGCGATGCGGGCAAGAACTTTCTCTCGTTTGGCGGAGTAATCCGCCTGCTTGGACCGTTCCTCTTCGATGACTTTGGCCGGTGCCTTGGCTACAAAGCCCTCGTTGCCCAGCTTCTTATCCACACGCTCCACTTCACTGTTCAGAACCTGTACTTCCTTCTCCAGACGGGCAATTTCCTGATCGATGTCGATCAGACCCGATAATGGTAAAAGAAGCTCAGCTCCTGTAACGACAGCGGACATAACCTTCTCCGGCGTTTCCGGATTTAGTCCCGCCGCGAAGGACGATGTGTTGCAGAAACGGCTGATATAGCTGTCATTGCGGGTGATGATACCCAAAGTAGCTTCATCCGCAGCTTTGACGATCAGATCTACCTTCTTACTCATCGGCACATTTACCTCAGCGCGGATATTACGCACAGCCCGAATCATGTCCATCAGCAGGTTCATCTCCGCAACCGCTTCGGCATTCTCCAGGGCAGCGTCGTACTCAGGCCAAGCCGCAAGTGTGATGGTCTCACCCTCATGCGGCAGATGCTGCCAGATTTCCTCTGAAATAAACGGCATAAACGGATGAATCAGGCGCAGCGTGCGATCCAGCGTATAGGCCAATACAGACTGTGTCTTAGCTTTGGCATCGGCATCCGAACCGTAAAGCGACAGCTTCGCGAACTCGATATACCAGTCGCACAGATCATCCCAGATGAAATTGTACAGCTGGCGGCCGATCTCGCCAAATTCGTATGTGTCCATTAGACGCGTAATTTCGCGGGAAGTTTCGTTCAGGCGGTGCAGAATCCAGCGGTCAGCCGTTCCGAGATTGCCCGTAATATCGATATCCCCAAAGTTCACACCTTCCAGATTCATGAGTGCAAAGCGTGAGGCATTCCAGATCTTGTTCGCGAAATTCCGCGCCTGCTCTACCTTCTCCCAGCGGAACCGCAGGTCCTGACCGGCGGTGCTGCCGGTAGAAATCATATAGCGCATCGCATCAGCACCATATTTCTCGATAACCTCAAGCGGATCTACGCCATTGCCCAGCGACTTGGACATTTTCTGCCCTTCGGCATCCCGCACAAGTCCATGCATTAATACATCGGCAAAAGGCTTCTCCCCAGTGAATTCCAGAGCGGTAAAGATCATGCGCGCCACCCAGAAATAGATGATGTCATAGCCGGTCACAAGGACATTGTTCGGATAAAAACGCTCATAGTCCTTGCTCGTCTCATCCGGCCAACCCATTGTCGAGAAAGGCCAGAGAGCGGAGCTGAACCAGGTATCCAGTACATCCTCGTCCTGTTTCAAATCATCCAGGCCGCTGATTCTGCGTGCTTCTTCCTCATCACGGGCCACAACAATCTCACCAGTAGATTCGGAATACCAGGCCGGAATACGGTGACCCCACCACAGTTGACGGGAGATACACCAGTCACGGACATTTTCGATCCAGTTCAGATAGGTCTTCTCAAAACGTTCAGGTACAAAATTAATGCCATTGCCGCTCTTCTGTGCGGAGATTGCCGCTTCAGCCAGCGGTTGCATTTTAACGAACCATTGTGTGGACAGATAAGGTTCTACTACGGCGCCGGAACGCTCGCTGTGTCCTACCTGATGCACATGATCTTCAATAGAGATCAGAACACCCTGTTCCTTCAGATCGGCTGTAATCGCCTTACGGCAGTCACTGCGGTCCAATCCCTTATATGGTCCGGCTTCATCATTCATTGTGCCGCTTTCATCCATTACGTTGATCTGCGGAAGATTGTGGCGCAAACCTACCTCAAAGTCATTGGGGTCATGTGCCGGGGTAATTTTAACCGCTCCGCTGCCAAACTCTTTGTCTACATACTCGTCAGCAATTACCGGGATTTCACGGCCGATAATCGGCAGCACCAGCATTTTACCGATCAAGTGTTTATACCGGTCATCTTCTGGATGAACTGCCACCGCTGTATCGCCCAGCATTGTCTCCGGGCGGGTGGTGGCAACTGTAATCGAACCGCTTCCGTCTTTGAGCGGATAACGCAGATGATACAGATGACCATTAACTTCCTTGTATTCTACCTCAATATCCGACAAAGCCGTACGGGCTGCAGGGTCCCAGTTGATAATACGTTTACCGCGGTAAATCAGGCCCTTCTCGTACAATTTAACAAATACTTCACGAACCGCTTTGGACAGACCATCGTCCAGGGTGAAACGCTCGCGTGAGTAATCAAGAGAGAGGCCCATCTTGGCCCATTGCTCGTGAATCGTTGCCGCATATTGATCTTTCCAGTCCCAGACCTGCTCCAGGAACTTCTCACGGCCGAGGTCATGTCGTGAGATCCCCTGTTGGCGGAGCTTCTGCTCTACCTTCGTCTGGGTAGCAATTCCCGCGTGATCCGTACCAGGCAGCCATAATGTATCAAAGCCCTGCATCCGCTTGGTGCGGATCAAGATATCCTGAAGTGTGAAATCAAGCGCATGTCCGATATGAAGCATCCCTGTTACGTTGGGAGGAGGAATCACAATGCTGTAAGGCTGTGCATCCGGGCGCTGGCCCGCACGGAAATATCCACCCTCGCTCCAATAGGGATACCATTTCTGCTCCGCTGCTTTGGGATCATAGGTTGTAGGCATACTGTTCTTTGAAGCTTGTGCCTCTGTGTGTTCCTCCGTCATATCCTGCTGGCCCGCCAAATCTGCCTGCGTCAGGTTGTTATGTTCAGCCATAGTTCTGATACCTCCGTTAATGTCAAGATCCTTGTATTTAAATACAAAAAGGCCCTCGTCTCAAAGGACGAAAGCCATTCTTTCGCGGTACCACCTTTGTTTCGCGTTAAGAAAAAGAAACACCACTCCGGCTTGATTCATCTCCCCGGCGGCTTAACGCGACACTTATGCAGATAACGGCTGCTGCCGGCCACGTCCTACACTGCTTCACTATAGTGAAGACAGATTCAGACAGGCGACTCCGGGGCGACTTCGGCTGGCATGCATCCTGCGGAATTTCACAGCTGTTACTAATTCCGCTCTCTGAAGGGCTGACCGCCTACTCTTCCCGTTCCCAGTCTTTGACCAGATATTGCTTACTCCATAATACCTGTAGAGTCAAGCTTTAGTCAACCTGGGATACGTACAAAGCCTTAAGGGATATACAAAACCTGGCCTTCCTCAACATTCTGTCCGGAGAGGCGGTTATACATTCCCAGCTCGCGGGCACTCAGATGATATTTCTCGGCTATGGTATCCAAAGTATCTTCACGCTGGACGATGCAGAGACGTACCTTGCGGAATAAATCGGCACCTTCCACACCGCCGATGAATCTGCTCTTCCATTCGGTATCTCTGGCTGAACTAATTGCAGCTGCAGCCGGAGCAGCCTCCAGAGCCTGTGCTTCCTCCAGCTCTTTACGGGAGCGGCTGGAGTTCAACAGAGCGGAGAATGTCATCGGCTTATGGTCTTCTGCCTTGGCTGCCTTTTTGCTGCCCAAAGCAATTTTCACATCCGGTTTCTCTTCTTGTACAGGGGGAGCTTCTTCTGCAATAACTTCCTCCTCAGCAGGAAAAGGCATCAGTTCTGGAGCATTTTCAAGATTTTCGATCTTCTCTGGATAGACATCTTCAATGTAGGTCTCATTGCTCACCTCAGAAGCAGCGGGCTCCTCACTGCGTTCATTGACGTATGCCCCCAAATTCCAGATCTCTGCTGCCGGCCGGACACTCTCTGGCTCCGCGTCATCCTTCTGTTCATTCGTTAAGCTGTGAGTATGGACGATAAGCCCCTCGGCGGATTCATCCACTTCACCTTCTCCAAAGGTCCATAGCGAATTCTCATACAAGGCATCACTTTCTTGCTCACCAGCAGCATTAATACCTTTTAGCCGTTCTTCCTCTGGACTGTAGGCAACTGTGTACTCTTCCTGCTGCCAGACCGGCAGCGATTCCGCTCCTCCGATTCCCCGGAGGGAGAGTACCCCTGTTATGTTCACACTGCGCATTGTAAGAAGATCAATATCGAAATTCTCAATCTCCACCCCTATGTCTTCAATCGAGCTGACGCGGGTCAGCGGTACTGTAATCTCAACAGGAATGGCGTGTTCCAGGCGCTGTGTTCTGTCATCTTCACTCCGGTAGAGGCCGGTCAGCAGCAGCTGTCCATACAGCTCTGCCCGGTCCTCCCGCTGAATGACCTGGATTTCCGGGATCAGTTCAACCTCTTCCAGCTCAGCGATTCCCGGGAGCTCCTGAGGGAGATGAACGCGTTCATAAATATCAAACCGCAAGCCGTGGGACTGGTCAAACACGGGAATTGTCCTCCTTCTTGGCATAATCTAACCCTAAGACAAACTCAGAGTATGGGCCCAAACTGTTACTCCCCTCATGTATATGCATAAAAAATGGACACATGACAATTTTGCGGTGTCCTAATGCACTGACACAGGCCCATTCTCTGAGGGATACCATGATATCTAGCGTAAGATAGGTGCGCACCCTGCTCCTGCTTGTTCTGCGTACACATTGAGATCAATACCCCAAGCTCCTCCATACGGCTGAAATAGCTCCAGACCGGTCCTGCAGCCTCAAGTAAGCCTCACCTGCCTCAAAGCCGTATCGCCCCAGTTCAAACTGCGAGATTCCATATTCCTGATGCTATCTTCTCCCTCTATTCAAATTGCGGACTTCTGTAAGCTGCAAACAATAACGTATTATATGTCAGACCGGAATATGAGGACATGGATAGATGTTTCTATTCCAACACTTTGGGCTTATCATTCACCCACACGACAAAAAGGACCCCTACCGCTATTCGGTTAGGGTCCTTTGATATTAAAGATGTCTATAAGTGAGATTCTCCGCTTGCCCGATATTGATTGCACAGAGTAACCATATCTTCTGGCAGCGGGTCCTGAATCTCCAGCTGTTCTCCGCTCCATGGATGCCTGAATGCCAGCGAAACACCGTGCAGAGCTTGGCGGTTGAAATGCTCAACCTTTAGCTTTGGCGTGCTCTCCCCATAAAGGGGATCGCCAAGTAGCGGATGCCCCATATGGCTGAGATGGACACGAATCTGATGGGTGCGGCCTGTCTCCAGCATTACGTGCAGCAGGCTCGCCCGTTCCCACACCTCGCAGCTGATGATTCTGGTAACCGCCGGCTGACCCCCAGGTGATACCCTTCTGCGGGCCGAATGATGGCGGTCCTTACCGATCGGCAGATCAATAACCTTTAGAGACGGGAGCACTTTCCCCTGTACAACTGCAGCATACAGCCGGGATATGGCCTTGGCCCGCATCGCTTCGTCCAGCACAAGTTGGGCGAATTCGTTCTTAGCATAGAGCACTGGGCCTGTGGTGTCCTTGTCCAGACGATGAACATGGCGGACGGCTGTCGCCTCACCGGAAGATGTGTAATGGGCTGCTACCAGATGATCAAGCGTAACAGCCCCTCCACTTCCGTCGGGATGAACAGCCACCCCCGCCGGCTTATGAACGACAAGGCAGAAATCATCCTCATACAGAACCTCTAAGGGTTCCCATACCGGTTCAATACCAGTCTCCCTTTCAGGGAACAGGGCGATCCGAAGGCGGTCACCTTGCATGGCAATTCCGCCTTCCTTACGCAGGCGTAAAAGCAGCTTCTCCGGCATACCTACCGTCTCCAGCAGCCACCGGTCCACTGCAGCATCTTTGTCTTCCGCTCCGGTTAGTATTTTGCCGGGAGTAACCTCCAGCCATTTACCGCGTCTAGCCCAGCGGCCTCCGCCCAATGCTTCCAAGGTCATCATAAAGCCTTAAGCGCCTGGCGATGTGCTTCTATTGTATCGTCTATATCCTGAATGCTATGCACCGCTGATACAAACATGCCTTCGAACTGGGAAGGCGGTACGCTGATGCCGCGGTTCAGCATTTCACCGAAGTAACGGCGGAACGTATCCAGGCTGCTGCTCTTGGCCGTATCATAATTAATAACCGGACCTTCTGTGAAGAAAGGGCACACCATGGAGCCGACCCGATTAATGGTCAACGGCACCCCAGCTTCAATGGCATTCTGTCTCAATCCATCCTCCAGCCGGCTTCCCATCTGTTCCAGGCGTTCATAGACTTCCGGCGTCAGCAGCTTCAATGTAGTAAGACCCGCTGCCATCGCAAGTGGATTGCCGCTGAGCGTACCCGCTTGATAGATCGGTCCTGTTGGCGCAATGCTCTCCATAATTTCTCTGCGGCCGCCATAAGCTCCTACAGGCAGTCCTCCGCCGATCACTTTACCGAAACAAGTCAAATCGGGAGTAATGCCGTACAAACCCTGAGCACAATTCAGGCCGACACGGAAGCCAGTCATTACCTCATCACAGATGAGAAGTGCACCGTACCCCGTAGTTAACGTGCGCAAGCCTTCGAGGAATCCAGGCTGCGGTGGAACCACACCCATATTCCCGGCAATCGGCTCCACGATAATGGCAGCAATCTCACTGCCATACCGTTCAAAGGCAACTTTGACCGCTTCCAGATCATTATAAGGAACTGTGATGGTGTTAACTGCTACGCCTTCAGGTACACCGGGACTATCCGGAAGACCCAGTGTCGCTACACCGGAACCTGCCTTGATCAGCAGGCTGTCTGCATGCCCATGATAGGAGCCCTCGAACTTAAGAATTTTACTGCGGCCTGTGTAGCCGCGGGCCAACCGGATAGCACTCATCGTAGCTTCCGTTCCGGAGTTAACCATCCGCACGATATCCACCGACGGTACACGCTCGACAACCGTCTTAGCCATTTCTGTCTCTAGCAGCGTTGGTGCTCCAAAACTGGTCCCTTTCACTGCCGTCTCCTGCAGCGCCTTCACGACTTCAGGATGTGCATGTCCCATAATGAGCGGTCCCCAGGAGCATACATAGTCAATAAAGGTATTTCCGTCAATATCGTATATTCTTGAGCCTTCGCCCCTGTCGACATATACCGGGGTCAGACCTACGGATTTAAACGCCCGTACCGGACTGTTCACCCCGCCGGGAATATATTTCTTCGCCTCTTCAAAAGCGTTCCGGGAAGCTTCTTCCCGGCGCGCGGCATATTTCATATTCATGTACTTGTCCACTCCTCTCTGTTATTCACGCAGCCAGCGGGCAGCGTCCTTCGAGAAATAAGTAATAATGATGTCTGCACCCGCACGCTTCATGCCGGTGAGCATCTCCATAACGATTTTTTTCTCATCGATCCAGCCTTGCAGCGCTGCAGCCTTCACCATGGAGTATTCACCACTGACGTTGTAGGCAACCAGCGGAAGATCGAATTGATCCCGGATCGTCCGGATCACATCCAGATAAGCAAGCGCCGGTTTGACCATCAGCATGTCCGCACCCTCCAGCACATCACTCTCCGCCTCACGAATGGCCTCCCGCAGATTGGCAGGGTCCATCTGATAAGTCTTGCGGTCTCCGAATTGTGGCGCGGAGTCAGCGGCTTCACGGAATGGCCCGTAGAAAGCCGAAGCATATTTCACCGAATACGACATAATCGGCACATGCTCATAACCCGCATCATCCAGTCCGGCACGAATGGCAGCGACAAAACCATCCATCATATTAGAAGGCGCGATGATATCCGCCCCGGCTTTTGCCTGAGAAACTGCCGTACGTGTAAGTAGCTCCAAGGATGCGTCATTGATAACATCCCCATGCAGCACACCGTCCACCGTATGGGTATGTACCATACCGCAGTGTCCATGGTCAGTGAACTCGCACAGACAGGTATCTGCAACCACCAGCAGCTCAGGATACCACTGCTTGATGAGCCTTGTTGCTTCCTGTACGATACCGTCCTCAGCATAGCCGGATGAGCCGACAGCGTCCTTCGTTTCCGGGATTCCGAACAGTAAAACCGCAGGGATTCCGAGTGCCGCTATCTCGTCCACTTCTTCCTTCAGGGTATCCAGAGAGAAGTGATAAACACCGGGCATTGACGAAATTTCACTCTTCACTCCGGTGCCATAAGTTACAAATATAGGCTGGATCAAATCCAGCACATTTAGCACGGTTTCGCGTACCATCCCGCGAATGCCGGCAGATCCGCGCAAACGGCGGTGTCGTGTAATAGGGAAAACCATGGTTGCTCTTCCTCCTATAAATGTCTTGGATTAATATGTGAATGTATATATAAGTCTTATGACTTGCTATCCGCATTCCAGCGGCACAGTTCTGCTAATAGACCCGATATCGTGGCCTCTGCCGGCAGAAGTCCCGGGGTAAGCCCCGCGTCAACAGCCGTCTTCTCGGTTACTGGACCGATACAAGCAATCTTAACATTCGCCAGCAGCGGAAGCGGATCTTCAAGTCCCATTCGCTGCAATATCTGCAGGAAATTGCGTACGGTTGATGAACTCGTGAAGGTAACGGCATGGATCCGCCCCTCCTGGAGCAGCTTCAGCAGTTCATCATCATCCTCACCAGTTACTACGGTCTCATAGGTATCTGCTACCGTTACCTGGAGTCCCAGCTCCTTCAGCTTGTCCGGTAGCCAGTCGCGGGCAAGATCGCCGCGGGGCAAGAGCACCTTCTGGCCCGGGAGAAGATCTGCTCCCAACGCATCGATGAGTCCTTCCGCCTGGAAACGGGCAGGAAGTTCTTCAGGAATTAATCCTCTGTCCGCAAGTGCAGCCGCTGTAGCCGGTCCCACTGCAGCAATCCGTGCATGGAACATACTGCGGACGTCCACACCCAGTTCTCGAAGATGGCGGAAAAAGAAGTCCACTCCATTGGCGCTCGTGAAGAATACCCAGTCGTAACTGTCCAGCACCGATAGCGCAGCAGCAATTTCGGCCTTCTGTTCTTCCCCATTCGGCATAACCGTCTCAATGACCGGGAATTCATAGGCTTCCCCGCCCAGCTCATCAATGGCATCGGTCAATTCACTTGCCTGACTTCGTGCACGCGTCACAACTATACGCTTGCCGAATAGCGGCAGCGATTCGGCCCACATGAGCTTCTCTCTCTGCAGGACAACATCACCGACAACAATAACCGCAGGGGATTGGAAATCCGCCTGTCTCACCTTGTCCTCAATATCGAGTAGCGTACCCGTTAAGGTCTCCTGCTCTGCGCGGGTTCCCCAGCGCACAAGCGCCACCGGTGTTTCCGGCGGCCGACCATGTTTCATCAGCTGATCTGCGATATAGCCGATTTTGGCTACCCCCATCAGAAACACCAGCGTACCCGTGGCATTCGTCACCTTATCCCAATGGATGGACTGATCAAGCTTCTCGGGACTTTCATGTCCGGTTATGATAGACAGAGATGAAGCTAGATCACGGTGTGTTACCGGAATGCCGGCATAAGCCGGTACGCTGATCGCGGATGTAATACCCGGAACAATCTCGTAAGCAATACCGTTTCTCCGCAACAGCTCAGCTTCCTCGCCTACACGCCCGAAGATTGTCGGATCTCCGCCCTTTAACCTCACCACCGTCTTCCCCTGAAGGGCAAGATCCACGAGCAGCTGGTTAATCTCCTCCTGTTTCATCGTATGGCGGTCAGGAAGCTTACCTACGTATATTTTCTCAGCACCCGGCTTTCTCGCTTTCAGCAGTCTGGGACTTGCAAGCCGGTCATACACAACCACATCACATTTCTGGATGCATTCCAGCCCCTTCACCGTAATGAGCTTGGCATCCCCGGGACCTGCACCTACCAAATACACTTTCCCTATCATGTCCTCATCCCCTTGCATCCGCCAAAATCTTCTCTGCTCCGTTAGCAATCAGTTTCTCCGCCACCGCCTGACCAAGCGCAACCGGATCTTCCCCAGTACAGGTCTCCTTCAAAATGGTCTCCCCGTCCGGGGTTCCCACCATTCCGGTTAATGTGAGCATCGCTGCTTTCGAAGCCTTCGCAGCATCTGAATTCGCTTCACTGTTCAATACGGCATAAGCTCCGATTGGTACCTGACACCCGCCATTAAGCACCCCTAAAAAGGTACGTTCCGCCATGACCCTAAGGGATGTAACCTCGTCATTATAGAGGGCGAGCAGACTACGAAGCTCCTCGTCATCTTCTCTGCACTCGATTCCAAGCGCTCCCTGCCCTACGGCAGGCAGACAGATTTCCGGCGACAGATATTCAGTCACCCGGTCCTCCCAGCCCATACGGGCAAGACCCGCCGCTGCCAGCAGAATAGCATCATATTCTCCGCTCTCCAGCTTGCGCAGACGAGAGTCAATATTGCCGCGCACCGGTTCGATCACAAGATCAGGACGCAGCGCAGCAAGTTGGCTTGCCCGGCGCAGGCTGCTGGTGCCGACACGGGAACCTTGCGGAAGATCACTCAAAGGAACCCCTTTTGCTGAGATCAGGCAGTCCCTGGGATCTTTGCGTTTCGGTACGGCTCCATTAATCAGTCCTTCCGGCAGTTCGGAAGGCATATCCTTCATACTATGCACAGCCATGTCGATCACTTTATCCAGCATGGCCTGCTCAATCTCCTTGACGAACAGTCCTTTTCCGCCGACTTTGGACAATGTGACGTCCAGAATCCGGTCACCTTTAGTTATGATTTTATGAATCCCGAACGTAAACTGAAATCCATGCTCCCGGCAAAGGGACTCCAGATCGGCAATCACTTGGCCCGTCTGTGTTAACGCCAAGGCACTTTGTCTGCTCCCGACCATAATCATCCGCATATTTATTCCTCCCGATGTTGGGCAATCCAGGTGTCAACCGACTCCTGACTCCACTCTATAAAGGTACCTTCTCTGATCTCCTTCAACACGTTAAGGCTGGTTAAACTCCCGAGAAGCCTGCTTCGGATCTCCGGCGAGCTCTCGCGTTTCTTGATCTCTGTACGCATACGATGCAAGAAATCCAAATACGGCGCGTATTCTTCTCCGAGTGTTTCATCCAGCAAATCACGTATGGCCATTACAGCCCCCGGACCGGCTCCAGAAGCCGATACCGCCACTGTCAACCGTCCGCGGCGGACAACGCCCGGCGTAATAAAGCTGCCTTCTTCAGCATGGCTCGCTACATTCACCGGAATGCCCAGAGTAAGCGCTTCTGCCGCCACTTCACGGTTCACTTCAGAATGATTGCTGGCAGCATATATGAGGAAAGCCCCGCGGGTATCTCCGGGAGCAAATTCACGGCAGTGCCAGTTCACGCGCTTGCTTGCAGCAAGTTCAGCCAGTGTCTGGTTCAATGCTGGACTAATGACGACAACCTCCGCTCCTGCTTCAAGCAGACCGTCAATCTTCCGCTGCGCCACATTACCTCCACCCACAACCAGGCATCGCTGCCCGGAGCAGTCCAGCATAATAGGCAGATATACCGTCATACGTATCACTCTCCACTCCAGCTGTGAAACTCCGACCATGAATTCAGCAGGAAATTTAAAATAATAAAGGCATAACCGACTGCAGCCAGCCGTGCCATGACCACCCCGCTCCGGCGGGCAGACCATTTCAATATAAGATATGTTATGTAAATAGCAAGCCCGGCAAACGTAGTAAGCACTTTTAAATCCTGAAACAGCGGCAGCCGTCCCTCAATGATAATCGAAATGCCGGCTACAGCGAGTGATACTGCTAACAGAGGGGTCCCCACGAGCACTGATAAAAAGGAATACTTATCTAGTGTCTCGAGACTTGGCAGACGGCGAACCCGGTCATTCCATTGTTTACTCTTCAGCCTGCTGTGCAGGAAGAGATACATTAATGCAAATACAGTTCCCAGTGTCAAAGCAGCAAAACTTAGATTCGCTAAAATAACATGCATGGCCAACCAGCCGTGCACCGCACTCCAGCTCTGGAGTGAATGATCACTTGCCGTCAGCCATACACGGTTAAGCAAAAACACACTAAATCCGGCGACACTCAGCAGCAGAACTGTAAATTCCCCTCTGCGAGTATACGCTAAAATAAGCGAAATCAGCACAATGCTGAAGGCAAACCAAAACAGGAAATCGTACGGAGTAAATAAAGGCAGTCCCTGCTCCTGGACAAACCGGATGCCCAGTCCAAGAGCCTGCAGTAAGCCTACAACAAGAAGAAGCCCCGTGCCAAACCGCTTTGCGTCCGAACTCCGTGTAAGGCAGTCCGAGAAATAAAACAGCAGGCTCAGGGCATAAAGCAGCAGGGCGGCATCGTATATTCCGTTAAGTGCATTCATAGGTTATCCGCCCAAGCTTGCCGGCGCAAAGGATGTTTTGGGAAGAAAATCGCTTTTTGGGGGAACTTTCTCCCCGGCCCGAAGGCCGTGCAGACCCGCTGCCCCAGCTTCACTCCCATTATCGGAATCCTCATCCAGCTGATCTTGCAGCGCAAAGATCTGGGAGAAATAGTCAAGGGCCTCATTTCCTTTTTTGCCCCCGGACATCTCCTTAATGACATTGATCGGATCATGCAGCATCTGGTTCACAATACTTTTAGTCAGGCGGCGGATCACCTTACGCTGATGCTCGTCCAGCTCCGGCAGCTTGTTAAAGAGACTCTCCATAGTATCTTCATGGATTGCATTGGACTTATCTTGAAGCGCACGAATGACCGGTCTAACCCCCAGTGTCTTCAGCCATAATTGGAATTCATCGATTTCTGTACCAATCATAACCTCTATCTTGGCAGCTTCGCTCCGGCGCATCTCCAGGTTATTCTCCACAATTCCTTCCAGATCATCGATATCGTAAAGAAACACATCCGGTACATTAGCAGCAGCCGGATCAATGTCCCGGGGAACAGCGATATCGATCATAAAAAGCGGACGATTCGGACGCTGGCTCATCCCTTCAGCGATTTGCTGGGCGGTCACCACGTAACCTTCTGATCCGGTCGAGCTGATGACAATATCAACCTCATTCAGATGCTTTAAAGCTTCCTCTATCGTACTCGGCTTACCCGAGAACTTCTCCGCCAGCTCCACGGCACGCGAAAGGGTACGGTTGGCGACGATGACCTCAGCCGCTCCACTGCTGTACAGATGCTTAACGGTCAACTCGCTCATCTTTCCGGCGCCAAGGATCAGCACCTTTTTACCTGTAAACATCCCGAAGATCCGTTTCCCCAGCTCAACTGCTGCATAACTTACGGAAACGGCAGTTTCTCCAATAGAAGTTTCACTGTGAGCTCGTTTGCCGAGCGTCACGGCCTGTTTAAAGAGACGGTTAAACCAGGTGCCGGTAGCACCTTCAGCCTGTGCCGTTAAAAAAGCATTGCGGACCTGTCCCAGAATCTGTGTCTCTCCGATCACCATCGAATCCAGACCGCAAGTCACACGGAATAAATGGGCGATGGCCTGTTCATCTTCATATATATACATATGCTGCGTAAATTGCTCACTTTTAATTCCAAACCACTGCTCGATGAAGCTGCGGATGAAATATCCGCACATATGAAGCCGGTCTACGACCACATAAATTTCCGTACGGTTGCAGGTAGCCACAACTACCCCTTCCAGCACGCTTTTTGTCTGCAACAGTTGGTGAAGTGCTGCCGGAATATCCTTCTCCGCAAAAGCGAACTGCTCCCTTACTGCGACAGGGGCTGTACGGTAATTCAGGCCAACGACGACGATATGCATGCCATGTTCACCATCCTAGTCTCATTTCATTGCTGTAGACACTGTAATAGATCATTATTATATTCATTAGATCCCAAATCCACAAAAACCGTGATCTCTATGTAAAGTATATCACACAGCATGGTGACTTCTTGACTATTATTTGAACGGTTTATGAACGCAGATGATAACTATTATAAATAAGAAGAAACGGTTTCGCCATCCATTGTTGGACGCTTTCCGTTTCTTGGAGAAAAAAACCATGGAATTCTCCATGGTTATCTTCGGTTATATAGGATGAATTCATTAATTTCGGCGGTTCATGCATAAGATTGAAACTGCTATTCCGCCATTTCTTCGTCACTGTCCTGAGCAGCCCCATCTTGTAGCTCCGGCGACTCCTCATCAGCAGCTTCATGCGATAAAGAGTAACTTTCAATCAAGGACCACAATTCATCCTTGCCGAGGCCAATCTCCGAAGAGAAAGGAATGAAATTATCTCCTGGAAGAACCCCAAGCTCCTGCTTCATGGCCTTGATGTGCTTCGGCCAGCGGGTCTTTGGAATCTTATCGGCCTTGGTAGCAACCACGCAAAGCGGAAGATCATAATGCTTGAGCCAGTCAAACATCATCTTATCATCGCTTGAAGGCGGATGCCGAAGGTCTACAATCAGCAATACCAGCTTCAGTGTTTCACGCTCAGCCAAGTATTTCTCGACCATTTTGCCCCAAACCGCCCGTTGCGATTTGGAGACTTTGGCATAGCCATAGCCGGGAAAATCGACAAGATAGAGCAATTGGTTAATCCGGTAATAGTTCATATGCTGCGTCTTCCCCGGTGTGGAGCTTGTCCGGGCCAGATTCTTACGGTCAATCATGCGGTTAATGAGGGAGGACTTCCCTACATTGGAGCGCCCTGCCAGAGCAATCTCCGGCAAGGCATCATCAGGGTATTGATCAGGGCCAACGGCACTGATCACAAATTCGGATTGGGTAACTTTCATAAGTCTTCCTTTCTAATGCATACTGCCAGGCGGCTCTGTACTAACTTCAATATTAGGATTCACGAGTGCATGCAGCAGCACCTGATCCATATGGGATACCGGTACAAACTCCACGTCGTTCTTCACACTTTCCGGAAGCTCTTTAAGATCCCGTTCATTATCTTTCGGAAGCAGGATTTTTTTGTATCCGGCCCGATGGGCAGCCAGCGACTTTTCCTTAAGCCCACCGATAGGGAGTACACGTCCGCGAAGCGTAATCTCACCAGTCATGGCTACATCCTTCGACACATACCGTTTGGTTAGTGCCGAGATTAAAGCTGTAGCGATCGTAATGCCGGCAGACGGACCATCCTTTGGAATCGCACCTTCCGGTATGTGAATATGAATATCATTTTTTTCGTAGAAATCAGGCTGCAGCCCCAGCTCTTCCGCTTTGGAACGGGTATAACTGAAGGCGGCTTGGGCGGATTCTTTCATAACATCACCGAGCTGTCCGGTCAGAATGAGCTTTCCGGTCCCCGGTACAACCGTTACCTCGATCAGCAGCGTATCGCCTCCAACCTCGGTCCAGGCTAAGCCCGTTACTGTTCCAATTTGATCGCTCAGCTCAGCCATACCATAGCGATATTTAGCCGTTCCGAGGTATTCCTTCACATCCTCCGGCTGCAGGCTCACAGCACCGTTCTCGTGAGATACGATCTTCTTGGCGGCCTTACGGCACAAAGCTGCGATCTGCTGTTCCAGATTCCGCACTCCGGATTCCCGTGTGTATTCCCGGATAATAAGCAGCAGTACCTCGTCATCAATGCTAAGCTGATCGTCTTCCAGACCGTGGTTCTTCTTCTGCTTCGGCAGTAGGTAACGGCTCGCGATCTGCAGCTTCTCAATCTCTGTATACCCAGGAATATAGAGCATTTCCATCCGGTCCAGTAAAGGACGCGGGATGTTGTGTACCGCATTGGCTGTAGTCACAAACATTACGTTGGATAAATCAAAAGGAAGCTCAACAAAATGATCACTGAACGTATTATTTTGCTCCGGATCCAGTACCTCCAGCAGCGCTGCCGAAGGGTCGCCGCGGAAGTCCGCAGCCATTTTGTCAATCTCATCAAGCAGGAACACCGGGTTGCTTGTGCCAGCGGTCTTCATGCCCTGAATAATCCGTCCAGGCATTGCGCCGACATAAGTACGGCGGTGGCCGCGGATTTCTGCTTCATCCCGTACGCCGCCCAGCGAAATGCGGACGAACTTGCGGTTCAATGAACGGGCAATGGATCTCGCAAGTGAGGTTTTACCTACACCTGGAGGACCCACCAGACAAAGAATAGGACCTTTCAGCTTCTTAACCAGCTTCTGCACGGCCAGATACTCCAGTACGCGTTCCTTCGGTTTCTCCAGCCCATAGTGATCCTCGTCAAGCACCCGTTCCGCCTTTAAGATATCCAGTTCATCTACAGTGACTTCATTCCATGGCAGTCCAAGCAGCCAATCCACATAGTTGCGGATCACGCCGCCCTCAGCGGAGCTTGCAGGCATTTTCTCCAGACGGTCGATCTCTTTCTCCGCCTTCTCTTTCACACGTTCAGGAAGATCCTTCTCTTCGAGCAGGGCACGCAATTCGTCAGCTTCACCGGCACGGCCCTCTTTGTCTCCGAGCTCCTTCTGGATCGCTTTCATCTGTTCTCTCAGATAATATTCCTTCTGCGTCTTCTCCATCTGCTTCTTCACACGCTGGTTGATCTTGCGCTCCAGTTCCAGCACTTCACGCTCATTATTAAGAATATCGAGCAGTTTCTCCAGACGCTTGCGGACATCTATTGTCTCGAGAATCTCCTGTTTCTCCTTAATTTTCAGAGCCAAGTGGCTTGTAATCACGTCAGCAAGACGGCCCGGCTCCTCAATATCAGATACAGCGGCAAGTGTCTCCGGCGTAACTTTTTTGGACAAGGTTATATAATGTTCGAACTGATTCAGGACCGTACGCATCAGCGCATCGCTCTCCTGATCCCCGTCTTCTTCTTCGGGCAGTTCTCGCGCTATAACCTCATAATATTCCTCGTTATCCGTGTACTGAATGATTTCAGCCCGCTCTACACCTTCCACCAGCACACGAATCGTACCGTTGGGCAGCTTCAGCATTTGCCGCACATTCGCGACAGTACCGATGCGGAATATATCCTCTTGTCCTGGCTCCTCGATATTGACTTCCGACTGGGAACAAAGCAGGATCAGATTATCTTCAACCATAGCCTTCTCTAACGCTCTGACTGACTTCTCGCGCCCCACATCCAGGTGAAGAACCATGCTTGGGTAAACAAGAAGACCTCTAAGCGGTAATAAAGGAAAACGACGACCTTTTGATTTATTGGGTATCATCGCCTTCGCACCTCCAATGGCTCTCAAGTAGTGGCATATGCTTCATTCTAACAAATGCAGGATAAAAACACCAACGGGCCGCTAAATTTGCGGCCTGTAGTGGACAGCTTTTATATAGGATGTTCCTCTCTGAGGAGACTAATTCAGAGGAATTATAGATTTGCTCCCTCACCGGCAGCATCTGCTTTCAGCAAAGAAGTTGAGGGAGAGAACGTCTCACCCGATACCGCCGGCAGTCTCACATCTGCAGTCTGAGCACCAAAGAGATGGCGGAAGACCTCTTCAACCGTCTCTATCGGAATTACGCGCAGCGGCGCGAGGTCCGCAAATAACGATTGCCAGTTATCTTTTGGAATCAGCACAGTGGTTGCCCCAGCCTGAAAAGCAGCTTCAACCTTGGCGATTACACCACCGACTGGTTTGACTCGTCCATGGATGCCTATCTCTCCCGTTATAGCAACCGTATTGTCTACCGGAAGTCCACGAATAGCCGAGACGATCGCAACGGCCATGGCAACACCGGCTGAAGGACCGTCCACAGGTGTGCCCCCGGGAAAATTGACATGAAGATCATAACGATCCGGCGCGAGATTCATGGTTCGCAGTACGGTCAGCACATTCTCTACCGACCCACGGGCCATGCTTTTACGCCGGATGGTCCGGGATCCGCCGCCAATTTCTTCTTCATCTACAACGCCTGTAATGTTCAACCTGCCCTGGCTGCCAGCGGCAGGCGCAGCAGTGACTTCGATTTCAAGCAGGGTTCCCATGCCCGGACCGGACACCGCAAGCCCATTTACCAAACCCACCTGCGGAACTGAAGGAATTCTTCGTTCCGTTCGCAACGGCAGCTGGCTGCTGCCTGCCACCCATTCTACATCAGCGGCATTCAATACATCCCGTTGCTCCGTTAAGGCCAGACCAGCCGCTAGCTGAATCATATTAACCGCTTCTCTACCGTTGGTAGCATACTGTTTCACAATGTTAACCGCTTCCGGACTCGGTTTCAGGCCGATCTTTTGGATTGCATCCCGGCTGATAACCTCAATTTCATCCGGCAGCAGCGGCCGAAAATAAATCTCCATGCAGCGAGACCGCAGAGCAGGAGAGATTTCATCCGGGGAGCGCGTCGTGGCACCTACCAGACGAAAATCCGCCGGAAGACCATTTTGAAAAATATCATGGATATACGCAGGCGTATTGTTATCCTCCGAGTTATAATAAGCGCTCTCCAGCAGCACCTTTCGGTCTTCAAGTACCTTCAGGAGTTTGTTCATCTGAATGGGGTGAAGCTCACCAATTTCATCGAGGAACAAAATACCGCCATGAGCTTTAGTGACCGCCCCAGGCTTTGGCTGTGGAACTCCTGCCACACCCATTGCACCCGCTCCCTGATAAATCGGATCGTGAACCGAACCAATCAGCGGATCGGCAATCCCCCGCTCATCAAAACGCGCAGTAGTAGCATCAATCTCCGTGAATTTCGCATCACTTTTAAAAGGGGACTGCGGATTCCTCTTCGCTTCCTCCATCACAACACGCGCCGCTGCGGTTTTACCAACACCGGGCGGCCCATAAATAATTACGTGCTGCGGATTGGCACTGCAAAGCGCCGCCTTTAAAGCCCGGAGTCCGTCCTTCTGACCGACAATATCACCAATGGAAGCAGGGCGCGTCTTCTCGGATAGCGGCTTGGTCAGTGAAATCATCCGCATTTTACGAAGCTTGTCCAGCTCCTTGCGCGATTCCCGGTCTACCGCCGTTTTATTGGTCTTCTGGCCCCGCAGCAAATTCCAGAAATATACGCCGATAACCAGCGCGAAAAAGAGCTGCACGACCATTACTATTATGCTTAACTCCATAAGGCATCCTCCTGTTTCTATTGACTCTTTCTCAAGGCAACGAACTGCTACTAGGTAGTATAGCCTTTTCAATCATCAATAAACGCAGTAGAACGGATTTTACTTGAGACTTGCTTATAGCTCTATACATACAAAAACATCCCCGTCTGATAAAAGCCGGGGATGTCCATAAACTTACCGGAACTCGTGCAGAAACAGATTAGTATTATGCCAGATTGCCTTTTCCTGAAGTTGCTGTCTGTACTGGTGGGGCCAGATTCGCATGGCTGCGTCCAGGAATCTCTCCCGTAGCTTCGTAAGCAACTACTATCGCGTCGATCTCCTTCTTCAGCTCATTGACCAGATCAGCTTCAGGAACCTTGCGGATCATCTTACCGTAGCGGAACAATAGCCCTTCGCCACGTGCTCCGGCAATCCCGATATCGGCCTCGCGCGCTTCACCAGGGCCGTTAACCGCACATCCAAGTACAGATACCTTGATCGGCACCTTAAGCTTCGAAATATATTCCTCTACCTCATTGGCGATGGAGAAGAGATCAATATCAAGCCGTCCGCAGGTAGGGCAGGAGATTAGTGTAGCCGCATTGGAGATTAGGCCAAATGTCTTCAGCAGCTCACGCGCTACTTTAACTTCTTCTACCGGATCGGCACTAAGCGATATACGGAGCGTGCTGCCAATACCCATCGACAGTAAAGCGCCAATACCCGCCGAGCTCTTGACGGTTCCGGCGAACAAGGTGCCCGACTCGGTAATACCCAGATGCAGTGGATAAGGGATAACTTCCGCCGCTTGACGGTAAGCTTCAATTGCCATGGGAACATCGGAAGCCTTTAGAGATACGATGATATCATGAAAATCCAGTTCTTCCAGTATGCCTATATGAAACAGTGCACTTTCAACCATAGCCTCCGGCGTCGGATAGCCGTATTTCTCTAGAAGATGATTCTCCAGCGAACCCGCATTCACACCGATCCGAATAGGAATACCTTTCTCTTTACAGGCTTTGACTACCGCCTCTACCTTCTCGCGCCGGCCAATATTGCCCGGATTAATCCGTACTTTATCAATGCCGTTCTCTATCGCAATTAACGCGAGCTTATAATTGAAGTGGATATCAGCCACGAGCGGAATGTGAATCTGCTTCTTGATCTCCTTGATGGCTGCAGCAGCTTCTTCATTGTTGACGGTCACACGTACCAGCTGACAGCCGGCTTCTTCCAGCCGCAGTATTTCAGCTACGGTAGCCTCGACATCGGCTGTTTTGGTTGTACACATGCTTTGAATGGCAACCTCGTTGTTTCCCCCAATAATGAGTCCGCCCACATTGACAGGACGGGTCTGGTGTCTCAAGAACATGGCTTTCTCCCCCATAACGCCAAAGCTCCACCCCTTCGCCCCCGCTAAGCAACGGGATGTGCGGAAGAAAGGTGGAGACGATGACTTGTATTGTTAAGGAACGCCGGCTTACGCGCTTTCCTCTTGTTTCTTGTCTTTCTTGAGCTTCAATTCAGGCAATGCTTTCTCTTGAACAACCTTCTCGGTAATGACACAATCCTTGATATCATCTCGCGAAGGCACTTCATACATGACATCGAGCATAATGCTCTCGATAATCGCACGAAGTCCACGTGCACCCGTGTTGCGTTTGATCGCTTCCTTGGCAATGGCTTCAAGTGCAAGCGGCTCAAATTTAAGCGCTACATTGTCCATCTCCAGCAGCTTCACGTACTGTTTGGTGAGCGCGTTCTTAGGTTCTGAAAGAATGCGCACCAGCGTCTTCTCATCTAGCGGCTCCAACGTGGAAATGATCGGCAGACGACCGACAAATTCAGGAATCAATCCGAATTTAAGCAAATCCTCAGGCAATACCATGGACAGGTATTCGCCAGTCTTCAAATCCTTCTGGCCTTCTACTGCCGAATTGAAGCCGATGACTTTTTTGCCGATACGGCGTTTGATCATTTGCTCCAGCCCATCAAAGGCACCGCCCACGATAAACAAGATATTCGTGGTATCAATCTGAATAAATTCCTGATGAGGGTGCTTACGTCCGCCTTGCGGAGGCACGGAAGCCACCGTTCCTTCCAGAATCTTCAGTAATGCCTGCTGTACACCTTCACCGGATACGTCGCGGGTAATTGAAGGATTCTCTGATTTGCGCGCTACTTTATCAATCTCATCAATATAGATAATGCCGCGTTCTGCTTTCTCCACGTCATAATCAGCCGCCTGAATCAGCTTCAGCAGAATATTCTCAACATCCTCACCCACGTAACCGGCTTCCGTTAGGGAAGTCGCATCCGCAATGGCGAAAGGAACATTGATAATCTTGGCCATGGTTTGTGCCAGTAGTGTTTTACCGGAGCCTGTAGGACCGAGCAGAAGGATGTTGCTCTTTGTCAGCTCTACATCTTCGATTTTACTGTGGCTATTCACCCGTTTGTAGTGGTTATATACAGCTACAGACAGTGATTTCTTAGCTTGCTCCTGACCAATTACATATTGATCAAGAATATCCCGGATTTCCTTCGGCTTCGGAATATCTTTCAGATCCAGCTCTTCCTCATGGCCGAGCTCCTCTTCCACGATTTCCGTACACAGTTCTATGCACTCGTCGCATATATAAACGCCCGGTCCCGCAACTAACTTGCGTACCTGCTCCTGTGATTTGCCGCAAAAGGAACACTTTAATTGCCCTTTTTCATCATTAAATTTAAACATGTAGCCACCCCTTTAAGATTTGATCGGTGAAGTGAGAACCTCGTCAATCAGGCCGTACGCCTTCGCTTCTTCCGCGCTCATGAAATTATCGCGGTCTGTATCCCGTTCGATTTTGTCAAGGGGCTGACCTGTGCGATCCACATAAATCTGATTCAGCTTCTGTTTTGTTTTGAGGATCCAATCCGTGTGAATCCAGATATCGGATGCCTGGCCTTGAACGCCGCCGAGCGGTTGATGAATCATTACCTCACTGTTCGTGAGAGCATATCGTTTACCCGGTGCGCCTGCCGTAAGCAACAGTGACCCCATACTCGCTGCCATCCCCACACAAATGGTGGAAACATCCGGTTTAATGTATTGCATTGTATCATATATACCCATGCCGGCTGTTACAGAACCACCTGGCGAGTTGATGTACAAGTGAATGTCCTTTTCGGGGTCATCTGCCGCTAAAAACAGCAGTTGGGCGATAACCAGATTGGCGACATCATCGTCAATTGCATTGCTCAGGAATATGATGCGATCCTTCAGCAATCTGGAATAGATATCGTATGAGCGTTCTCCCCGATTTGTGGATTCCACAACCATTGGTACCAGACTCATGTCACCAACCTCTTTTCTATATATAGAGTAGTCTTACCTGTTCAAAAATATTTTAACACGTTCAAAGCCCTATGTCATTTTTTCACTTTACAGCTTGATTATATCCCGAAAACAATCGATTCATAACCGCCTGCTATGTAATCCCTAAATATAACTTTGGTACTCACAAGTTCTAATATCGGATATTACAAAAAATAAGGCACGTAACAAATACCGTGCCTTATCTCATGTATATGGAGACCGAATCCGGCCACTCTAGTGAGTCTAAGTTGAATTACTCTGCGTTTACTTCTTCTGCTGCAGGCGCTTCTACTTCTTTGCTGTTCTCAACAAGGAATTCGATTGTCTTGCGCAGGGAAATTTCTTCATTCAGGCTGTTCAAGGAACCGTTAGCTGCAAGAATGCTGCGGATTTCCTCAGGAGTGCGTTTGTAAGCTTCAGCCATAGTAGCCAGCTCTTCTGCAATCTCTTCATCGGAAACTTCGATTTTCTCCTGTTTCGCAATAACTTCCAGAACCAGGTTGTTGCGGACGCGCTTCTCAGCATCGCCTTTCATTTGGTCCTGAAGATCTTCACGGGTTTGACCGGAGAAGCTAAGGAACATATCCATGTTCATGCCTTGTTGGCGCAGACGGCTGTCGAAATCACGAACCATGTTTTGTACTTCGCTGTCGATCATAGCTGCAGGAATATCCACTTCAGCATTAGCAGCAGCTAAATCAACGACTGCATTCTCACGAACGCCTTTGAGTTCCGTCAATTTGCGTGCTTCAAGCTGTTGTTTCAGGTCCGATTTGTATTCTTCCAAGGTATCAAATTCGCTTACATCTTTAGCGAACTCATCATCCAATGCAGGAAGCTGTTTACGTTTGATTTCATGCAATTTCACTTTGAATACAGCCGCTTTGCCTGCAAGATGTTCTGCATGGTAAGTTTCAGGGAAAGTCACTTCTACATCTTTAGAATCGCCTGTGCCCATACCTACAACCTGCTCTTCAAAGCCAGGGATGAAGGAGTTGCTGCCCAGCTCAAGGGAATGACGCTCAGCTTGTCCGCCTTCGAATGGTACTCCATCAACAGATCCATCAAAGTCAATAACTGTGATATCGCCGTTCACTGCTGTTTCGTCTTCGATCACTACCAGCTCAGCATGACGCTGTTGCAGACGGGAAAGTTCTGCTGCCAGTTCTTCCTCGGAAACTTCTGCTTTTTGTACTGGAACTTCCAGACCTTTGTATTCGCCAAGCTTCACTTCAGGCTTAACCGTAATTTTCGCTTTGAAGATAAACGGTTGGCCTTTCGCAAATTGCTCAACGTCCACTTCAGGACGGTCTACCGGGAAAATGTCAGCTTCTTCGACAGCTTCGCCGTAAACTTCAGGAAGCAGAATGTCGATAGCGTCTTGATACAGGCTTTCTACACCGAAACGGGATTCAAAAATCGCCCGCGGCACTTTACCTTTACGGAAGCCAGGTACGTTTGCTTTCTTAACTACTTTATTAAAAGCTTTGTCGAGTGCTGCAGCTACACGTTCAGCTTCAACCTCTACTTGAAGAACGCCCAGGTTCTTCTCTATTTTCTCCCAAGTTGCTTTCATAATATACTTTCCCCTCCAAGATAGGTTCACATGTTAATGTACAATTTCCACGCGCAGAATAACCATTATATTATATACAACATTACTTTTTTAATCAAGTATGCTAACAACGGTAATTGCTGTCCGGCTCAGTATTGAAGCCCGTTCTGCACAAATCCCTTCAGAGAACGGTACGCCTGCTCAAATTGAAACCGCATCGTATCCGTGATTCCATACATCGCCCGCGTCTCTTCCTCATTCCGTGAACCGTTCAGGCTTTCCGATACGATCTGATGTAGCGAGCCCGCCCAAATATCAAGAAGCATGTCGTCTGCAGTCAAAAGCGCGCGGTAATCTGGCGTACCATAAATCGACATAATAAACTGTGCCCAAAGCTCCTGAGCAAAATAATACAACGTCGGTTCATGAACTTCTGCCTGTATCGCCACTCTCTCGAGCACCTGATTCACCTGGACTGGAAAATCCTCGGTCTGAAGCGGCACATCTTCGATGTCGCATACGGCAATGTTCAGGACGCGTTCCAACTTGACCGTTCCCTGAGCCCCCCGCCTGCGGAGCGTCTGCAGTGCACGGAACTGCAGCAGCGGATGGGCTTTGCCTGTCTCCAGCCAGGCCGTAATGGCCTCGTCAATACCTTCACCTTGAATGTAAGATAGCTGCTCCAGAGCAAGCACTGTGCTCTCCGCGAGAGGTTCGTTCATAATTTTAAAAAGCAGTCTGTTCGCGTAGTCCGGATCATCATTCTGCTTCGTCTGAGCCAGCATTCGCGCCATATCGATTTCACTCTGCTCCTCATCATCTCCAGCAGGGATTGCTTCCGTGCCTGCTTGACCTGCCTCATAGGGGAAGGCTGCCTCTAGCCACTCCAGCAGGGATTGCCATTCAGCATAGTGCCGCTCTTCCTGTCCCTGGCATTGGAGTAAAAAGCGGAGTAGTTCCATAGCTTCCCCGTATCGTTCACTTTCCAGCATAACCGTCAACTGGATCTGGTAATAATCGAGTGTCTTCGGAAACAGCACAATATTCTCTTTGGCAGGGGAATTCATATTTTTAATGAGGGCACCTCCTTGCAACCATCTCGTTCAATTATTAATCCTGCTCAGTATAGCATACCCTTTACCTGATTTTAAAAAACAGGTTGTAAAAGCTTTCTATGTATGATAACATAATTTTTGCTTGCTTTTCAGTCATCCTNGGGGAATTCATATTTTTAATGAGGGCACCTCCTTGCAACCATCTCGTTCAATTATTAATCCTGCTCAGTATAGCATACCCTTTACCTGATTTTAAAAAACAGGTTGTAAAAGCTTTCTATGTATGATAACATAATTTTTGCTTGCTTTTCAGTCATCCTATCATGTCCCGGTAGCTCAGCCGGATAGAGCATGCGCCTTCTAAGCGCACGGTCGGGGGTTCGAATCCCTTCCGGGACGTCACACAAAGCCTTCCTTCGGGAAGGCTTTTGTGCGTTCCGGGGGGAGAACCCCCGTTGGGTTCGTTGGAGCATACGCTACGTTAGCAACTACTTCGCAATCCGCCCGAAAGGGCGGTATCCCTTCCGGGACGTCACACAAAGCCTTCCTTCGGGAAGGCTTTTGTGCGTTCCGGGGGGGAGAACCCCCGTTGGGTTCGTTGGAGCATACGCTACGTTAGCAACTACTTCGCAATCCGCCCTTTAGGGCGGTATCCCTTCCGGGACGTCCTTGGGTTCGTTGGATTAGGATTTAAGTAAGTAGGGTCTGGGCGGCCGCTCCGTGAACGGAACGTTGCTTCGATCGCTGTTGTGTCCGGATTTTTTTGAATTATACCCAGAGGTATAAATCCGGACAAGCATATGCTTTCGATGCAAGCTTTCCTACCGAAAGCTTTCGAGGCGACCGCTACCGCTTCTACGCAATCGTTCCGCCCCTTCCGCTGCATCCAGCGGGACCCGTGAAAAATCAAGAGTGACTAGCCCAATAACAAGCAGGAAACACGATAGTTCTAACAAATGAGCACCGCTCTAAGTCGAATCACCTCCTTATAGCTCATGCCTATACCTTGAGATAGACAACATAATGGAGACCCTGGATTACATCATTTCTGTACGCATATTTCTAATAGTAATCTGTCCTTTAAACAGTACTTAAATCGATACGAACTATAAGCAAAGACCAGCCAGTCACCTTTGAGGAGACTGGCTGGTCTTTGCCGTTATTTTCCAAAAGATTACCTCTGAAACCAGCGGAGCGGACGGACGATTGCGGAAAAGCGATTGTAGCAACAGTCCGTTCGCGAAGCGCTCAATTTCAGACAAGGGGCACCGAGGCTTTATGTTCTTTTCAACGCCATATTCTGTACGGTGTCACGGTCGAAAACTACGTTCTCTACTGGTTCATCAATATCTGTAGTGTATCGGTCAACGGTGACCTTGCCCAGATACATTTTACGGACACTTACGCTCTGTTTCGCCTTAAGAAAGGACTGTGCCCCGCTCTCCCCGCCGACAAAACCTGCCGAAATCTTCCCCCCAGCCTCCAGATGCGATCCTCGGCACATCGAAGTCGATCTGACAAACGTGATATTACCGGAAGAAAATAGATCACTATGCACAATTCCGTTCCGGTAGATTGTAATGTCACCGTTTGATTTGATCGTGGTGTTCTGGCATTTGCCGATCGCCACTTCAACCTTGACCTCCTGCAACCGGGCCACGCCGGAATGAAGCTCCTGCAGCGCATTGGTAAACCCGATTAATGAAGACTCATTCACGTAATCAACGAGCAATACCGGATTAAGAAAGACGTTCAGAACATGCATCACTTTATCGAGATCATGCTGAAATCCCTCCTGTACCTGCGTAAGCACAGTTAGCAGCTCTTTGGTGACCTGTGGAATCTTCTTGAATTTGCTCTCCAGCAGCAGCAGAACCGCATGACCATATTTAACCGACTGCTTCCGGTTTTCTACAGCATGAGACAGCATGCTCACGGCTTTCTGCAGCTGTTTAAGCTCTTCAATTAGAATCTCGGACGCATTATAGATCCGGTTATACATAACGCCAAAATATCCAGAATACAGCTTGCTGTTCGTCGCATTACCTTTGATCAGAATACTGCCGGTAGCCGTAATCGTAGAATTGTGGACGTTACCGGCGACGTACACGTTACCAAGCGATTCGATAAGCATGTTATCCTCAACATCGCCGTGGACCAAAATATCACCTGAGAAGACAATATTTCCCGTCTTAATATTGACATTGCCCGGAACAATATAGGAGGTGCAGATATCGAAATACTTAATCTTGTCTCCTGTCATTCTCGGTCTGCCTTCACGAAGAGCACGAATTTCGTTGTTGACGAGCAGCACGGTTTGATTCTTGGCAATGATAATGATATCCACAGGCTGCGCGGGATATAAAACCTCACCGTACACATCATAACCCGTTATTCCCTCCACAAGCGGGATCTTTCGGGCGATAACCTCTCCTCTTACGGCAGATGGAATCCTCAGATGGCTACGGTAGTCAACTTGTCCTTCTATTTCACTAAACTCACTTTCAATGGTCTCTGCGAAATAGATTTCCAGCCGCGCATCCTCTCCCGGTACGGGGGCACGCCCCATGGCCACAGGAAAAGGGTGAAAGGTTGGATTCATCAGTTCGGCATGAATACCGGAAATGTTCAGGTTTTGTGTGATCGATTTCTTCTCAAAATCGGTAATTATTTTATTTAAGCTCAGCTGTCCATGCTCAACTTCCGTGTTCATCGTTGCCGTCACTTCCAGCCAAGCCGCCGGACTGTGGTTATTAAGATTCCAGGCAAACCGCTTGGAAGAATACAGTGTAAAGACCGCCTGAAGCTTGTCCTCCGAAACTGTGATGGAGTATAAAGGCGGCTCTGAGATCTCCCAGTTGATGGTGTCATCGCTGGTTACCTCAGTAGGACCCGAAATTTTCTCATCATTAACATAAATAACAACAGGAAGCACGGCAGAAATAACCGCAGACGAGCCTCCGGGCGGAGGATTCAGGACAAATATTTTATTGGCACGGACATACACTCTTCCGTAATTATCATCAGTAGTATTCACATCTATAAAAAAAGTGCTAGATTCCTGGGAGTCATCTGCCGTGGGTTCCATATTCAATTGATTAATGAGCAGATATAGTTCTTTCTCCGACATCCGATCAGGCATAGGCTTACGCCTCCCTATTTTTGTACTTATCTATATTCTAATCCCAAAAAGACAAAAAGACCATATTACGATTGAGGGCGGAATACACACTCCAATTGATAAAAAAAAGAAGCCGACCGGGACGAAAAACCCGTCCCTATCTGCCTCTATTTATACCCCGTTTATATGATGCAGGGCCATTGAATGCGAATAGATCAACGCCCTTGGTTGCGTTTGCCTAACCACAGAGGCAGGCGGAACGCAAGGTTAATGAACAATACGATGAATACGAGCACGGCAGCGGATTTATCGGCAATTTCCCGGGCGTCCATAACGATAGCCTCCGATTGCACATACCACAAGTGAACAGCCAGTGTTTCACCTGGTGAGAATAAATTGAAATCCCACATCTCTCCGGACGTGCTGAGTCCTGCAGTCAGGATAATTACCGCGGATTCTCCGAATGCGCGTCCTGCGACAAGACAAATACCTGTAATAATCGCTGGAAGAGCTGCCGGAAGTACAATTTTGCGGATGACATGAAACTTCGTTGTACCCAGCGCAAGACCCGCTTCTCTCAGTTCATCAGGAACAGCACGCACGGCTTCTTCAGTGACCCGAGCAAGCATCGGCAAGTTAAGCATCGCTAGACTCACACCCCCGCCGAGGATGGTCAGACCAACCCCGAAATACTCGGCAAATATCGCAAGTCCGAGCAACCCGAACACGATGGAAGGCACCGAGGAAAGGGCTTCTACCGCCATACGCAAGCCGCTGGTAAATTTATTGTCAGGTGCATATTCAGCCATGTAAATGCCTGCTCCAACTCCTAGAGGAATGGAAACAAACAATGAAATAAATAGAATATAGAAGGAATTGAACAAAACAGGTCCAATCCCACCACCCTCATCGATCTCTTCAGGCTGCTTAATGAGAAAATCAGGCCGAATATGAGGCAGGCCTTTAGCCAATATGGTAAAGAGCAACCAAAACACAAGCAGCATGACTAAGGCTCCGAGTCCATAAAAGGCGATATTCGCTAATTTATCGCGACGTTTCGCACGTGCGGTATGCCGTGTACGTGTAAATCCGCTCATGAGGCATCTCTCCTCTTTCTTCCCAAAATACGTATGATCACAATCAACACAAACGAGATTAACAGCAGCAAGAAAGCCATCATATGCAAGGCATAGTTCCAGGTAGAATCAAATTCCACATTGGAAATCTGCATTACGATATTGCTGGTCAATACCGAGGAAGGTGTGAACAGCGTTTTTGCAAGCTGCGGAGTATTACCGATAACCATCACTACAGCCATCGTCTCGCCGATAGCCCGGGTCATCCCGAGAATGATAGCGGAGATTACACCTCTGCTGGCTGCAGGCAAAACCACCCGCATCGTAACCTGCAGCCGGGTGGATCCCAGCGCATAAGCGGCATCGCGGTATTTGCGAGGAACCGCAACCAGTGCATCATCACTGATACGTGTAATGGTTGGAAGCACCATCAGTGCCAGGATAAGTGCAGCCGCCAGCACTCCGTCTCCCAGACCTTCTCCACTGACTCTGCGGAGAAAAGGTAGCAGTACCGTAAGCCCGAGATAGCCATAAACGATGGAAGGAATGCCTACCAGCAAATCCAGTACCGGACGGATAATATTCTTCATCCATTTCGGAGCAATCTCGGCACATAATACTGCCATTCCTACGGATATCGGAACCGAAATGAGCAACGTAAGTGCGGTCAATGACAATGTATTTACAATGAAGGCTGCGGCTCCGAAGGCCTCTTCTTCCGGCGTCCAGTTAAAAGAAAGGAAGAATTCTGCCGGAGAAATATGAGCAAAGAGAAGCAGCGCTGTTTTACCGATGAATAAAATTACGAGACCCAGCACAAAACAAAGCGCCAAGATACTGAACAAGAAATAATATCTGAAAAAAATGTTGCCGGCCATGTGCCGCTTATGGCGCTTCTGAGCTGCCAAATCTTCTTTGGCACTCCCGTTCGCCCGGGCTGCCAGACTGTGAACCGGTGACCCCATGACTTTCCCTCCTGTGAGCGGCCACTCCCTTAGAATCCGGGACTGGCCGCTGCTGCCGTTCAGTATAGAATTGGATAGCTGTATTATTTCATAGCCGAAATCGGAATGAATTTAAGCTTTTTCAGTGAACCTTGTTGGAACTTCTTGCTTTGGATATAAGAGATAAATTCTTTAGTTGCACCTGTTGGCTGGCCTTTAGTCATAAAGTAACCGTATGCCCAGATCTTGTATGTTCCGTTAATAACATTATCCGTAGTAGCAGCAACACCATTGAATTTCACGGCTTTCACATCACCGCTAACATATACAAGGTCAATGTATCCGATGGAGTTCGGAGTTGTGCTTACAGCAGTCTTCATATCACCGCTCGATCCGGTTTCTTTATAGTTCTTCTCTTTCTTCACGATATCGCCGCCGCCAAGGGCTTTAGCCTGGTAGTTAACGCGGGTACCGGATCCAAATGCGCGGGTAATGACAACGATATCGGCATCCGAACCGCCTACCTCTTTCCAGTTCGTGATTTTGCCGGAGAAGATGCCTCTAAGCTGCTCAGTAGTCAAGTTGTCTACACCTACGTTCTTGTTAACGATTGTTGCAAAAGGAATGACAGCCACTTTATTCGCAACCTGACCATCAAAAGCTTTGAAGCCTGGAACGTCAATGCTCGCATCCCAGTCGCAAGCACCAATGTCAGCAATCCCTTTCTTTACGGCTTGCGGCCCAGTAACGGAACCCTTACCGGAAGCGGCGATTTTCACTTTTGGATGAAGCTTTTGAAATTCTTTAGCGGCTTGAAGCGTCAACGGCAGAAGTGCCGTTGAGCCATTGACCGTAATTTTACCGCTTAATGAATCCGCTGCTGCTGCAAACCCCGCAAACGAAGCTGTTGCTGCGATAACGGCTGTGAGTGCTGTTACCGTGAATTTTCTAAAAATATTCATTTAATGAATCTCCTCTCGGCTGTCGTGCCGTATTTTTGTAATGGTATATCCGTTGTTTAGGAACGTTCTTATTTCGAAAGCTGTACAGCTTTGGCATTCTGGATGACCGAAAGCTTACCTTCAATAACTACCGCCAATTTGCTGCCGTCCTGGGATACTGCGATTTCATCGATGCCCGTTGTAGTGCGGTACAGTTCTGTTTTCACTCCAGCTGGTGTAAGGGCATAAATCCGTGTGCTGCCGTCAGTAGCTGTGCCAGCAACAACCAGGCCGCTGCTAACTTTTGCGGACCAGACCACCTCGATATCAAGACTCCAGTCAGCGAGTGTTCCATCCGTTTTTACAGTCTTCAATGTGTTGAGGACCTTACCATCTGGATCAGCACTCAGGTATACCACGCTGTTGTCTGCCAGGATTTCCGGATACAGCTTGTTATCCGCAAGGGTAGTCAATGCTGCCGGTTTCGCATCCTTAGTGGCAAGATCCAGCTTAAAGAGTTGTCCGCCTGCCTTACTGAAGTCAACAGACAGGGAATCCTCTGTGCTATCAGCATCATTTTTAGCAACCCCGGTTACATTGACAATATATACTGCTGTTTTGCCGTCAGCGGAAATCCGCAAGTCGGATTTATTCTCTACTTTGTCAACCAGCAACTCAGTTACCGTCCCGCTGGCAACCGCAATTTGTGAAATTTTCTCTTGCTTGTCTCCTTGGACGAAGTAAATTATTGTTCCGTCCTGGGACCATACAAGGTCAGTCTTTACCGAAGTGTCGCTGCCAAGAACCTTAATGATACCGGAGGAGAGATCAATGAGATTCAGATGACCTGTATCATCGGTGAAAGCGCCCCATTGTTGGTCTGGAGATACTGTGAAATCAACAGCACGTGCGTCGGTTGAGAATGTATCATAGTAACCCGGAGTTGTAGTGAATTTGACAAGCTGCAGAGCCTCGGAATCCTCACGGTTCGCAATGATGCTGCCATCGGCAGTCCAGTGGAGGGTATCGAATTCACCGGCAAGTCGAGCAGGGTTTGTGATGGCATTAGGCTTCACTTGCACTTCACCACCAAGGCCGTTCACCAGCTTGGTCAGCTCAACATACGTTTTACCTTTATATACTACTGGCGCTACAGTGAAGGTTCCTTGAACACCGTCTGCCTGAAAGCTTTTGGAGCCTATTTTTAATTGAAGGGTATGTAATCCTCTGATATCGCTCAGTTCGATGCCGGTTGCTCCAACTGTTAAGGAAGCTCCCAGTTTGCCCGCTACCTGGCTCAGCGAATACAACTTGTAACCGCCGCTGTCAATGGTATTGAAGGTGGCGGATGCTCCGTTAACTGTCCAAGAAACGGAACCTTCCTTGATTGCAACAGCAGATATCGTTGTTTTACTGTTAGCCGAAGTTTTCGCACTGCCACTAACACTTGCTGCTGATGCACTGGCTGCTCCTGCTGTAACGAGAAGTGCGGAAGCCAAAGCTGTGCTTAACCATTTACTGTTTTTCAATATATTCACCCTTTTCATCTAGGTAACTGCTTCTCTTATTTTCAGCTACAATTGTCAAAGGCGTTGCAGAGGAATGTAATGGAAATATTAACTTATTATTTTTATGCGGATTTATTTACATTAAGGATAAAATACGTTATATTATGAGTGAGTACTCACTCATTTTAAGAATCGAGGAGATTATGATGATAAACGCTGCTCCGGTCATTAAGGCAGATCATGTCGGCAAATCATTTGGCAGCAAAGTAGTACTAGATCAAATTTCGCTTCAAGTAGAACAAGCTGAAACCTTTGGCATTCTGGGCCCCTCTGGCTCCGGCAAAACAACACTCGTTAAGCTTCTGACAGGTATTGATGTTGCTTCCTCAGGTGAGATCCATGTTCTGGGAGTCCAAATCCCCAAACTGGCTATGCTTCAGCAAATGGGTTACATGGCACAGTCGGATGCACTGTACACCGAGCTTAGCGCTAAAGAAAACTTGGAGTTTTTCGCATCCCTGTATGGTTTAAAGGGGGCTAAGCGGACACAACGGATTCAGGAAGTCATGGAGCTTGTAAATCTGCAGGATCATTTACGTAAAGGTGTCGGTCAATACTCAGGAGGAATGAAACGCCGCCTCTCACTGGCCATTGCCCTGCTGCACGAACCTCCGCTCTTGATTCTGGACGAACCGACTGTCGGGATTGATCCGGTACTTCGCAAATCCATCTGGGATGAGCTGAGAGCACTCAATAAGAGAGGAACTACGATTGTGCTGACTACACATGTAATGGATGAAGCGGAGAAATGTGACCGGCTTGCTATGATCCGGGACGGCAAACTTCTAGCAGTGGATACTCCGCAGGGATTATTACAGGCTACAGGGACAACTTCGATTGAAGAGGCCTTTCTATATTATGGAGGTGTACGTTCATGAGAATCCGGGCTATTACCCTTCGTATCCTTCAGCAATTTATTCATGATAAAAGAACGATGGCGCTGATGTTCATCGCTCCCCTGCTAGTCCTGAGTCTAATGAGCCTCGTCTTTAATGGTAATGCTTATGAACCGAACATTGGCGTGTCCGGAGGAGCAGCTAAACTTACCGCATCGCTCGAAAGCTATGACGCTAACGTAACGGATTATTCCACGGCTGAGCTTGGTTCTAAAGCCTTGCAGAACGGGGATATTGATGCCCTAATCACGATGGACGGAGTTTCGCCGAAAGTCCTGCTGGAAGGCAGCAACCCGACGGCGAACCGCGCAGTTATGCAGACGCTTGAACAGGCCTCTCAGGATCTTATCCCCTCTTCCCAAGGTAAGGTTCAGCCGGTCATCGACTATCTTTATGGATCTGCGGATATGAAGACCATCGACCGTTTTGGCCCTATTATGATCGGAGTTTTCGTCTTCTTCTTCGTCTTCCTGATTGCCGGTGTATCCTTCCTGCGCGAACGAACAACGGGTACATTGGAACGCTTGCTGTCTACACCTCTAAAGAGATGGGAGATTGTAATCGGCTATGTCTGCGGTTTCGGGATCTTCACCGTATTTCAGGCATTATTGATCTCCTGGTTCTCCATTCAGGTGCTTGGTATCCTAATGACCGGAAGCTTCGGTTATGTACTGCTAATGACGTTGCTATTGTCCATGACGGCCCTTACTCTGGGAACCTTACTGTCCGCATTCGCAGCTAATGAGCTGCAGATGATCCAGTTCATCCCGCTGATTATTGTTCCACAGATCTTCCTCAGCGGCCTGTTCCCGATGGACACCTTACCGCTGTGGCTGCAACGGGTTGGTCTGGCGACACCTCTATATTATGGGGCCGAGGCACTAACGAATGTTATGGTTCGCGGCAAAGGCTGGGATGCCATTGCACTCAATGTCTACGTGTTAATTGGCTTCTCCCTGCTGTTTATGATGCTGAACGTACTGGCCCTGAGAAAGCACCGCAAAATGTAAACTTGTCTCGGGCTGTGGTAATATAACAGAGCAGAAAGATGTCTGGAGGGTTGCCGTATGGCCGAGCAACATGTGAATAAATACGATAAGAATACAGAAGATGCATGGATCGAAGAGCTTATATCCATCGGCAAAGAAGAGAAAATGACCGAAAAGCAGATGTCCATCATGCAGGCGGCAATCGAGGTTTTTTCCGAAAAAGGATTCTCAGCTGCGGCTACAAGTGAAATCGCCCAGAAGGCCGGCGTCGCAGAAGGGACTATATTCCGATACTACAAAACGAAAAAAGACCTGCTGCTGTCGATCATCGGACCCACCATGAGCCGGATGATTGCCCCTTTCGTTATGAGGAACTTCAACGGGATTCTGGAAATGCCTTTTGACAGCTACGAGGACTTCCTGCGTGCCTTTACGATTAACCGGCTTGAATTTGCCCGCAAGAACTTTAAAATCATCAAGATCCTGATTCAGGAGATCCCTTTCCAGCCTGTACTGCGGGAACATTTTATGGAGCACATACTTAGCAAAGTGGTGGAGAGGGTCGAGGAGATTGTCGAGCATTTTAAGGAAAAAGGTGCGGTTATCGATGTACCGACGTCTGCCGTCATCCGCTTCTCCGTTTCCTCCATTGTCGGCTTCCTACTTGCCCGGCTGCTGCTGCTGCCCGAGAAGGACTGGGATGACGAGAAGGAAATTGAGCTTACCATACAGTTCATTATGCACGGCATCAGTGCTCCAGGGATTGAACGCCTTAAATAAATTATCGCAGTATCGTTTCTTGTATTTCCATTAAAAATAGGGTGTTCCTGCAGCCGCTTCGAACGGCTTGGGAAACACCCTTTGTTAATTAAGCAGCCTTGCCCAGCAGGAAGCTAATAATGAGAATACAGAAGACGATTAATGTAATTCCTACATATAAATAGTCTTTTTCTTTAAGGAAGACCACCAGAGACGAAGCGACCCGCAGCACCGGGGTTAAGATAAGCAGGAATAATCCGCTCTGCATAATGGCTACAGCCTTGAAATCAGCCACTCCTTGTAGCATCCCGCCGAGCGTTACCGGATACGTCCCTTCAGGATATCCTCCTACTCCGGTCACCAGCAGCTTCAGCAGGCCTAACAGAATAACCGAGGCACTGATCAATACGCCAATCCGCAGCACCTTGCTCACGATGAGCTCCACTTCGCCAATCCGGCTAACCGCGGTTTCTTTTACACCCTCCATTATAATCTCACTCCCTGTACGATCATTTGCACCGCTACATAAATCAGCACCGGTATAAATAGCTTACGGATCGTCTGATTCTTGAGGCGCTGCATAATCTTTGATCCAAGCGTAGCTCCGAGAAGAACGCCCAAAGCTACAGGAGCCGAGATTACCGGGTCAATATCACCGCGCAGCATATATATTCCCGCGCTCGCCGCCGCTGTGACACCCATCATAAAATTGCTGGTCGCCGTCGAAACTTTCATTGGCAGCTTCATAAACATATCCATCGCCATCACCTTGAAACTTCCGCTCCCAATGCCGAGCAGACCCGAAATCACACCCGCTCCGTACATCACGCCAAAACCTCCATAAACATTTCCTACATTATAGGAAATCTCCCGTTTATGGGCCTTATCATAATAACTTCCCGCGAGCTTCAGCTTCTGTGATGCCGGATGCATCTCTACACCCTCCGGCAGCTCGCTGTTTCGGTTCTTGAGCATGTTCAGTGCCGAATAGAGCAGCAAGACAGCGAAGACGATATACAAAACCTGCGGGGCAAATATTCCGCCCAGGAATGCTCCGGTTATCGCCCCGGTCGTTGTAGCTATCTCCAGGAACATTCCGGCACGCACATTCGTGATTTTATCCCGGATATACGCAACTGCCGCTCCGCTCGATGTAGCGATTACGGAAATCAGGCTTGCCCCGATCGCAAATTTAATATCTACCCCGAAGAGCAGCGTTAATGCAGGAGTAACGATAATCCCCCCGCCCAGCCCCAAAACGGAACCGATGATTCCCGCTGAAATAGCGATTAAAAAGATACTTAATGTTGTAAGTGCCATAATTTCATTCTCCGCTTCATGATTGTCAATTGCGTATCCGCACAAGATGTTGTCCCTGCGCTTTTCCGTTCAAAATACTATGCCTATCCCGGCATTTTGTCAACGGGCTCCGGAATTGACTTACCCATTAGAAGTGCTATATTGATTTAGTATTCTCCACCCCCCATTGAGCGAGATCATTATAGTGTTGAACCAAAAGAGTCTGCCGATGATCAGGAAATGGAGAATTACATGAGGACAAGCTTTACATGCTTCCGGCGTTAATGTATAGAGTTACAGGTGCTGATAAAACGCTATACAAGCCGGATGTACATGAGATTATAAATTAAAGGATGGGTCATGTTATGGGCTTCAGTGTCTCGGAAAGGGTTATTAAGCTGCTGTGCGGCAACATTGCTTTTGACAAAGGCCTCGCTTATTATCAGGCCGGAAGAGTAACAGTGCTGTATGCCGATACGGATGAGATTTCTGAACCTTCGCGTTACGAAGCCGATGTCCTGGGGGAGAGCTGCTACAATGTTCGGGCTGTGATCGATAGCGATGGAGATGTAAGGGCCGCCTGCACGTGTCCTGACTATTATCAGGGAGGTCCTTTCTGCACCCATATTGCAGCTCTCCTGATTACCGTTCTCGACCTGCAGAACAGTGAAAAAGGAGAAGGCCAGACTGCTAGCTCTAATGCAGGCTTTTCACGCGATCAACACCTGGTAGACGGTATGCTGGGCATGTTCGGAACCAGCCGGCCGCGTCCCAGCGGGACCGGAACTTTTGTCGATAATCGGGAACCCCTTTCTGTGGCATGGACTTGCAAGCCTTTTACATTAGAATCCGGTAACCGCATGTTTGGCATAGAATTCAAAATCGGGCTGAAACGCTCCTACATTGTGCCTAAAATCCGTGCCTTCCTCCTGAGTGTCCAGCGCGGGGAAGCCTATGAATTCTCTAAGCAATTTGTCTATGAACCTTCCATGCACAGCTTTGCTAAAGAGGACAATGACATACTCCAGAAGCTGATCGAAATCGTAGTCAACGAGCAAATGTACCGTTACAGCTTCGGCGCCAACTTCGGATCTGCTGTACCAGGAGGTGAGCGGTTGCTGCCGGTGCCTCCGTATTTCTGGGATTCTTTACTCCCGGCGCTTACTAGGGCACCTCTTACTTATATACAGCAAGGTGATAAATGGGTTGAAGGTATTCAGGTGACTGCGAAGAAACCTCCGGTCCGCTTTCAGCTTAAGTCTGCCGAGTATGCAGAAGCTGGATATCATCTGGATGTTGAGGGATTGGACGCCATGGTAATCATGACGGATTACGGATTTATTGTATCCGATGGTCAACTGCTGAAACTGCCGCAAGAAGATTGCAGGCGTCTTGCCGGAGTGCAGGCTATGCTGGAGAATTCCCGTAGGGATGGCATCGGCATCATGCCTGAGCAGATGGAATCTTTTATGGATAAGGTGGTTCCCGGTCTTAAACAGATCGGGCATGTCACGATATCGGACAGTATTTCTAAGCGTATCATTCAATCTCCATTGACGGCGCGGCTCTATCTCGACCGTTTGAAGGACCGGCTACTGGCTGGACTTGAGTTCCAATATGGTGATATTGTGATCAATCCTCTCGACGAGAAAAGACAGTCACGTGAAAATTCGTTAATTCTTGTGCGGGATACAGACAAGGAGCGACGGATTCTGGATCTGATGGAGCAAGACACCATCGTACAGACGGAAGGCGGATATTATTTGAGCGGCGAAGACGCCGAATATGACTTCCTGTACCATACGGTTCCGCTACTTGAACCACATCTTGATGTTTATGCGACCACTGCTGTAAAAGCACGATTCTATAAAGGTTCATCTCCTCCGACAGCTACCCTGAGCTGGAACGAGAAAACAGACTGGCTGGAATTCAAATTCGACATCGTCGGTATTCCCGAATCCGAAATCCAGAAGGTCCTGAAATCCCTCCAGGAAAAACGCAGATACTATCGGCTTCCGGATGGGGCGCTCCTGCCTCTGGATACGGAAGAATTCCTGGAAATCATCTCGTTCATGAATGAAGTAGGCATCCATAGAAACGAGATCACCGGCAAGCAGTTTTCTCTGCCTCTGTCCCGGGGATTACATCTGGCAGCCGATGCTGCAAGAGGGGATGCCGTAACCATCGGCAAAAGCCTGCGCAGACTTCTCGATAACATGCAGGATCCGGGCCGGTTGGATTTCCCTGTGCCGGACAGCCTTGCCCCTGTGCTCAGGGACTATCAGGAGTATGGCTTCCAGTGGATGAAGACTTTGGCGAATTACCGGTTTGGAGGGATTCTGGCGGATGATATGGGCCTGGGAAAAACAATGCAGAGTATCGCCTTCCTGCTCTCTGAGCTTCCGGCCATCCGGAAAGATGGCGTTCCCGCGCTTATTGTGGCGCCTGCTTCTGTGGTCTATAACTGGCTAAACGAGCTGCACAAGTTCACACCTGAGATTAAGGCGGTTATTGCCGACGGAAGCGCTGCGGACCGGGGAAAGATTCTTCAGAATGCCGCAAGGGCAGATATCATCATTACTTCTTATCCCCTGCTCCGGCGGGATATCGCAATATATGCCAAGAAATTGTTCCATACACTTATTCTGGACGAAGCGCAGACGATCAAGAACCACGTCACACAAACGGCCCAATCCGTCAAATTACTCCAGGCCCGCTATCGCTTTGCCCTAACCGGGACACCGGTAGAAAACGCCCTTGAAGATATCTGGTCTATCTATGGCGTTGTATTTCCTAACCTGCTTCCCGGCAAAAAAGAATTCCACGATCTGCCGAGAGAAACGGTCGCCCGAAAAATCCGTCCCTTCCTGCTGCGCAGACTGAAGCGGGATGTCCTGAAGGAACTTCCGGACAAGATCGAATCGCTTCAAGCTTCCGAACTGCTTCCGGAACAGAAGAAGCTGTACGTAGCTTATCTTGCCAGACTTAAAAAGGAAGCACTCCGCCATTTAAACAGCGAGGATGCAGGGAGCAACCGGATCAAAATCCTGGCCGGCCTGACCCGTCTTCGCCAACTATGCTGCCATCCTTCTTTGTTCGTAGAAGGATATACGGGCAGTTCAGCGAAAATGGAACAGCTGCTGGAGATTATTGAGGAATGCCGCAGTGCGGGTAAAAGGATGCTTGTTTTTTCACAATTCACCGGAATGTTGGAATTGATCGGACAGGAACTCACACTTC
Source organism: Paenibacillus oryziterrae (assembly GCF_042610485.1). Taxonomy (NCBI): domain Bacteria; kingdom Bacillati; phylum Bacillota; class Bacilli; order Caryophanales; family Paenibacillaceae; genus Paenibacillus; species Paenibacillus oryziterrae. The sequence continues at coordinate 165,413 of NZ_JBGJZO010000005.1, read as the reverse complement.
AGGATATTCCTTATTTCTATCTGGACGGACAGACACCTGCCCCTAAGAGGGTGGAACTGTGCAACCAATTTAATGCAGGTGAACGTGACCTGTTCCTTATCTCGTTAAAAGCGGGCGGAACCGGACTAAATCTGACCGGAGCGGACACGGTAATTCTCTACGATTTGTGGTGGAATCCTGCCGTCGAACAACAGGCTGCGGACCGGGCCCACCGGATCGGGCAGAAAAATGTCGTGCAGGTGATCCGCCTTGTCACCCGTGGCACTGTCGAGGATAAAATGTTCGAGCTGCAGCAGAAGAAGATCAATCTGATCGATGAAGTGATCCAGCCGGGTCAGGAAGCCTTATCCAGCTTAACCGAGCAGGATATCAGGGAGATTCTAGGTATATAACGGTGTAGGACTGACGGTGTGGACATAAGGAGTGCGGGTGGAATCTTTTTACTAGAACAACTATTAAGAGATTCGGGCTGCTATTGATTTCTCCGTAAAATTAGCTATACTAGAAAAAATATATACAATCGATGATCGGGAGAGTAATTGCGGGGATCCAGTCTACAGCGAGCCGGAAGAGTGAAAGCCGGTACGGACCAACGCAGTGAAGCGCACCCGGGAGATGGGCTTCTGAACCTCAGTAGGAAGCTCCGGCAGAGGGCCGTTAACCCGTAGAGTGGCTAAGCTTCCCCGTTTAGCAACGAGAGTGGTACCGCGAGCGTTAGCAGCCTCGTCTCTTTGGAGACGGGGCTTTTTTGCATTTTAAAGGAGGTCTTTTCAATGATCGGTCAACGGATTAGAAACCAATTAGAGCAAAGCGTGCATACCGTACTGACGAATCTGGACATCCCGGAAATCAGCAATATTAGAGTGCTTATCGAACAGCCGGCTAATGCCGAAAATGGTGATTATTCCAGCAGCATCGCCATGCAGCTCGCGAAATCTATTCGCAAGTCCCCCCTAGTTGTCGCTGGTCTGATTCAGTCTGAGCTTCAGCAGAAGGGATTGATCGGCGGCCTTATTCAAAAGGTTGAAGTTGCGGCTCCTGGGTTTATCAATCTGTTCGTGAACTGGCGGGTATGGGCCGAGAGCACCTTCGAACTGCCGGATCATTCCGGAGAAAAAATCGTTATCGAGCATACTTCAGTGAACCCGAACAAATCGATGCACATAGGCCATCTGAGAAATTCTTGTATCGGAGACACACTGGTGCAGATTTTGAAAAGAACGGGGTATGACGTAGAGGTTCATAATTATATTGACGATTTGGGCAATCAACTGGCTGACACGGTAGTTGGGCTGCTGCATGTGGACCTTCAGGGTGAACATGAACGTTTTGGCGATTATTGCTGGGACCTTTATTCCAGTGTCAATAAGGTGTACGCGGCAGATCCGGGTATGACCGTCAAGCGTGTAGATATTCTTCATGGGCTTGAAAACGGCGGCGGCAACGAAGCCTGGCTCGGGACCCTTGTCGCCGAAAGAATCGTAAAAGAGCATGTCGAGGAAATGAAAGGATTTGGTATCAATTATGATCTGCTGGTATGGGAGAGCAGCATCGTAAGGGAAGGATTTTGGGAATCTGCTTTTGAGCTGCTGCAGCAATTACCTGTGTTTGTGCAGGAACAGGAAGGAAAGCTGGCTGGCTGCTGGGTGCTGAAACAGGCGGTCACAGAGACCCGTGGAGAAACAGATACTGATGAGCACAACGCGGATAAAGTGCTGGTACGGTCGAATGGCATTTTAACGTATACCGCCAAGGATATCGCTTATCATCTATGGAAATTCGGACTGCTGGATAAAGACTTTTTGTACAACGAATTCACAGCGGGCTTATGGACTACAGGAAAGGAAGGGCTTAAGCAGGCTTTTGGCCAGGCGGATAAGGTTATTAATGTCATTGATTACAGACAGGAATACCCCCAGCAGATGGTGAAGATGGCCTTAGGAGCGCTTGGATATACTTGTCAGGCAGAGCAACTGAACCATGTAAGCTATGGTGTGGTTTCGCTGAGTCCAGCTTCCGCCGCAGAACTAGGCATTGATACCTCTGACGGCAAAAGCTCCTATGCCATGTCGGGGCGGCAAGGTATAGGCGTTAAAGTAACCGATCTCGTGCAGCTCATGGAACAGGTTATTGAAGATACACGTCCTGATAAAAGCGGGCTATCCAGCCGGCTGATCGCTACTGCGGCCATCCGCTACTATCTGCTCCGGTTCAATCTGGGAACCGAAATTATTTTTGATTTCAGACAGGCTACAGAAATATCCGGGAACACGGGTGTGTATTTACTGTATACCTATGCGCGTGCGAAAAGTGTATTGACTAAAACAGATTTTCCCGGACATACCAAACTCCCGTTATTCCCGCAGGAACTGGATAAAGCAGAAGCTGCGCTTTTAAGACATTTAAGCACATGGCAGGATACGCTCTTTTTGGCAGGCAAAGAACTGACGCCAGGCTCAATCTGCAATTATGCTTTTACACTTGCCTCCTTGTTCAATCATTTCTATTCCCAATGTCCGATTCTCAAAGGGAAGTCCGAAAGCGTGGATTTCAGGATCTGGCTGACATATACATTCTCTGAAACTCTGGGTGATGCGCTCCAGGTGCTTGGTCTGCCGCTGCCGGACCGGATGTAGACTGTTCCCTCCGGAACGCACAAAGCCTTCCGAAAGGAAGGCTTTGTGTGACGTCCCGGAAGGGATACCGCCCTTTCGGGCGGATTGCGAAGTAGTTGCTAACGATGCTTATGCTCCAACGAACCCGCGGGGTTTCTCTCCCCCGGAACGCACAAAAGCCTTCCGAAAGGAAGGCTTTGTGTGACGTCCCGGAAGGGATACCGCCCTTTCGGGCGGATTGCGAAGTAGTTGCTAACGATGCTTATGCTCCAACGAACCCGCGGGGGTTCTCCCCCTCCGGAACGCACAAAAGCCTTCCCGAAGGAAGGCTTTGTGTGACGTCCCGGAAGGGATACCGCCCTTTCGGGCGGATTGCGAAGTAGTTGCTAACGATGCTTATGCTCCAACGAAC